>DATAYA010000176.1:0-20382 GCA_036272815.1 Acetobacteraceae bacterium
CGTCGCCTGGCCGTCCTTGTAGCCGAAATACGACAGATACGCGTAGACGTAGTCCATCTTCGCGCACCACTGCCAGGTCTCGACCGAGCCGCCGCCCGGTATCCACACCGGCGGATGCGGCCGCTGGATCGGCCGCGGCCAGATGTTGACGTAGCGCTGCTGATTGAAGCGGCCGTTGAACGCGAAGGTATCGGACGCGGTCCACGCCTTGACCACCAAATCGTGCGCCTCGAGATAACGCTCGCGCAGCAGGCTCGGGTTCTGGCCGTAGGCGTAGCAGGTATCCGTCGGCGTGCCGACCGGAAAGCCCGCGATCAGGCGGCCGCCCGAGATGCAGTCGATCATCGCAAGCTCTTCGGCCACCCGCGTCGGCGGACTGTAGAGCGCGATCGAATTGCCCATCACGCAGATCGCCGCATCGTGCGTCCGTCGCGCCAGCGCGGTCGCGATCAGGTTCGGTGATGGCATCAGGCGTAGCCGTTCGAATGGTGCTCGTTGACGCAGATGGCATCGCAGCCGCAATCGGCCGCGTATTCGAGCCACAGCAGCTTCATCGCCCGCCCCGTTCTCTCAGCAGAGCCGCGTCGTGCGGTCCGAGCGCTGCCCAGGCGCCGTCGAAGTGCAGCAACGGCTTTGTCTCCGGATCTACACGGACCGCTTCCACGCGGCCCACCAGAAGGCTGTGCGTCGCCACCGGGAATTCATGAACCAGCCGGCACTCGAAGCTCACCTTCGCGTCAGCGAGGATCGGGCACCCGAGCACGCCCGGCGCCCAGCTTCCGGAACGGAAGCGATCCTCGCCCTGCGACCCGTCGAAGCCGGCAAAACACTCGGCGAGCGCATGGGCGGCTGCGGTCAGCACGTTCACGCCGAAATTCCGGTTGCGCAGGATCAGCGGAAAGGCGTGGGCCGCGTGGTTCACCGCGACCACGAGCTGCGGCGGCTCGGCCGTCAGCGACATGACCGCCGTCGCGGTCAGGCCGCCGCGCGCGCCCGGAGGTCCGGTGGTTATCAGGACCACGCCGGCGGGCAGGTGGCGCATCGCCTGCTTGAACATCTGCTCGTCGATCGGCATGGCGCGTCCTATCCTGCCCGGGTTGCGCGCCGGCGCAGCCTGACCCCGCGTGACCCAGCCCTGCGGGCCGATCCCATCGCTCCTGCGCTCCTCCGAACCGGCCACTATCGGAGCGCCCGTTCCGTCGCGTCAACCGCGCTCAGCGCGCGACCATCGCTTCTTGCTTGACCGGAGTGCCTGCGGTCAGGCAATCGTCGGGCGCATGACGGCCCCGCGAAAGGGTCGCGGGCGGGGAGGTTTGCGGGCCATGTGCCACCACGAGCGGCCGCCGCCCGAGTGCCGGGGATGATCGAACCGGGCGGTGGTGCGACGCTGCTCGCGGTGCGCGACGTGGCCGTTCATTTCGGCGGCATCGTCGCCCTGGCCGGCGTTTCGTTCCACGTCTCGGGCTCCGAGATCTGCGGGCTGATCGGGCCGAACGGGTCCGGCAAGACGACGCTGTTCAACTGCATCAGCGGCATCTATCGCCCGACGCGCGGCGAGGTCGTGGTCGATGGCCATCGTGTCGCCGGCGAGAAGCGCTACCGCATGGCCGATCTCGGCATCGGGCGCACCTTCCAGAATCTGGCCTTGTTCCGCAGCCTGACGGTCGCTGACAACATCCTTGTTGGCGCCCACCATCTCGGCCGGTCCGGGTTCATCGCCAATGCGCTGCGGCTTCGCTCGGCGGGCGTGGAGGAGGCGGCGGCGCAGGCGCGGCTCGGGCCGCTGCTCGCCCTGCTCGGGCTTGAGGCGGTCGCGGACCGGCGCGTCTCCGACCTGCCGTTCGGCACCGCCAAACGCGTCGAACTCGGCCGCGCACTGATCGGCCAGCCGCGGCTGCTCCTGCTCGACGAGCCGGCGGGCGGCCTCAACCACGGCGAGGTCGACGAACTCGCCGTACTGCTCGGCCGGATACGCGCGCATTTCTCGCTCAGCATCCTCCTCGTCGAGCATCACATGAGCCTGGTGATGCGCGTCTCCGACCACGTCGTCGCCCTCGAATTCGGCCGCAAGATCGCCGAGGGCTCGCCCGACGCGGTGCGCCGCAACCCCGAAGTGATCCGCGCCTATCTCGGGGAGGCCGAGCATGCCGACGTTGCTTGAGGCGCGGGCGCTGCGCGCGACCTACGGCGCGGGAGAGGTGCTGCACGGCATCGATTTCGTGGTCGACGACGGCGGCGTCACGGCGCTGCTCGGCGCCAACGGTGCCGGCAAGACGACGACGCTGCGCGCGATCTGCGGTATGGTCCAAACGGTCGGCGAGATCACGTTCGGCGGTGCCCGCATCGACGGCCTCGCGACCGAGGAGATCGTGCGACGGGGAATCGCGCATGTCCCCGACGGGCGCGGCACGTTCATGGAACTCTCGGTCGAGGAGAACCTCCGCCTCGGCGCCTACACGCGGCGCGACCGATCGATCGGCGCTGACATCGAACGCGTGTTCGGCTATTTTCCGCGCCTGCGCGAGCGGCTGCCGCAACAGGCGGGCACGCTCTCGGGCGGCGAGCAGCAGATGCTCGCGATCGCGCGCGCGCTGCTGTCGCGCCCGCGCCTGCTGCTCCTGGACGAGCCCAGCTTCGGCCTGGCGCCGCTGGTTGTGCGCGAGATATTCGCCATCATGGGCCGCATCCGCGAGACTGATGGCATGAGCATCCTGGTGGTCGAGCAGAGCGCGAGCCTTGCCCTCGCGCTGGCCGACCGCGCGTATCTCCTGGAGACCGGCCGCATCGCGATCGCAGGACCTGCCGCCGAGATCGGCCGCGACGAGCAGGTGCGCCGCGCCTACCTGGGGTACTGAGCGATGGCGGGCCTGCTGCATCAGATCCTCTCCGGCCTCGCCAGCGGCGGCATCTATGCGAGCGTCGCCTTGGCACTGGTGATGATCTATCAGGCCACGCACCATGTGAACTTCGCGCAGGGCGAGATGGCGACGTTCTCGACCTTCATCGCGTTGGCGCTGATCCATGCCGGGCTGCCGTACTGGATCGCGTTCTTCGCCACCGTCGTCATCTCGTTCGCGATTGGCGTCGCCATCGAGCGGCTGCTGTTGCGGCCAATGGCGGATGCGCCGGTGCTGTCCTCGGTGGGCGTGTTCATCGGGTTGCTGCTTATCTTCAATGCGTGCAGCGGCTGGTTCTTCGGCTACACGATCAAGCGCTTCCCGAGCCCGTTCGAAGGCAGCGGTGGGCACGGCGGTTTCCTCGGCGGCTACGTCTCGCCGCACGAACTCGGCTCAACCGCGGTGACTCTGGTCATGTTGCTCGGTGTCTATCTCTTTTTCCGCCACACACGGCTCGGGCTTGCGATGCGCGCCGCCGCCTATAACCCGGTCTCCAGCCGCCTCGTCGGCATCCGGGTCGGCTGGATGCTGGCCCTCGGCTGGGGGCTGGCAGCCGCGATCGGCGCCGTTGCCGGGATGATGATCGCGCCCATCGTGTTCCTCGATCCCAACATGATGGGCGGCATTCTGCTCTATGCGTTTGCGGCCGCGTTGCTGGGTGGCATCGCTAATCCGCTCGGCGCCGTGATCGGCGGCTTTGCCGTCGGCATCATCGAGAATGTCGGCGGCGCGTATATCGTAGGGCCGGAGCTGAAGCTCACGCTGGCGCTGGCGGTGATCGCAGCGGTGCTGGTGATCAAGCCCTCCGGCCTGCTCGGCCGCACCGTGGTCGGCCGCGTATGAGGCGCGCGCTGCTTCCCCTGCTTGGCGCCCTCGTGCTGCTCGCACCGGTGGCGTTCGCCAGCGACTATCATCTGTTTCAGCTCACGCTCGCGGTCGCTTACGCCATCGCAATCCTCGGGCTCAATCTGGTCTCCGGCTACAATGGGCAGGTCTCGCTCGGACACGGCGCGTTCTATGCGATCGGCGCCTATCTCTCGGCAGTCCTGATGAATAATTACGGCGTGCCCTACTGGGCGACGATCCCGGTCTCGGCGCTGGTCTGCGCAGCTTTCGGCTTTGCGGTCGGACTGCCGGCGCTGCGGCTCGGCGGACTCTATCTCGCACTGGTGACGTTCGCGCTCGCGGTCGCGGTGCCGCAGGTGCTGAAGGTCAACGCGCTCGGCCCATGGACCGGCGGCGCACAGGGCATCGTGCTCGACAAGCCGGACGCGCCGTTCGGCCTGCCGATCTCGTCGGACCAGTGGCTCTATCTCTTCTCGCTCGCGATCGCGGCCGTGCTGTTCCTGCTCGCGCGCAACCTCGTGCGCGGACGGATCGGGCGCGCAATGATGGCGGTGCGCGACCATGCGCTCGCGGCCGAGGCGATGGGCGTGCCGATTGCCATGCTGAAGACGCGCACCTTCGCGATCAGCGCCATGTACACCGGCATCGCCGGCGCGATCGGAGCGATCGCAGTCGCCTTCGTCGCCCCCGACAGCTTCGACGTCTTCCTCTCGATCTACCTGTTCGCGGGCCTCGTCGTGGGCGGCGTCGGCTCGCTGCTGGGGCCGGTGTTCGGGGCGCTGTTCGTCCAGTTCATCCCCAACCTCGCGCAATCCGTCAGCAAGTCGGCACCGGGTGCTGTCTACGGCGTGATCCTGATCGCATTCCTCTATTTCATGCCCGACGGCGTGGCTGGCGCGCTGCATCGGGGCGTGGCAGCGTGGACGCAACGACGGGCGGCTTCGCTGCCTGATGAAGAGACGCGCGGCGCGCTGGCCGCCGACGCGCCGATACCCACGCCCAGCGAGGGAGGAAAGGCTCGTGTTGGATAGGAGAACCCTGCTCCAGGGAACGCTGCTGGCGGCGGCGCTGCCCTCGCCCGCGGCGCTGGCTGCCGCAATGCCGGGCGTGACCAAGCGCACCATCAAGATCGGCAACACCATCCCCTATAGCGGCCCCGGCTCCGCCTATGGCGCGATCGGCCGAGCGGATATTGCGTACTTCAAGATGGTCAACGAAAAGGGCGGCATCGGTGGTGGCCGCAAGATCGACTTCATCTCCGTCGATGACGGCTACAGCCCGCCGCGTACCGTCGAGGAGACGCGCAAGCTGGTCGAGGCCGACGGCGTCAGTTTCATCTTCAACGGCCTTGGCACCCCGACCCAGAGCGCCGTCCGGAAATACATGAACGCGCGCAGAGTGCCGCAGCTTTTCGTCTCCACCGGCGCCGACAAATGGGGCGACCCGAAGCACTTCCCTTGGACCATGGGTTGGCAGCCGAGCTACCGCACCGAGGCCCAGATCTACGCGAAATATATCCTGCAGGCGAAGCCGGAGGCGAAGATCGGCGTCCTGTACCAAAACGACGATTTCGGGAAGGACTACGTGACCGGGCTCAAGGAAGGGCTCGGCGGCAAGAAGACGATGATCGTCAAGGAAGTGTCCTACGAGACCACCGATCCGACCATCGACAGCCAGGCGGTCAGCCTGCAATCCGCCGGCTGCGACACCGTGCTGACCGCCGCCATTCCCAAGTTCGCCGCACAGATGATCCGCAAGATGGCGGACATGAACTATAAGCCGCTGCACATCATGAGCAACGTCTCGATTTCGGTCGGTTCGGTGATCCAGCCGGCCGGACCGCAGAACGCGATCGGCATGATCAGCGCCGCCTATCTGAAGGACAACACAGACCCGCAGTGGAAAAGCGACCCTGGCATGAACCAGTGGCGCGCGTTCATGACGAAATACATGCCGGGCGCCGACATCAACGAGGCCAACCACGTCTACGGTTTCGGCGTCAGCATGACGATGGAGCACGTCCTGCGGCAGTGCGGAACCGACCTCTCGCGCGCCAACATTATGAAGCAGGCGGCGAGCATCGACGCGCTGGACTTGCCGGTGCTGCTGCCGGGGATCAAGGTGGCGACCAGCGCCACCAACTTCCACCCGATCAGGTCGATGCAGCTCGAACACTGGACCGGCAGCGCGTGGCAACTCTTCGGCACCGTGATCTCCGGCGCCTGAAAATTACCTGGGGCCGCGCGCGGCAGGAGGCATCGCTTGGATTTCGCTTATACCGACAAGGTCGAGGCGCTGCGCCGCCGGGTGCAGGACTTCATGGATCGCCACGTTCTGCCGAACGAGGCGACCTATCGCGACCAGCAGGCAGCGATGGCCGACCGCTGGCAGCCTGTGCCGATCGTCGAGGAGCTGAAGCCGCAGGCGCGGGAGGAGGGGCTCTGGAATCTCTTTCTCCCGCACTCGGCGCGCGGCCCCGGACTGACCAACCTCGAATACGCCCCGCTCGCCGAGATCATGGGCCGCGTCGCCTGGGCGTCGGAGGTGTTCAACTGCTCCGCACCCGACACCGGCAACATGGAGACGCTCGACCGCTACGGCACCGAGGCACAGAAACGCACCTGGCTGGAACCGCTGCTGGCCGGTGAGACACGCAGCGCGTTCTGCATGACCGAGCCCGACGTCGCATCATCGGACGCGACCAACATCCGAGCCCGCATCGAGCGGCGCGGCGGCGAGTATGTCATCAATGGCCGCAAATGGTGGTCTTCCGGTGCCGGAGACCCACGCTGCCGGCTGCTGATCGTGATGGGCAAGACCGACCCCGACACGCAGGACCGGTATCGCCAGCAATCGATGGTGCTGGTGCCGCGGGACACGCAAGGCGTCACGGTGAAGCGGATGCTGCCGGTGTTCGGCTTCGACGACGCACCGCACGGGCACGGCGAGATCGTGTTCGATGACGTACACGTGCCGGTGGAGAACATCCTCCTCGGCGAGGGGCGCGGCTTCGAGATCGCGCAGGGCAGGCTTGGTCCCGGCCGCATCCATCACTGCATGCGCGCGATCGGCCTGGCCGAGCGGGCGCTGGAGATGACCTGTCGCCGCGCGCTCGAACGGGCACCGTTCGGCCGCCCGCTCGCCGAGCAGGGCGTGATCCTCGACCGCATCGCGCAGAGCCGCATCATGATCGACCAGGCGCGACTGCTGGTGCTGCACGCGGCTTGGCGGATGGACCGGGTCGGCAACAAGGAGGCGCGGCGCGAGATCGGGGAGATCAAGGTGGCAGCCCCCGAGATGGCGTGCCAGGTGATAGACTGGGCGATTCAGGCGCATGGCGCGGGCGGTGTATCGGATGATTTCGGTCTGGCGGCGATGTACAAGCATGCGCGCACGCTGCGCATCGTCGACGGACCGGACGAGGTCCATCGATTCCAGCTCGGCCGCATGGAGGTCAACCGCCACCGCCAGCAACGGCCGGCTGGCGAATGAGCAAGCTGTTCGACCTCGCCGGCAAGGTTGCGATCGTCACCGGGTCGTCGAAGGGTATCGGCCGCGCGATTGCCGAGCGGCTCGCGGAGCAAGGTGCGAAGGTCGTCGTGTCCAGCCGGAAAGCTGCCGCCTGCGAGGAAGTGGCCGCCGGCATCTGCGACCGCGGCGGCGAGGCGATCGTCATACCCTGCCATATCGCCCGCAAGCAGGAGTTGCAGCACCTCGCCGACGCGACCGTTGCGCGCTGGGGCGGCATCGACATCCTGGTGTGCAATGCGGCAATCAACCCGCATTTCGGCCCGTCGGACACCGTCTCCGACGACGCCTATGACCGGACGATGGCGAGCAACGTCCGCAGCAACTTCTGGCTTTGCAACATGGTGCTGCCGGGGATGGCGGCGCGGGGTGGCGGCGCGGTGATCGTCATCTCCTCCATCTCCGGCCTGCGCGGCTCGGCGAGCCTCGGCATCTATGCGCTCTCGAAGGCCGCCGACATGCAACTCGTGCGCAATCTCGCTGTCGAGTGGGGGATGCGCGGCATCCGTGCCAACTGCATCGCACCCGGCCTCGTGCGCACCGATTTCGCCCGCGCGCTATGGGAGGATCCGAAACTCCTCGCCCGCCGCGAGCGCGAAACGCCGCTCGGCCGCATTGGCGAGCCGGACGAGATTGCGGGCGCCGCCGTTTTCCTCGCCTCTCCTGCGGCCAGCTTCGTGACCGGGCAGACGCTGGTGATCGACGGCGGCGTCACCACCGGCAGCCCGCCGCTGGCGGACCAGTGAGCGGGGCCGACGGCGCGCCGGTCCTCATCCCCGTCCTCGCCAACCACCGGTTCGACGAGGCGGCGCTGGCACGTTATCTCGCGACGAATCTGCCGGACTTTGCCGGCCCGATCACGGTGCGGCAATTCCAGGGTGGCCAGTCGAACCCGACTTTCGTGGTCGACACGGCGCACGACCGCTATGTGCTACGCAAGCAGCCGCCGGGCCATCTGTTGCCCTCGGCACACGCGGTCGACCGGGAGTTCCGTGTCATGCGGGCACTCGCCGGCAGCGCGGTGCCGGTGCCGGAGATGCTGCTGCTCTGCACCGATCCGGGCGTCATCGGCACGATCTTCTTCGTCATGCGCCATGTCGAGGGCCGCGTGTTCGTCGATCGCACACTGCCGGCGCAGTCGCCAGAGGGGCGCGGCGCGCTCTATGCGGAGATGGGGCGGGTACTCGCCGATCTCCACGCTGTGAACTGGCGCGCGGCGGGGCTGGAGGGGTTCGGCCGGCCGGAGGGATACGTCCGCCGGCAGGTCGATCGCTGGGCGAGGCAGTACCGCGCCTCCGATGTGGGTGACGTGCCTGCGATGGACAGCCTCATCGCGTGGCTCGCAGCGCACGTCCCTGCCGACGACGAGAGTGCAATCGCGCACGGCGATTTCCGCCTCGGCAACCTGATCTACGCCGCTCACTCACCCCGCGTCGCTGCCGTGCTGGACTGGGAACTCTCCACGATCGGCCATCCGATTGCAGACCTCGCCTATTCCTGCCTCTACTGGCGGCTGCCGCCCGACCTTGGCGGCCTGCGCGAACTCGACATTCCCGGCCTGCCGAGCGAAAGGGAGTTCGTGGTAGAATATCGCCGTCGCACCGGGCGCGCCTCGCTGCCGGATTTCGAGTTCTTCGTCGCCTTCTCACTGTTCCGGTGGGCGGCGATCGCGGCCGGCGTGTATCGCCGGGCGCTCGACGGCAACGCGGCGGACGCCGCCGGATTGCAGGCAGGCGAGAAATTCCAGGCACTCGCGGCGATCGGCTGGGACGTGGCACGGCGCGCGGCCTGACACCCGCCATGGAGGCTTGCTGATGCGCATCGTCCGGATCGAGACCTTGCGGCTCGACGAATTCCCGAACCTGTTGTGGGTCCTGGTCCACACGGACGCCGGCCTCGTTGGTCTCGGAGAGACCTTTTTTGCCGCACGCACGGTGGAGGCGGCTATGCACGAGACGATCGCGCCCGCCGTGATGGGAGGCGACGCGTTCGCCATCGAGCGCCACATGCGCAGGCTGCTGATGAACTACGTGGGCTTCAAGTCGACGGGCGCGGAGATGCGCGCCGCCTCGGCCTTCGACATCGCACTCTGGGACATCCTCGGCCAGGCGACGGGGCAGCCGGTCTACAACCTGCTCGGCGGACGCTGCCGCGATCACATCCGCGCCTACAACACCTGCGCCGGCACGCGCTACGTACGCGCGCGGCCGACGCAGAGCACGTCCGACTGGGGCATGGATGCCGAGCCGGGCCCGTACGAAGACCTCGACGCCTTCCTGCATCATGCCGACGACCTGGCCGAGAGCCTGCTTGCGGAGGGCTTCCGCGGCATGAAGATCTGGCCGTTCGACCATGCGGCGGAAGCTTCGGGCGGCACCGACATATCGGCGGCCGACCTCAAGCAAGCGCTCGAGCCATTCGAGAAGATCCGCAAGCGTGTCGGCGACCGGATCGACATCCATGTCGAGTTCCACGGCCTGTGGAATCTTCCGGCGGCGCTGCGGATCGCCGGCGCGCTCACACCCTACCGTCCGTACTGGGCGGAGGACCCGATCAAGATGATGAACCTCGACGCGCTGCGGCAGTACCGCGACAAGGCCGGCACCTGGGTCACGGCGAGCGAGACGCTGGCGACACGCTGGGCGTTCCGCGAGCTGTTCGAGAAACGCGCGGTGGACGTGTGCATGCTCGACATCGGCTGGTGCGGCGGCCTGTCGGAGGCGAAGAAGATCGCGACGATGGCCGAGGCGTATGAACTGCCGATCGCGCCGCATGACTGCACCGGCCCGGTGCTGCTCGCCGCCTCCGTGCATCTCGGGACGGCCAGCCCGAACACGCTGGTGCAGGAAGTGGTGCGCGCCGCCTATCATGGCTGGTATCAGGAATTGGTCGAGGGTCTGCCGGCTCTCGCCGACGGGTTCATCGCGCCGCACGATGCGCCGGGGCTCGGCATCACGTTGCGGCCGGGCTTGCGCAACCGCGTCGATGCGCATCTGGGAGTGAGCACATGAAGTCGGCATACGAGGCACTCGGGCGGACGCTGCGGCTCGGCGTCATCGGCGGCGGACCGGGCGGGATGATCGGCCCGATGCACCGTAACGCCGCCCGCCTCGATGGCCGGTTTGCGATCGTGGCTGGCGTGCCCTCGTCCGATCCCGCGCGCGCGACCGCCGCGGGGGCGGCGATCGGACTGCCGGACGGTCGCAGCTACGGCAGCGCGGCCGAGATGATCGCGGCCGAGCGTGCCCGCGGCGACGGCATCGACGCGGTCGCGATCATGTCGCCCAACGACACGCACTATCCGGCCGCGATCGCCGCGATCGGAGCCGGGCTCGACGTGATTTGCGACAAGCCGATGACCAACACGCTCGCCGATGCGCGGGATCTCGCGGCGAGGGTGCGCGCAAGCGGTCGCGTGTTCTGCCTCACCCATGCCTACGCCGCCTATCCGATGGTGCGGCAGGCGCGCGCGATGGTCGCGGCGGGCGCGATCGGCGCGGTGCGCGCGGTACAGGTTGAATACCTGCACGCCGGAATGGCGACCCGCGTGGAGGCGGGGCCGCTGACGCCCAAGCTCCGATGGAAGCTCGACCCTGCGCGCGGCGGCCCGTCGCTGGTGCTGGGCGACATCGGCACGCACGCCCATCATCTCGCGTGTTTCGTGAGCGGTCTGACACTCGCGCGCGTCGCCGCCGATGTCGGTGCGATCGTGCCGGACCGCACGGCGCACGACACCGCGGCGATGCTGCTGCGGTTCGCCGGCGGCGTGCACGGCACGCTCTTCGTCAGCCAGGCGATGGCGGGCAGCGAGAACAACCTGAACCTGCGCATCTGCGGCGAGAGCGGCCTGATCGAATGGGCGCAGACCGATCCGAACTACCTGCATTTCGCCCCGCTCGGGCGCGCGATGCAGCGCCTTGCGCGCGGCGATGCCGACCTGCTTCCCGAGGCGCAGCGATTGGTGCGTATCGCGCGCGGCCATCCCGAGGGATTGTTGGAGGCGTTCGCCAACCTCTATCGCGACGCCGCGGAAGCGATCGCCGCACGGCTCGCCGGCGCGCCGGCCGATCCGCTGGCGCTCGACTTTCCGACCGCGGAGGATGGCGTCGCAGGTGCCGATTTGGTGGAGGCAGCGGTTCGCTCGGGACGCGAGGACGGCGCCTGGGTCGCGTGCGAGACCGCACCGCCGGTCAGGGATTGAGCCGCCGCCACTTGCAGGCGACGCGGCCGATCAGGTCGAGGGTCGCGATCGCACCGTCGGCCTCGCCCTTCTCGAAATCGCCCTCGCTCCGCGCCATCTCGTTCGTCAGGTGCGCGAAGCACAGCACCGCGCGGCCTCGTGCACGGGCGAAGGCGTAGAGCGCTGCCGCCTCCATCTCCACCGCGAGCACGCCATGCGCTGCTGCCGCTGCGATCGCGTCCTCGGTCTCGCGATAGGGCGCGTCGGTCGTCCACGACGCGCCGCGTTGCACGGGCAGCCCCGTAAGCGCCGCGTCCGCCAGCGCGATCAGCGCCGGATCGGCCTCGGCATAAGGCGATTGCGGCAGATAGTGCGCACTGGTGCCCTCGTCGCGCAGAGCGCGGTCGATCAGCACGAAGCTCGCCGGAACCGACGCGATCCGTCCCGCCGACGTCACGCTGAGCAGCAGCCGGCACCCCGATGCGAAGAGCTGTTCGGCCACCAGCACCGCGAACGGCGCCCCGATCGCGCCGCCGACGAGCCCGATCGTCTCGCCGTCCTGCGCGAACACATCCATCGCCGTGTGGTAGCAGGCCCAGCTCGGCACCGGCCGCGCCCGCCCTTCGGCACGCAGGAACCGCACCGCATCACCGTCCGGGTCGAGCGCACAGACCGCGGGCACCGCACCCTCCGGCAGGCGCCGCTGCCGCCGCGCCTCGCGCAGCAGGTTCTCCGGGCGCAACACCGAGGGCGCGTCGTGGCGCTTCGCTGCCTGCATCGAGGGCGGCGGCTCGAGGGTCATGGCGTCATCCTGCAAGGCCCTTTGCGTGAAGGTGGTCGAATGTTACCCTCACGGCGTCGGCTGCGAACAGGGACGCATGAGACCGAACCCGCTGCACGATGCCGTGGTATTTCTCACCCAACCAAGCTGGCTCACGCCGGTCTTCTGGCTGCTGTTGCTCGGCTCGATTGTCATCGCAGTCGCGGCTTGGCGTCGCGTCCCGGCGAGCCGGACGCCGCGGGACCTGGCCTTCGCGGTGGTGCGGCTGCTCCTCGGCATCATGTGGTGGCAGCAATCGTTATGGAAGGTGCCGCCGGACTATGCCGGGCTGATCCACTGGATGAAGGAGATGGTGGCGCATGCGGCGATCCCGGAGCAATCCGCCCTCGTCGCCAACTTCGTGCTGCCAAACATCGCCGTGTTCGGCCCGCTGGTCTACCTCATCGAGGTCGCCATCGGCGTCTCGCTGATGCTGGGCTTTCTGTCGCGGCTCGGCGGCCTCGTCGGGCTTCTGATGGCGCTCAATCTCTGGCTCGGCGAATATTCGACGCCCGGAGAGTGGCCCTGGACTTACTTTTTTCTCGTCATGCTGCAGACCTGGTACACGATCGACCCGCCCGGCCGGCATCTTGGCGCCGATCTGTTGCTCGCCGCCCGCGCGCCTGGCCGCCTGAAGCGGCCGCTGGCGTTGCTCGCGTGAGCCGCGGCGCAGTCATGCGAACGGCACGCGCGAGACGCTGATCGCCGGCGGATTGCGCAGCGTCTGAAGGATCACGCAATAGCGTTCCGTCGTCGCGATCAGCCGCTCCAGCGTCGCATCGTCCGCCTCCGCATCCAGCTCGAAGCGCAGCGCGATCTTACCAATGCCAACCGGCACGGTGCGATCGATCCCGAGCGTGCCGCGCGCGTCCCATTCCGCCTCGGCGATGACGCGGCCCGCGCGCAGCCGCAGGCCCATCGCGGTCGCGACCGCCCGCAAGGTCACGCCCGCGCAGGCCACGACCGCCTGCAACAGCATGTCGGCCGAGCACGCCAGCGCGCCGCTGCCGCCCGCCGCCGGATGCAGGCCGGCACGCACCTCGGCGCCCCATCCCGGAATCGTGCAGGCGATTTCGTCGGCGTCGAGCACCGCCTCCGCGACCGCGGCGACACGCGCGGTCTCCGGCTGCTCGCGGTATCGCTGCTTGATCGGCGCCTGCACCCGGCGCAGCGCGTCGGCGTCCATGCTCAGGCGCGCGCCCCGGTCAGTGCCTTGCTGGTCAGTGCCGCGGTCAGCGCCGGCACCTCGATGTCGATCTCCAGCATCGAGACCGTGGGGCCGCGATCGAGCTTGATCTGCACCTTGTCGCGCTCGACCGAGACGTGCTTGGCGATCACCGCGATGATCTCCTCCCGCAGCGTCGCGACCAGGTCGGACTGGCCGGTCACGGAGCGCTCATGCGACAGCAGGATCTGCAGCCGCTCGCGCGCGACCGGCGCCGTCGGGCGCCGGCGGAAGATTTCGAGCAGGTTCATGCCGGCACCTTCCGTCCGAACAGCTTGCCGAGCAGGCTGCGGCGCTCGGTGGGGAAGCTCATTACCACCGTCTCGCCGCGCAGCCGCTTCGCCGCGTCGCCGTAGGCGCGCGCCGCCGCGCAGTCCGGGCTGCCGAGCGTCACCGGCGTGCCGATATTGGACGAGCGCAGCACCTCTTCGCTGTCCGGGATGATGCCGAGCAGCGGGATCGAGAGGATCTCGAGCACGTCGTCGGTCTTCAGCATCTCGCCGCGCGCCGCGCGGACCGGGTCGTAGCGTGTCAGCAGCAGGTGTTTGTCCATCTTGTCGCCGCGTTCGGCGCGTTCGGTCTTGGAATCGAGCAGCCCGATGATGCGGTCGCTGTCGCGGACAGAGGACACTTCCGGGTTGGTCACCACGATCGCCAGATCGGCATGGCGCATTGCAAGTGTCGCCCCGCGCTCGATCCCGGCCGGGCTGTCGCAGATCACCCAGTCGAACCGCTCCCGCAACTCGCCGATCACCTTCGCAACCCCCTCGGAGGTCAGCGCATCCTTGTCGCGCGTCTGCGAGGCGGGCAGCAGCGAAAGATTGTCGAGCCGCTTGTCGCGGATCAGCGCCTGGTTGAGCTTGGCATCGCCCTGCACGACGTTGATGAGGTCGAACACGACGCGCCGCTCGGCCCCCATCACGAGATCGAGGTTGCGCAACCCGACATCGAAATCGACCACGCACACGTTCTGGCCGCCCTGCGCCAGCGCGGCTCCCAGGGCCGCGGTCGACGTCGTCTTGCCGACCCCGCCCTTGCCGGACGTCACCACCACGATCTGCGCCATCCCCGTCCCCCCTTGCCTCCGAAAACCTAGTCCAGCACCGCGACCGAAAGCGCGTCGCCTTCGAGCCACGCCTGCACCGAGCGGCCGTGCAGCGCGGCGTCCAGTTCGTCCGCCGTGCGATAGACGCCGTCGATCGCCAGCAGCTCCGCCTCCAGCCGATGGCAGAAGATCCGTGCCTGCGCCTGCCCGAGCACGCCGGCCACCGCGCGGCCGCGGAGCGTGCCATAGACATGGATCGAGCCGCCCGCGACGATCTCCGCACCCGATGCGACCGACCCGACCACGGTCACGTCACCACCCTCGAACATGATCGCCTGACCGGAGCGCACCGAATGGTCGACCAGCAGCGCCCCTATGGCGGGCGGAGGCGGTGCGGGCGGCGTCGGCTCGTCCGGCACCTCGATCACGCGGCCGGGCCGGGCGGCGCCGAGCGGCCGGCCCCACGCCTCCAGCCCGTCCCAGCTCGGATGGCCGCCCTCCGTGCCGATGATCCGCACCCCCCGCCCGGCGAGCGTGTGCATCAGCCCGGCCACGTCCGGCTGCTCCCGCGGCAAGCCGGCAAGATCGACGATGACCGGCTTGCCGTCGAAGAAGCCTGGCGACCGCGCGAGCTGCTCGTCCAGCGCCGCCAGCCAGCCCGCCACCGGCGGCTCCGGCGCCAGCACCAGCGCCATCAGCGAACGGCCGCGGACTCGGATGGACGGACGGGACTCGCGCACGGTGCTCACGCCCCTGGCCTAGCCAGCCCTGGCGCCGCCGTCAACGCAAAATCTCCCTATGCTTGAAGGCAACGAACACCATATCTTGTGGTCTCGCCTGCGTTTCCCTACCTGGTCCAGTGGCCGAAACCGCACCGGCGGGCGCGGCGTTTCCTCGCTGCAATGACCGACCAGAGGTTCATGCGGCGCGCGATCGACTTGGCCCGGCAGGCTGCCGCGACCCCCGGCGCCTCGCCGATCGGCTGCGTCATCGTGCTCGACGGCGCGGTGATCGGCGAGGGACACAACGAGGTCGACATGCGCCCCGATCCGACGGCGCACGCCGAGATGGTCGCGATCCGCCGGGCGGCTGCTCGGCTCGGCCGCTCGGACCTGTCGCGGGCGACGCTTTATAGCACGCTGGAGCCCTGCGGAATGTGCACGATGGCGTCGATCTGGTCGAAGATCGGCCGCGTGGTGTTCGGCGCCGGGCGTGAGCAGGTGCATCGGATGTATTTCGAGGATCGCCACCTCGACGCGATGGACTTCATCACCGACGCCTTCCGCGACGACATCGCGGTGCGCGGCGGCGTGCTTGCCGGGGAGTGTGCCGCGCTCTATCACCGGCCCGCAGAGGACGTCCCGGAGACGGAACAGGCGAACACCTGACCGAACCGGCGGCCGGGTTGCTCCGTCACGAACCTGCGCGGCATGATCCGCCTCGTGCCTGCGGGTGGCGGGGGACGGCATGGCGATACTTGCGCTGGCGGCGGTGGTATGGGTCGGGGTGCATGTCGGCGTCTCCGGCACCCAGTTGCGCCGCCCTGTCGCGGCGGCAATGGGGGAACGCGCATTCCGCGCCGTCTTTGCGGCGTTTTCGGTCGCGGCGCTGGCTTTCCTGATCGTCGCCTTTATCCGTGCGCCCGTCCGCGTGCTCTGGGTGGCGCCGTCAGCGCTGCAATACGCGCTGGCAGTCGTCGTGCTCGCGGCCTTCCTGCTGTTTGCCGGCGCAGTGACAGTGAACAACCCGACGATGGTCGGCAACGACAACCCGCCGCCCGAGGCGCCGCGCGGGATGATCCGCGTCACGCGCCACCCGATGCTCTGGTCGATCGTGCTATGGGCAGCCGCGCACCTGATCGGCGTCGGGACGGAGGCGGGCGTGCTGTTCTTCGGCGCGCTGCTGGCGACGTCCGCATGGGGGATGCCCTCGATCGACGGCAAGCTCGCCGCACGGAACCCGGCACTGTGGGCGGTGCTGGCGCCGCGCACCTCCATCCTGCCGTTCGGTGCAATCCTTCGCGGCCGCAACCGCCTCGTACCAAGTGAAATAAACTGGTTCGGGCAGTTCGTCGCCGTGCTGGTCTGGGCGACGCTGCTGGCGCATGGGCATCTCTGGCTGTTCGGCGTGTCGCCGCTGCGTGGCCCGTGACGACGCTGCTCTCCGTTCGCGGACTCACGCACAGCTTCTATGGCGTGCGCGCGCTGGACGGGCTTGATTTCGACGTGCGCGCGGGCACCATCACGGCGCTGATCGGCCCGAACGGCGCCGGCAAGACGACGGCGTTCCAGTGCATATCCGGCGTGATCGCGCCGGATGCCGGACGCATTGCCTTCGCCGGGCGCGACATCGCGCGCCTGGCGCCGGATCGCATCACGCGCGCCGGGTTGACCCGCACGTTCCAGATCGCCCGTGGCATCGGCCGGCTTTCGGTGCTGGACAACCTGCTGCTCTATGCGCCGGCCCAATCCGGCGAGCGCCTGTGGCCGGCGCTATCGGGCGGCTTCCGCACGGCCGAGCGGACGGCGCTGGGGCGCGCCTGGGCGATCGCCGAACGGCTCAATCTCGCCCGGGTCGCCAACGTGCCCGCCGCCTCGCTCTCGGGCGGTCAGAAGAAGCTGCTGGAGATCGGCCGCGCACTGATGGCGGAGCCGCGTCTCGTGCTGCTCGACGAGCCGATCGCGGGCGTCAACCCGACGCTCGCCGCCGAGATCGCGACGCATCTGCGGGCACTCTCTGCCGAGGGCGTGACGTTCCTGGTCGTCGAGCACCACATGGACATGATCGCGCAACTCTGCGAGCCGGTGGTGGTGATGGCCGAAGGACGACGGCTCGCCGAAGGCACATTCGCCGCGATTGCCGCCGATCCTGCGGTGCAGGATGCCTATATGGGCCGCCGCAGATGGCACTGATCGAAGCAGTTGGCATCGTCTGCGGCTATGGTGCCGCGGACGAGATCCTGAAGGGCGCCGATCTCATGGTGCAGCCGGGCGAGATGGTCGCAATCGTGGGCCCGAACGGCGCCGGCAAGTCGACGTTGCTGAAGGTGATCGTCGGATTGTTACGGCTGAAGTCCGGGGAGCTACGCTTCGACGGCGCCCCAATCATGCATCTCCCGACTCGCGAGCGGGCGCGGCGCGGCATCGCCTTCGTGCCACAGGAAGCCAACGTGTTTCCGACGATGACCGTGCGCGAAAATCTGGAGATGGGCGGCTTCGTGCAAAGGCGCGAGACGAGCGCGCGCATCGCCGCCCTGTTCGCACAATTTCCGATGCTGGCCGAGAAGCGCCGAGCCGCGGCGCGCACGCTCTCCGGCGGCCAGCGGCAGACGCTCGCGATGGCGATGGCGCTGATGGTCCAGCCGCTCCTGCTGCTGCTCGACGAGCCGTCGGCCGGCCTGTCGCCGAAGGCTGCCGATGCGCTGTTCGACACGATCGCGGCGATCCATCGCGACGGCACTGCGATCGCGATGGTGGAGCAGAACGCATCGGAGGCGCTGATGATCGCCGATCGCGGCGTGGTGCTGGTCGATGGCCGCACAGTGCGCAGCGGCCCTGCGCGCGCGCTGGCCGAGGACACGGAGGTGCGCCGGCTATTCCTCGGCGGCTGATGATGCTTGACGCCATCATCGGCTGATGATGCTTGACGCAGCGGCACCCGCTCCCGAATGTCGCGTCCGTTCCGCCATGAGGTCGATCATGCTCACCCGCCGCGCCGCGTTGTTCACCTCCCTGGCACTTCCGGCCGCCGCGCGCATCGCCCGGGCGGAGGGGGCGCCGATCCCGCTCGGAACGATCCTCCCGCTCACCGGTGCGGGCGGCGCCTATGGCCCGTCGATGGCGAAGGTCGCGCGCGCCGCGACGGATGCGATCAATGCCGCTGGCGGCGTGCTCGGCCGCAAGCTCGCTCTCACGGTCGAGGACGACCAGACCAGTCCCGACGCCGGAGTGCTCGCTGCGCGCAAGCTGATCGACGTCAACCGCGTCTGCGCGATCGTCGGCACCTGGGCCTCCGCCGTCACCACCGCCGTCGCACCCCTGTGCTGGCAGAGCAAGACGATGCTGTTCACCGTCTCGGGTGCGGACTCGATCACGCGGCTTCCGCACCACGGCTACATCATCCGCACCCAGCCCAACACGCACCTGCAAGGCACTCGCGCCGGCGCGTTCCTGCTCGCCCAGGGCACGAAGCGCATGTTCGCGCTCTCGGTGCAGGCGCCGTTCGCGGTCGACAGCTACAACCGGATCGCCGAGGTGCTGAAAGGCGGCGGTGCGAGTGCGACGGGTGACATCATCTACGACCCCTCCAAGACATCCTTCCGCTCCGAGATCGACGAGGCTCTCCGCGGAAAGCCGGACACGCTGTTCCTCAACAGCTACGAGCCCGACCTCGCGATCCTGCTGCGCGAGATCTACCAGGCCGGCTTCAACGGCCGCCGAGTCACGCTCGGCTACGCCGCCAACGAAAAACTGCTCCGCGCGCTGCCGCCGGCGGTGACCAACGGCTTGCTGAGCTACTCGCCTTCGCCCGACATCGCGAGCCCCGCCTATGCGCGCGTGCAGCAGATCCTGGACACGAAGAATCCCGACCCCTATTCCTGCCAGATCTACGATCATGTCTCGCTCGTCGCCCTCGCGATCGGCAAGGCCGGAGCTGCGACCGGGCTCGCGATCCACGACAATGTGCGCACGATCAGCCAGGGCGGCGGGCAGCGCGTCAGCAGTGCTGTGGACGGCCTCAAGCTACTCGCCGCCGGCCATGCGGTGAACTATGACGGCGCCTCCGGCCCGTGCGACTTCCTGCCCTCGGGCGACATTGCTGGCTGCAAGTTCCGGTTCGACGAGGCGCAGGCCGGGCACGACAAGCTGCTGTCGGTCTCTTGACGGCGGAGATCGCGCAGTTCGTCCTCAACGGCCTGATGTCGGGTGCGATGCTGGCAGTGCCGGCGCTCGGCTTCAATGCGATCTACGCCGTGCTGCGGTTTCCGAACTTCGCCGTGGGCGGCATTGCGACCGTCGGCGCCTATGCCGGATACGTCGCCAATGTCGGCCTCGGCGCGGCGGTCGCGCCCTCGCTCGCCGCCGCCTTCGTCGTCGGCGGCATCGTGGGCGTCGTCTGCGACGAGGCGTCGCTGCGTCGGCTGCGCCCGGCCGGCCCGCTCGCGGCCGCGATCGCCTCGGTGGCGCTCAACATCGTGCTCGAGAATGTCGTGCGCTTCGCGTTCGGAAACGATCTGCGCAGCTACGACCTGCCGATCTTCCGCGACTGGCGGATCGGCGCGCTCCGTCTCGGACCGCAGCAGGCGGCAAATGCCGGTTGCGCGCTCGTGGTCATGGTGGCGCTGTTCGCGTTCCTGCTGCTGACGCGCACCGGCAAGACCATGCGTGCAGTCGCCGACAACGCCGCACTCGCCGGGCTCAAGGGCATCAACGCCGCCGTGGTCGCGCGTGTGGCAACGTTCGTGGGCATGGGCCTCGCGGGACTCGGCGGCATGCTGATCGCGCTCGACAGCTCGATTGACCCGCTCACCGGCTTCGATGTCATGCTGGCCGTGTTCGCCGCCTGCGTCGTGGGTGGCCTTGGCAGCATCCCAGGCGCGGTCGCGGGCGCCTTCGCCGTCGGCCTTGCAGAGGAACTTTCTGTACTCGTGCTGCCGCCGTCGTATCGCTCCGCGGTCGGCTTCCTCGCCATCCTGCTCGTACTGTCGCTGCGCCCGACCGGACTGCTGGGCGTGCGCGACGCCTGATGGCGAGCTATCTCCTCGCACTCGCGGTCTATGCCGGACTGAGCGGAATTCTGGCCCTCGGACTCAACCTGGTCTGGGGCCTGGGCGGAATGATA
>DATAYA010000177.1:0-2566 GCA_036272815.1 Acetobacteraceae bacterium
CCCCATCATACCGCCGCTCCCACAGCCGCACCCCCCCAAGTATCCCCGCCTCGTTCTCCACCGTCCGCACATTCATCGGCAGCTTGAAGTCGATCAGCCGCGCGTTGCCGCCGCCGATGTAGAGCATGTCGTAGGCGACCACCGCCTCCAGCACCTCGATCACGTGCTGCACCCGCTTGAGCCATTTCCTCGGGCCGGCATGGCGCAGCGCCGCCGCACCCAGCCAGTCGTTGTAACTCAGGTCCTTGTGAATCGGGTGCAGGCTCATCTCCATGCGTGTCGACGGCCGCCCGTCCTCGAACAGCGCGAAGCCGAAGCCGGTGCCGAGCGTGATCGCGCACTCCACGCCCTCGCCGCCGATCACGCCGAGCCCCTGCACGGTCGCGTCGTTGGCGATCCGGACGCCGCGGCCGAGCCGCAGCGCCAGTTGCGCGGCCAGCGGATAGGCGTGCCACGCCTTGTCGCCGAGTTTGGGCGCGCTCATCACCACGCCGCGGCGAACGATCCCCGGAAAACCCACCGAGACGCGGTCGCAGGCGCCGAGCTGGCGGGCGAGGCCGTCGAGCAAGTCCGTGACCTGCTCGGGCGGGGAGGGATGCGGCGTCTCGCAGCGGACGAATTTCCCGATCTCCCCGCCCGACGCATCGACCAGCCCCGCCTTGAGGTGCGTGCCGCCGATGTCGATGCAGAGGGTGACGGGGTCGGCTACCTGGGCCTGCCGGAATTGTGCCATCACCGAACCTAACCCGCGCTCAGAGATCGATCCAGGACAGATGCCCGCCCTTGCCCGCGCCGGTGTCGAGGAAGACCGCCGTCCCGCCGGCCGCTCCGGGCCGCACCCAGGGCCGGCCGTCGCGCGAGCGCCGGTCGTGGCCGCAATAGACGGTCAGGCCCGCGGGGATACGGTCGATCCAGTCGAGCACGCGCTCGGGGTAGCCGTCGAAGCGTCTCCGCCCGGTCACCTGCCCGAACAGCGCGCGCGAGAGCAGGCAGTCGGTGCGGGCCGGACCCATCGGCGGCGGTGTGTGCAGCATCGCCGCGTGGAACCCGCCGTGGACGAAGAACGCGCGTCCCACGCCGAGCCAAGCCGGCGCCGTGCCGATCGCCGCCGCCGCGCGGGCACGCAGCTCCGGGTCGAGCTGGGCGAGGGTGGCGGCGAGGCCGGGATCGATCCGCACGTCCCGCCCCGCCAATGCGCGCGCGAGCTTGTGGTCGTGGTTGCCGAGGAGGAACAGTCCGCGGTGCTCGTCGCGTAGACGAAGCGCGATGCGCAACGCGCCGGCGCTGTCCGGCCCCTCGTCGGTGAGGTCGCCGAGCTGGATCACGAAGCGATCGGTGTCGGCGGCGTGGGCGAAGGCGCGGGCGTCGCCGTGGACGTCGCCCACGACCCGGATGCCGGCGCCCCCCGGGATCACCGGGTTGGGGATCACCGGCCGCCCACGCTAATCTCGCCATAGGCGTCGAGCGCACGGGCGCGGCCTTCGGACAGGCCCACGATCGGGCGCGGATAGGTGCGGTCGAGGACGACGCCCGCGGCCTCCAGCACGGTCTCGGGCGCCTCCCAGGGGGCATGGACGTGGGTGTCGGGCAGGCGGGCCAGTTCGGGGACGAAGCGGCGGACATAGGCGCCGTCGCGGTCGAATTTCCGCCCCTGCAACACCGGGTTGAAGACACGAAAAAAAGGCTGGCTGTCGATGCCGCAGCCGGTGACCCACTGCCAGGAGGCGGCATTGGAGGCGAGGTCGGCATCGACCAGCGTGTCCCAGAACCACGCTTCTCCGACTTGCCAGGCGGTCAGCAGGTGCTTGACCAGGAAACTGCCGGCGATCATGCGGACACGGTTGTGCATCCAGCCGGTCTGCCAGAGCTGGCGCATTCCGGCATCGACCATCGGGATGCCGGTGCGGCCGCGCTGCCAGGCGCGCAGCGCGCGTCGGTCGTCGCGCCAGGGGAGTCCCGAAAACACCTCGCGCAGCGGCCGCTCCGGCAGGTGCGGCGCGTGCCAGAGCGTGTAGGCGGCAAATTCGCGCCACAGCACCTCGTTCTGGAAGGTTTCCATCCCGCGCCCGGCATGTTCGGCGGCGGCGGCGCTCGCGTGCCAGACCTGGGCGGCGGAAATTTCGCCCCAGTGCAGGTGCGGTGATAGCATCGAGGTGCCGGCGGCAAGGCCCGCGATGTTGCGGCTCTCATGATAGCGGGCGAGGCCCGCGGCTGCGAAGGCGGCGAGGCGGGCGCCGGCGCCCGCCTCGCCCGGTTGCCAGGTCGCGCGCAGGCCGCCGGCCCAGTCGGGCTTGGTGGGCAGCAAGTGCCAATCCTCCAGCCGATCGGAGGGTGGCGCGGCAGCGGCCGGGATGTGGCGCGGCGCGGGCAGCGGCGCGGCCGGGGGCGGCGCGGCGCGGGCCGCGCGCATGAACGGGGAATAGACGCCGAACGGGCCGCCCGAGGCTGAGCGGATGGCCTCGGGGTCGAACAGCGTGCCGGTGCGGTGCAGGTGCAACGGGACGTGGCGGCCGATCGCGGCCTCGGCGCGGCGCGCCCAGGGCTCGGCCATCCGGCCGGCGTGGAT
>DATAYA010000178.1:0-1877 GCA_036272815.1 Acetobacteraceae bacterium
CCGGCCAGCAGCCCGCCCCCGGTTTGCGGATCTATCAGCAGCGGGGCTATCTGATGAAGCTGTGCCGCCGGGTCGAGAGCCGACAGTGCAGCAATGTTGTCGGCGTGCAGCGAACTGGTGACCCCACTGCCGAGCAGCGGCAGCGCGTCCTCGAGAGCCGGAATTGCCTCCGGATCGAGAACCGCGTCCGTTTCCGAGGCGCGCAGCATTTCGAGAAGGTGGCCGAGCAGCCCGAACCCGGTCACGTCGGTGCAGGCGCTGGCCCGATGCTCCAGCAGACAAGCGGCTGCCGAAGCCGCCGACTGCACCATCGTCGCGGTCGCGGCCTCGACCAGACGCGTCGAGACCAGCCCGCGCGCCGCCGCAGCCAGGATCACGCCGGTGCCGAGCGGCTTGGTCAAGATCAGCCGGCCGCCGGCGCGCAGCCCGGCCTTGCGCAGCAGCTTTCCCGGCCGCGGCCGCCCGGTTACGGCAAATCCGAGCGCAAGTTCGGCGCCCTCGGCGCTGTGCCCGCCGATCAGCACGGCGCCCGCCGGTTCCAGCACGTCGAGGCTGCCGCGCAGCATGTGAAAGAGGTCGTGCTCGACGATCGGCGGGCGCGCCGGCGGCAGGGTGGCGATCGCCAGTGCGCTTTCCGGCGTTCCTCCCATCGCGTAGATGTCGCCGAGCGCATGGGTCGCGGCAATCCGGCCGAACAGATACGGGTCGCCGACCATCGCGCGGAAGAAATCGACGGTCTGCAACAGCGGCGGCGCCCCGGGGAACGAGATCAGCGCGGCATCGTCCGGACTGTCGAGACCGATCATCACGGCGCCGCTGGTCGCGGGACGGAGCCGCCCCATGACGCGCCCAAGCACCGCCGCCGGGACCTTCGCCGCGCAACCGCCGCAGCGCATCGGGTCTTCTCCCGGCTCCTGCGGCATTTCGGGCAATTCCGTGTAACGCCGCATCCAGCGGCGGTCGATCCACTCCTTCAGCTGCCACAGCCGCGGGCCATGGGCAACAAACGGCCCGCGTGAGGCTACAGCGTGCGCGTCCCCGGTGCCGATCAGCGCCAGTGCGCGTTTTTGCGGGACTGCGCGCCGCAGCCGGCGGCCGGCGAGGGCGCGGCGCAGATTGGCGGCGAGCGGCGGACCCTGGCGGACGGCGTAAACCCCGGCTTTCTCACGTGGATGAGCGAGCATCGTCGCGACGTCGCCGGCCGCGAAGATCCGCGGGTCCGCCGGCGAGCGCAAGTTGTCGCCGACCGCGATGAAGCCGTCCGGCGTCAGCGGCAGACCGGTGTCGGCGAGCCAAGGCGCCGCACCGGCCTGGGTCACCCACAGCGCCTCGTCGAATTCGACCCGCCTGCCATCGGCGCAGAGCAAGACACCCGGCGCGACACGCACGACGGCGCTGCCGCCGACCACGGCCACCCGGTGATCGGCGAGGATCCGCTCGAATAATCGGCGGACCCGCACATTGTGCGACGGCAGCAGCTCTTCGCGGGTCACCAGGATTACCTCGGCCGCGTCGCCCTTCAGTCCGGCCAGGCGATGTTGCGCCGATAGGGCGAGCTCGACCCCGCCGGCGCCACCGCCGACGATGGCGAGGCGAAGCCTAGGCATCTCGCGCGCCCGCCCCAGCAACGCCTCCCAGCGCGCCGCGAACCGGTCGATCGGCTTCACTGCTATCGCGTGCTCCGCGGCGCCGGGAATATCGTCGGAGCGGGGGGCCGAGCCGATATCGATCGACAGGACATCGTATCGGATCGTCGGATGGTCGCGGGTGAGCACGGTGCACGCGTCGCGGTCGAGGCCGATCGCCTCGTCCCGGATCAGCCGCGCGCCGGCAAAAGAGGTGAGCCGGCCGAGATCGATATGGCATTCCTCGAACGA
>DATAYA010000179.1:0-8160 GCA_036272815.1 Acetobacteraceae bacterium
ACCACCAGCAGGAAGAACGTGGTCGGCGCCAGCAGCGGGACGGTAATGGTGCGGAACCGATGCCAGCCGCGGGCGCCGTCCATGCGCGCCGCCTCGGTCACGGCGCGCGGGATCGACTGCAGGCCGGCCAGGAAGAAGATGAAATTGTAGCTCACCTGCTTCCAGGCGCTCGCCAGGATCACCATCAGCATCGCCTGCGCGCCGTCGAGCGGGTAGTTCCAGATGATTCCATGCGCGTTGAGCCAATGCCCGATCAGCCCGATCTGCGGCTGCAGCAGCAGCAGCCACAGGATCGCCGCCATAGCCGGCGCCACTGCATAGGGCCAGATCAGCATGGTGCGGTAGAACGCCCGCCCGCGCAGCTCCCGATCGGCGAACACCGCGAGCAGCAGCGCCGTCCCGAGTGCCAGCACGGTCACGCAGATGCAGAAAAAGACCGTCCGCTCGATCGTGCCGAGATAGAGCGGGTCGGCGAACAGGTCGCGGAAATTGCCGAGCCCGATGAATTGCGAGCTGATCCCGAACGGGTCCTCGCGCGTCATGCTCGACCAGATCGCCTGGGCAGCCGGCCACAGGAAGAAGACGACCGTCAGCGCGAGTTGCGGGAGGACCAGCAGCACCGGGAGCGCCCAGCCCGGAAAGATCGTGCGTCGCTCCATCGGTGCGGCCGGGCTGTCGTCAGGCGTGGACCGATTTCAGGAATCCGCGCAGCACGACATTGCCGCGCTGGGTCGCGTTGTCCATCGCCGCTTGGGCGCTCTGCTGGCCTTGCAGCGCCTTCTCCACTTCCTCGTAGATGATGTTGCGGATCTCCGGCAGCCGCCCGAGCCGCAAGCCCCGCGAGTTGGGCGAGATCGTGCCGCGGCTGAGCTGCTGCACCGGAAGCTCGGTGCCGGGGTTCTTCGCGTAGAACCCTTCCTGCTTCAGGATCGCATCGCCGGCGAGCGTCACCGGCACGTAGCCGGTGGCCTTCGCATAGTCGGCGGCCTGCCGGGGGCTGGCGATGAACTGATAGAACTGCACGACCGCCTTGTACTCCGCCGGCGTCCGGTTTCGCCCGGCCAACGTCCAGAGGCTCGCGCCGCCGATGATCGAGTTGATCGGGTTCGGGTTGACCTGCGGATCGGTCGGCAGCAGCGCCTCGGCGTAGCGGAACTTCGCGTTCTTGACGATGTCGGCGCGGCCGGAGGAGGAGCCGAACCCGATCGCCGCCTGTCCGGAATAAAAGACCGGATCGGGGGCGGAGTCGCGGCCGGTGTATTTGAAGCCGGCATCCTTCGACATCGTGAGGAACCGCTGGAGCTGTGCCACGAAGGCTGGCCGATTGATGAGGAGCTGGGTGTCGAGCCCCTGATAGCCGTCCTGCTTGGTCGCATAGGGCAGGTCGTGCATCGCGGCGAACTGCTCGAACTGGATCCAGGTGAACCACGAAGAGGTGGCCGCGATCGGCGTCGGTTTCTTCGACGCCAGCACCTGCGTCGCGTGCACCAGCTCGTCGTAATGCGCCGGCGGCTTTTCGGGATCGAGCCCGGCCTTCTCGAACGCATCCTTGTTGTACCACATGATTGCGGTCGAGGAGTTGAACGGCATCGACGCGAGCTGGCCGTCAGGCAGCGCGTAGTAGCCGCCGACCCCGGGGATGTAGGCCTTGGGATCGAGCGTCTCCCCCACGTCCTTAAACAACTGCCACGCCTGCTTCACCGCCGGGCCGGCCGCGAGCATCGAGCCGGTGCCGACCTCGAAGACCTGCACGATATTCGGCGCCTGGCCGGCGCGGAACGCCGCGATCGCGGCGGTCATCGTCTCGGGATAGCTGCCCTTGAAGATGGCGGTCATCTCGACCGTGCCCTGGCTCGCGTTGAAGGCGCGGGCAATGCCGTTGATCACGTCGCCGTTGGCGCCGCTCATCGCGTGCCACATCTCGATCCTGGTTCGGGTCGCGGCGCGGGCCTGCGCGAAGGGACCTTGCGCGAAGGGCAGAGCGAGGCCGGCCGCGGAGCCGGCCAGCAGGGTGCGACGCTTCATGTTTCCTCGGCCTCGGTTCGGTGACGCCGGTTAATCGCCCGGCGTTTCAGGACCGTGACAGTAGCATCACGGTTCGGCGAAGCCCAAGCCCCGCATCCGGTTGGAAGCAGCCGCCCGGGCGGCTTAGGATCGGCCGAACAGAAGCCCGGAGTGCCCATGGCCGCCGATCCGCTTGCCACCCTCGCCGCCGTCTCGACCGCGACGCTCACGACCGTCCTGCTCAAGAAGGGCCTCCGCAACGTCTGGTTGCGCGGCCCGCGGCCGCTGCGCGAGGGGCAGACGCGGATCGTCGGCCGCGCCTTCACGTTCCGCTTCGTGCCCGCGCGCGAGGACCTGGCGACGCCGGAATCCTGGGCCTCGCCGCGCTCGACGCGCGCCGCGATCGAGGCGATGGCGCCGGGCAGCATCGCGGTCGTGGATGCCAATGGGGTAACGGACGCCGGCATCTTCGGTGACATCCTATGCGCCCGCATGGCACGGCGCGGCGTCGTGGGACTGGTGAGCGACGGCGTGGTGCGTGATGTGGCGGGCGTGCTCTCGACCGGTCTGCCGGTGTGGTCGGCCGGTGTCGCCGCACCCCCCTCCGTCGCCGGGCTCATCTTCGTCAACTGGCAGGAGCCCATCGGTTGCGGCGGCGTCGCGGTGTTCCCCGACGATGTGATCGTGGCGGACCAGGACGGCGCGGTGGTGATCCCGCAGGCCATGCTCGCCGCAGTCGCGGAGGCGGCTGTGGCGCAGGAGCGGCTGGAGGAATGGATCATGGCGGAGGTGGCGGGCGGCGCCCCGCTGCCGGGCCTCTATCCGCCCAACGCCGAGGCGCTCGCCCGCTTCCAGGCAGCGCGGAAGGAGACGCACTGATGTCGCTCACCGACGCGCGCGGCGTCTATGTCATCGCGCCGACGCCGTTCCACGACGACGGCCGGATCGACGACGCCTCGACCGACCGGATGACGGATTTCTTCATCGCCGCGGGTGCGACCGGCATCACCGTTCTCGGTCAGATGGGCGAGGCGCCGAAACTGGAGCAGGAGGAGGCGCTCGCGGTCGCCACCCGCGTGATCCGCCGCGCCCCCGTGCCAGTGATCGTCGGCGTCTCGGCGCCGGGGTTCGCGGCGATGCGGGCACTTGCCCATACCTCGATGGCGGCGGGCGCGGCAGGCGTGATGGTCGCACCTCCCACCACGTTGCGCACCGACGACGCGATCGCCGGCTACTACGCCGCGGCGGCGCAGGCGCTCGGGGCGGACGTGCCGTTCGTGATCCAGGACTACCCGCTCACCTTCTCCGTCGTGATGGCGCCCGCGGTGATCGCGCGCATCATCGCCGAGAACCCGTCCTGCGTGATGCTCAAGCACGAGGACTGGCCGGGCCTCGACAAGATAACCGCGCTGCGCCGGATGGAGCGCGAGGGGCGGATGCGCCACGTCTCGATCCTGTGCGGCAACGGTGGCCTGTTCCTCGATTTCGAGACCGAGCGCGGCGCCGACGGGGCGATGACCGGATACTGCTTCCCTGAGATGCTGGTCGATGTCGTTCGCCTCTCGGCGGAGGGCGCGCGCGACGCGGCGCACGATCTGTTCGACGCGCACCTTCCGCTGGTGCGCTACGAGCAGCAGCCGGGGGCGGGGCTCGCGGTGCGGAAATACGTCCTGCGCCGGCGCGGCATCCTGGCTTCCGAGGCGCAGCGCGCGCCGGCGGGAAAGCTCTCGGCGGAGGCGCGGGCGGAGGTCGATTTTCTGCTCGCCCGGATTGCCCGGACGGACGCGCGCGCCCGATTGTAGGCAAGGCTGGGTCCGCCCAGACCCGCCAAAGGGAAGTCTCCCTTTGGAAACCCGGACGAATGGATTCTCAAGGCTCTGCCTTGAGCGGGGTGCAGGGGCGGAGCCCCTGGCCCTCACCTCACGAGCCACGCCATGCGCACCCGGTACCGGCCCCGGCGTCGGCGCGGCGCTCGGGCGCGGGGCACTGATCCTGGCTGGCGGCACCGCGCGGCCGCGACGCTGATCGGCGGCGGCTTCGCGATCGCTGCGCTGCTGGTGACGCGCATGCTGCCGCACGGGCGCACGCGGCCATGATCGGCCGGCCGTGTCAGCCGCGCCCGAGGAACGGCATCCCCGTCGCCATCACCGTCAGGAACGGCACGTTCGCATCGAGCGGCAGGCTTGCCATGTAGGCGACCGCATTCGCGACGTGGGTCACATCCATCGTCGGCTCGACCATTGACGTGCCGTTCGGCTGCGGCACGCCGCGGGCCATGCGCTCGGTCATCGGCGTTGCCGCATTGCCGATATCAACCTGACCCACCGCGATGTCGTGACGTCGCCCGTCCAGGCCGAGCGATTTCGTGAGCCCGGTGATCGCGTGCTTGGTCGCGGTGTAGGGGGCCGAGTTCGGCCGCGGCACATGGGCGGAGATCGAGCCGTTGTTGATGATCCGGCCGCCCTTCGGACGCTGCCGCTTCATCAGGCCGAACGCCGCCCGCGCGCACAGGAACGAGCCGGTGAGGTTGACCGCGACCACACGCATCCAGGTCTCGACAGGAAGTTCGTCCACGTCCACCGGCGGCGCGCCCATGCCGGCATTGTTGAACAGCACGTCGAGCCGGCCGCACTCCCGCTCGATCGCGGCGAACAGCGCATCGACCGCTTCCGGATCGCCGACATCGGTCGGCACCGGCTTGGCATGCTTGCCGACCATCGACGCGGTCTCCTCGAGCGCATCGCGCCGGCGCCCGGCGAGCACGACCGTGTGGCCGGTCGCCGCCAACGCCATCGCCACGGCACGGCCGACGCCGCTTCCGGCACCTGTCACGAGTGCGATCTTGTCCGGCATGTTCCGCTCCTCACCGCGAGGAACAAGGTTGGGGCGCTGCCCCAAACCCCGTCAAGGCCCGCGTCCCCGGGGGCAATCGCCCTTGAAACCATCGCCTTTTCGCGTGCCATACTGCGCGGGCACAGACGACGAGGCACGGTCCATGCGCCGACGCACCTTCATCGCCGCCGCCTCCGCAGCCCTCGCCGCACCGCGGATCGGGCGGGCCGCCGCGGCCAGCGTGCTCAAGTTCGTGCCGCAGGCCGACCTCGCCGTGCTCGATCCGGTCTGGACGACGACCTACCAGACGCGCGACCACGGCTTCCTCGTATTCGACACCCTGTTCGGCCTCGACGATGCGTTCCAGCCGCAGCCGCAGATGGTGGATGGCGCCGGCACCGAGGACGGCGGCAGGCGCTGGACCCTCACGCTGCGGCCGGGGCTCAAATTCCACGACGGCACGTCCGTGCTCGCGCGCGATTGCGTCGCCAGCATCCGCCGCTGGGGTGCCCGCGACAGCTACGGGCAGGCACTCCTCGCCGCGACCGACGAGGTCGCCGCCCCCGACGACCGTACCATCGTCTTCCGCCTGAAATATCCGTTTCCGCTGCTGCCGAACGCGCTCGCCAAGACGCCGCCCAGCATGTGCCCGATCATGCCCGAGCGGCTCGCCCGCACCGATCCCTACAAGCAGGTGACGGAGATGGTCGGCAGCGGTCCGTTCCGTTACATCGCCAAGGATCGCGTCCCCGGCTCGCTCGTCGCCTACGAGCGCTTCGACGGCTATGTGCCGCGCCCCTCCGGCACGCCGAGCGGCACGGCGGGGCCGAAGGTCGCGCATTTCCACCGCGTCGAATGGCACATCATCCCCGACGACAGCACCGTGCTCGCGGCACTTGAGCAGGGCGAGGTGGATTGGTGGCTGACGCCGGGCGCCGACCTTCTACCGGTGCTCAGCCGCGACAAGACGCTGCGCGTGCGCACCACCGTCACCACCGGCGAGATCGCGACCATGCGCTTCAACCAGCTCTGGCCGCCCTTCGACAATCCGGCGATCCGGCGGGCGATGCTCGGTGCGATCTCGCAATCCGAGTACATGATCGGCATGGTCGGCACCGATCCGTCGCTCTGGCATGACGGGGTCGGCATCTTCTGTCCGAACACGCCGATGGCGAGCGATGCCGGCCTCTCCGTGCTGACCGGCAAGCGCGACCTCGCGGCCTCGCGCCGCGCGATCGCCGCCGCCGGCTACAAGGGCGAGAAGGTGGTCCTGCTCGCGCCGACCGACATCGCCTCCGCCAAGGCGCTCGCCGACATCTCGGCCGATCTCTACAAGAAGCTCGGCTTCGACGTCGATTACCAGGCGATGGACTGGGCGACGCTGGTGCAGCGCCGCGCCAAGATGGACCCGGTGGACAAGGGCGGCTGGAGCCTGTTCCACACCTCCTGGAACGGCACCGACATGCTCGACCCGATCGGGCACGCCTTCCTTCGCGGCAATGGAAAAGCCGCCGCGCCCGGTTGGCCGACGGCGCCGAAGATCGAGGCGTTGCGCGCCGAATGGATCAGGGCACCCGACCTCGCGGCACAGAAGCAGCTCGCGGCCGCGATCCAGGTGCAGGCACTGCACGACGTGCCCTATGCGCCGCTCGGCCAGTATTTCGCGCCGACCGCCTATCGCGCGGACCTGGAGGGCGTGCTCAACGGCGTCCCCGTCTTCTGGAACGTCCGCCGCGCGTGACCGCTCGTGGCAGGGACGCGTGGCGGCCGACCACCGACGCGGTGGTTGACAAGGCGCCGGATCAGCTAAGCTGAAAGGAAGCTGGGGAGGCGGCGCCAATGGCTTTGGACCTGCAACGACCGCTCAACGTGCGTACGCCAGGATGGGTCGGCGAGTTCCGCGCCTTCATCATGCGCGGCAGCGTCGTCGACCTTGCCGTGGGCATCATCATCGGCGCCGCCTTCACCGGCGTCGTCAACAGCCTGGTCAAGGACCTCTTCACGCCCGTGATCGGCCTGATCGTGGGCGGGATCGATTTTTCCAACCTCTTCATCATCCTCAAGGGCAGGCCGCAGCCGACACTGGCGGCGGCACAACATGCCGGCGACGTGACGCTCAACATCGGCATCTTCCTCAACACCGTCATCAACTTCATCATCGTCGCCTTCGCGATCTTCTGGGTGGTAAAGTTTCTGACCCGCCTGCACATGCGCCAGGACGCCACGCCCGCGCCTCCGACCAAAACCGAGACACTGCTCGCCGAGATCCGCGACGAGTTGCGCACCGACCCTCGCCCGACGGCCGTGCGATGACGCCGACCCCGCAGGCGCTGCGTGACGGGCCGGAGCCGTGCGACTTCGCGGGTGCGGCGATGATCGCGCTCTGGTGGGCCGCCCGCGGCGAGTGGGACCGCGCGCACCGCATCGTCGCCCGCGCCGAAACGGCCGATGCCGCCTGGGTCCACGCCCATCTGCATCGCGTCGAAGGTGACATGCCCAACGCTGCCTTCTGGTATCAGCGTGCCGGTCGGCCGATTGCCGAGGGGCCGTTCGAGGTGGAATGGGACGCGATCGCCGCCGACCTGCTCAGCCGGATCGGCGGAAACACGCCATCAGGTGGTCGTTGACCATGCCGCTTGCCTGCATGAACGCGTAGCAGATCGTCGACCCCGCGAAGCGGAACCCGCGCTTGCGCAGCTCGCGGGCCATGCGGTCGGAGACGTCCGTGCGCGCCGGCACCTCGCCGGGCACGGTCCAGTGGTTCACGATCGGCCGTCCCTCCACGAACCCCCACAGGAACCCATCCAGCCCGCCCGTCGCGAGCGCCGCCCGTGCGTTGTCGCGAACCGAGGCGAGCTTGCCCGCATGGCGGATCAGCCCCGCATCCGCGCCGAGACCCGCGATCTCGGCGTCGCCCATCGCTGCCACGGCCGCGAGATCGAAGCAGTGGAAGGCGCGCCGGTAGGCCTCGCGCCGCACCAGCACGGTGCGCCAGGAGAGCCCGGCCTGCGCCCCCTCCAGGCTCAGCAGCTCGAACAGCGCCGCGTCGCCGTGCAGCGGTCGGCCCCATTCGCGATCGTGATAGTCCCGCATCAAGGGGTCGCGCATCGCCCAGGCGCAGCGCGGCTTTCCGTCATCCGTCGCGTCCATCGCGCCACTATGCGTCCGCCCGGGCCGGTGCTCCAATCATGGCCGCGGAAAAGGAGGGATCGGCGATGCGCGGCGTGGTGTTCACCGGCGAGGGGGACATCGAACTGATGCAGTTCCCGGACCCGACGCCGGGTCCCGGCGAGGTGGTGCTGGAGATGAAGGCCTCCGGCATGT
>DATAYA010000180.1:0-1886 GCA_036272815.1 Acetobacteraceae bacterium
CGGCAGCGGCTTCGGCGGGGCGCTGCGGGCGATCGTCGGCATGGCGGTAGGCGGCAGCGACAGCCCCGCCTCGAACAAGCGATCCGACTCGGCATTGAGGCCGAGCGAGATCAGCGCATAGGCGAGGCCGAGCAAGCCCGCCGCGATGAGCGCCGTCAGCCACACCGGCAGCTCCATCCGCAGCGGCCGGTACGGCGCGGAAATGCCGCGCCAGTGCGAAGACAGCGCAGGTTCGGCGGTGCCGCGCTGGCGGAGGATGATGAGGTAGGTTTCCTCGCGCACCCGATCGAGCTCGGCCGGACCGCGCGGCGACAGCCGGTAGCGTCCCTGCATGCCGAGCGAGATGCAAAGATACATCAGCTCGATCACCGGCAGGAATTTGCCGGCGTTCTGGCACACCCGGGTCAGCAGGTCGAAGAAGCGCTCGCCGCTGCGCACGTCCTGGTGGAAGGTCGAGGCCAGGGAGGCGTCCGCCCAAGGCCCGCGTGTGCCCCAGGGCGTGTTCTGCACCACGTCGTCGAGACTGGCGCAGAGCGCAAAATGGCTGGTGCGTATTTGCTCGACTGGCACGCGGGCGTCGCGCAGCTTTTGCTCGTAGCGGCGCATTTCGGTGACCGCACGCTGACGCAGCCGGCTCGGGTCCGGAATGGTCGCGACGTTGCGCAGGCCGGAGAGCAAGGATAGCAACGGCGCCGCCGCGGCGATGATCGGCGAGGCGTCGATCGGCGGTAATTCGGTAAAACTCCCCCGCCGATGCTCTTGGTCGGTGGCGTTCGCTGCCGTGGCTGACGCGGAATCGGCCTGCCCTCCGGTGGGCGCCCGCTCTGCGGCGGCGCGTGCCACTTCGCGCGGGATCGCGACTGTCCGCTCGTCGTCGCCCGGTTCGGCGAAGGGATTGCCGTTCATGCCCCGCGCCTCACGCCCGGATCGCCCAGAGTTCCAGGGCGAGGTTGGGGAATTCGCCGGACACGTGGATCGCGAAGCCGCCCGAGTTCTGCATCTGCTGCCAGTGCGGCGAGTTGCGCTCGAACTCGAAATACTGCGCGCCCGGGATGAACGGCATCTGCCGCGGCGCGACGGGCAACGGGCGCAGCGTAATGCCGGGCAGGGCGACGTTGACCAACTCGCGGATATGCTCCACCGCGCCGACCTTCGCCGCGCTCGGGAACAAGCGGCGCAGCGCTTCGCCCGGCATGTCCGCCTTCACCACCAGCACGATGCTGGTGCCGCTGAGCAAGGTGCGGTCCTGGATCGGCCCCACCTGCACGCCGTGCCGGCGTTCCTGCAACGGAATCTGGATCGCGGTCTGCTCCAGCACCGCCGAGAGCGAGCGGCGGATGTCGGTCACCACCGGCGCAAAGCTGCGTTCCAGGTCGCCATGACGATAGGCGGGGTAGCTGGCGGGGCGGCGCTGCGCCTCGGTGAAGGTCGCCAGTTCGCCCACCATTTGCAGCAGCAGGCGGTAGAGCGATTCCGGATGGATGTTGCCGGCGTCGGCGAGATGCGCGAGCGTCGTTTGCCAGCCGTTGATCGCCTGCAGCAGCAGGAAGTCGGCGACCTCGGTATTGCTCTTGGTGCCGATCGCGGTCACGCGTGCGGCGATTGCCTCGCCGCGCTGGGCCAGCATGCCGGACAGCTCCACGATCAGCCCGGCCAGGTTTGGGGTTGCGGAGCAAACCATGACCGGCGGAATCCAGCGCTCGTCCAGCACCACGCGCTCGTCGGAGGCGACCTCGACGATGCGTGCGACGGGCAGGCAGACATAGCCGGCGCGATCGTCCGTATCGAGCAGGAAACGAAGCCGGAGGCGGCCGATCAGGACTTCGGCGGGCTCAGTGGCGCCCGAATGCGTGTCGTAGGCATCGAAACCTTCGGGCTCGTAGCGG
>DATAYA010000181.1:0-10423 GCA_036272815.1 Acetobacteraceae bacterium
CCGCGACGCCCCGCCCCGACCGCCGCGGTCCGATCGTCGCCCCGGCCGCCGCCCCGACCGGTCCGCCGACCCCAGGAACGCCGACCCCAGGCACGCCACGATCCACCGCGTGCTCCACGAGGCCGCCCGGCTCGACGCCCGCGGCGCCGCCCCCGCCGCCCTGCTGCGCCGCATCGACGAGCGGCTCGCAGATGAACTCGACGCCGACCCCGACCAGGACATCCCGATCGAGGAGATCATCGTCGGGCTCTGCGAAGACCTCGGCCTCGGCCGCGACCTCGCCCGGGTGTCGGACGAACTGCTCGACTTCCTGATCCGCGCCAGGTCACCCGGCGCGGGACACGGTGCGGAAGATGGGGCGGAGGATGGGGAGGCCGCCGATCTCTCGCCGCAGACCCCACCGGCCACGCCGCACCGATCCGGCCCCGACCCGCCCTGATCGCGGCACTCCCGCCGGCCGCCGGTTGACTCGCCCCCACTCTTATACAAGAGAGGAGACACTAGGCGACAGAAAGGCCAGCCCCGGATGGAGATCCCCCAGCTCCTCGTCCACAGTCCAAAGGACAATGTCGGCGTCGTCGTCATCGAGGGCCTGAAGGCGGGCACCGACATGCTCTGCGTCGTCACCGAAGACGACAGCAGCTTCCGCCTCACCGCCCGCGCCGACGTCCCCATCGGCCACAAGGTGGCGCTCGCCGACCTCAAGCCCGGCGACACCGCGATCAAATACGGCGCCGACGTGGGAAAGATCGTGGCCGCGGTGCAGAAGGGCGGCCACGTCCATACGCACAACATGAAGACGAAGCGCTGGTAGAGGGAGAAACCGAACCATGGCCCAGGGCACATCCAAGGCGGGAAATCTCCGCTTCTCCGGCTACCGCCGCGAAAACGGCCGCGTCGGCGTGCGCAACCACGTCCTCATCCTGCCGCTCGACGACCTCTCCAACAATGCCTGCGAAGCGGTCGCGCACAACATCAAGGGCACGCTCGCGGTGCCGCACGCCTATGGCCGGCTGCAATTCGGCGAAGACCTCGAACTGTTCTTCCGCACCCTGATCGGTACCGGCTCGAACCCGAACGTCGCCGCCGTCATCGTCATCGGCATCGAACCTGCCTGGACCGGCCGCGTCGTCGACGGCATCCGCAAGACCGGAAAACCCGTCGAAGGCTTCTGGATCGAGCAGCACGGCGACATCAACACGATCGCCGCCGCCTCGCGCAAAGCCAAGGAATACGTCCACTGGGCGAGCGAACTCGTCCGCGAGGAATGCGACATCGGCGACCTCTGGGTCTCCACCAAATGCGGCGAGAGCGACACCACCACCGGCCTCGCCTCCTGCCCCACCGTCGGCAATCTCTATGACAAGCTGATCCCGAAAGGTGTCACCGGCGTCTTCGGCGAGACCTCGGAAATCACCGGCGGCGAGCACATCGCCCGCGAGCGCGCCGCCTCCCCCGAAATCGGGGAAAAATGGTTCCGGATGTGGCAGGCCTACCAGGACGAGGTGATCGAGGCGCACAAGACCGACGACCTCTCCGACAGCCAGCCAACGAAAGGAAACATTGAAGGCGGCCTCACGACAATCGAGGAGAAGGCGCTCGGCAACCTGGAGAAGATCGGCCGCACCTGCCGCTACATCGATGCGCTGGAGCCGGCCGAGGCGCCCGCCCGCGGACCGGGCCTCTACTACATGGACACCTCCTCGGCCGCGGCCGAGTGCGTGACCTTGATGGCGGCCGGCGGTTGGGTGGTGCACACCTTCCCCACCGGCCAGGGCAACGTGATCGGCAACCCGATCGTCCCGGTCATCAAGATCAGCGGCAACCCGCGCACGGTGCGGACCATGTCCGAGCACATCGACCTCGACGTCACCGGCATCCTGCGCCGCGACCAGACCATCGAGCAGGCAGGCGACGCGCTGATCGAGATGGTCCGCCGCACCGCCAACGGCCGCCTGACAGCCGCCGAGGCGCTAGGACACCGGGAGTTCGTGCTGACCAAGCTCTACCGCAGCGCATGAAAGCCCAAGGGGTCTGGGGCCGTCCGGCCCCAGCGGGGTCGAGGGGCGGCGCCCCTCGCCTTGGCGAATGCCCCGAGTAACCCTCGCCGAAGCCGAACGCCTCGCGGCCGCAATGCTGGTCGCGAACCGCACCGCGCCCGCGATCGCCGCCTCGGTCGCCCGCGCGCTGGTCGCGGCCGAAGCGGAGGGCCAGTCCGGCCACGGCCTGTCGCGCCTGCCCTCCTATGCAGCCCAGGCCGCATGCAAGAAGGTGGACGGTTTCGCGACCCCGACCGCCATCCGCACCGCGCCGGCGGTCGTCGCGATCGACGCGGCGTACGGCTTCGCCTACCCGGCGCTCGACCTCGCGATCGCCGAACTGCTGCCGCTCGCGCGGGCGCAGGGCGTGGCACTCGCGGCGATCCGGCGTTCGCATCATTGCGGCGCGGCCGGCATCACGGCTGCCCGGCTGGCGGAGGCCGGCGTGGTCGGGCTGATGCTCGCCAACACGCCCGCGGCGATGGCGGCAGCGGGCGGCCGGCGGCCAATGCTCGGCACCAACCCGATCGCGGCCGCCTTCCCGGCCGGCGGCGCCGACCCGGTGGTGATCGACCTCGCGCTGTCGGCTGCCGCCCGCGGCCGGATCGTCCAGGCCCGCGCGCGCGGCGAGGCGATCCCGGAAGGCTGGGCGCTCGATGCGGCGGGCCAGCCCACGACCGACCCGGAGGCGGCGCTCGCCGGCTCGCTGCTGCCGTTCGGCGGGGCGAAGGGTGCCGCCCTGGCGCTGATGGTCGAGGCGCTGGCGGCCGGCCTGACCGGAAGCGCCTTCGCCTTTGCCGCGAGTTCCTTCCTCGACGCCGAGGGTCCGCCGCCGGCCACCGGCCAGCTCCTGATCGCCATCGACCCGGCGGCCGGCGGCGGCGGCCTCGCCCATCTGGACGCCCTGTTCGCCGCCATCGCCGCCGAGCCCGGCGTGCGCCTGCCCGGCCGGCGCCGCCGCGCGGCACGCCGGCGGGCCGAGGCCGAGGGGATCGATGTTCCCGAACGCCTGCTGAGCGGATGAGCGACGCGCTTCCTGCCTTCCAGCCGCTCTATGCGCAGGTGCAGCACAAGCTTCGCGCCCGCATCGCGGATGGCGGCTGGAAGCCGGGCGCGCTGCTGCCGAGCGAATTCCGCCTCGCCGACGAATACCGGGTGAGCCAGGGCACGGTGCGCAAGGCGCTGCTGGCGCTGGAGGCCGAGCGCCTGATCGTCCGCCGCCAGGGCAGCGGCACCTATGTCGCGCGCCACACCAGCGAGGCGGCGCTGTTCCATTTCTTCCGCATGGTCGGCCCCGACGATGCACGCCTGGCACCGACGAGCCACGTCCTCCGAACCGCCACCGAACCGGCGAGTGCGATGGTTGCGCGGCTTCTCGGGACCCCGCCAGGCGATGCGCTGCACGCGATCACGCGGCTGCGCAGCCTCGCCGGAAGGCCGGCCATCTTCGAGCGCATCCTGGTTCCGGTGGCGCTGATGCCCGACCTCGCGGTCCCGCCGGGCGGCCCGATGGCGGAGGAGATGTACGTGATCTACCAGGCGCGGTTCGGCATCACGATCGCTCGCGCGAGCGAACGGCTCGCGGCCGTCGCGGCCGCGGCGGAGGAGGCCGGGCATCTCGGGCTCGACGCGGGCGCGCCGCTGCTGGAGATCAGCCGCATCGCGACCGACCTGACCGGCCGCGCGGTGGAACTGCGGATCAGCCGCTGCGACACCAGCCGGGCGCGCTATGCGGCCGAGGTATCCTGACCCGCGGCGTCCACTACCCTGGGCTGAATTGCGCTTCTCGCTTTACGGGCAAGGAGTACTCGCGTAACAAGCGCTTCGGTTGAATTGCCACCAGGGGCATTCGGACATGCGCGGATGGGGTTTCGGCAGGATGCTGCGGCTCGGCCTCATCGCCGGCACGACGTGGGGAGGGATCGTGCTCGCGTCCGCCCCGGCGCAGGCCACACCCATCCTGACCCTGGCGGCCTATGTCACCAATCCGGCGACCGGCGCCGTGGTGGCGTCCGAGACCGAGACGATCGCGTTCGACAGCAACATGACGTTCCAGCTGCCGGCCGGCTTCGGCGCCTACACCACCGGCACCGGCAGGAACGCGGTCCATCACCCCGGCTACGCCTCCGGGACATTCAGCGGCTCGGGGGCATCGGCCAGCCAGGACATCGCGGTGCAGGCGCATCTGCAGGCGCCGACCTACAATGCGGCCAACGCGCCCGGGGATTTCTTCGTCGCGATCACCGAACTGGACATCCCGGGCGGCGGCCGCGGCACGTTCTCGTTCAGCGACAGCGGCGTCTTCGTCGTGCCCGGCACGGTCGCGGATTACGACGCCGACTACAGCCCGCTCGATCGGCTCTTCCCGAACGGCGCGCCGGTGGATCGGCTGCTGCCCTACAGCCATGTCTCGGGCGGCAGATCGAGCTTCGACGATTCGCTGGTCATCGCCCCCACCGCCGTGCTGCCGGCGCTGTTCTCGATCTCGACCGGCTTCGAGCTGATCCCGGCCTCGCGCGGCAATCCCCTGGCCGACGGCGAGCTGAGCGTCTCGATGCCGGAACCGGCCTCGATCCTGCCGCTCGGCTTCGGCCTCTCGCTGACCGCCGGGCTGGCGATCCTGCGTCCCAAGCGGCGCGGCTGAGTCACCGTCGCCCGAACATCCGCTCGATGTCGGCGCGGGCCAGGCGCAGGAAGGTCGGGCGGCCGTGACTGCACGTGGCGGCCCGCGGCGTCGCCTCCATCCGCCGCAACAGCGCGTCCATCTCCGCTTGATTGAGGCGGCGGCCGGCGCGGATGCTGCCGTGGCAGGCCATGCGCGCCAGCACCGCGTCGAACCGCGCCGGCAGCCCGACCGCCTCGCCCAGCTCCGCCAACTCCTCGGCGAGGTCGCGCAGCAGCGGCGCCGGGTCCGGCGCGCCAAGTGCGGCGGGCAGAGCGCGCACCAGCACCGCGCCCGGGCCGAACGCCTCCAGCTCCAGCCCGAGCCCGGCCAGCATCGGTGCCGCCTCGGCCAGCCGCGCGGCGGCGGCTGCCGGCAGGTCTACCACCGCCGGCGTCAGCAGCGGCTGCGACCGCACCCCGCCGGCGTCGCGCTGCGCCCGCAGCGCCTCATGGGTCAGCCGCTCATGCGCCGCGTGCTGGTCGACCAGCACCAGCGCGCCGTCCGCGGCGACCGCGAGGATATAGGTGTCGAGCACCTGCGCCACCGACGCGCCCAGCGGATGCGCCGGATCGGGCTCCGCTCGCGGCGGCATGGCCCGCGCGGCCGGCGGGGCCTCCAGCGGCAATGCCGCCTCTGCAAAGCCGGGGACGAACCCGCCCACGCTCGGGCGCAGGCCGAGCCGCGGCCAGGCGAAACTCGGCCGCGCCGGCGCGGCGGGCCGGGTCAGGCGCGCGCCGCCGGCGAGCGTCGCCCGCAGCGCGCCGATCAGCAGCCCGCGCATCGCGTCGGGGTCGCGGAAGCGCAGCTCGGTCTTGGCCGGATGGACGTTGACGTCCACCTCCTCGGGCGGCAGCTCGATCCAGAGCGCCACCACCGGGTGCCGCCCGGCGGCGATCACGTCGCGATAGGCGACGCGCACCGCCACCCGCAGCACCGGGTCGGCCACCGGGCGGAAATTGACCGCCAGCATCTGTCCCGATGTCGTGGCGCGGGTGACCGAGGGCGCGGCGGCGAAGCCCGAGACCATCATCAAGCCGCGCTCGCCGCCGACCGGCAGCAGCGCCTCGGCCGCCGCCAGCCCGAGCAGGCCGGCAGCGCGCTCGGCGCGGTTCTGCCCCGGCAGGTCGAGCAGCACGACGCCCTCGCTCTCCAGCCGGAACGCCACGCCGGGTGCGGCCATCGCGAGGCGGCGCAGCGCGGCCTCCGCGTGGTCGGCCTCGGTGCGGGCGGATTTGAGGAACTTGCGACGCGCCGGGGTGGCGTAGAACAGGTCGGAGACGACCACACGCGTGCCCGGCCCGCCGGCCGCCGGCACCACGTCCGAGACCCAGCCGCCCTCGACGCGGATCGACCAGGCGTGGGACGCCGTCTCGGTGCGCGAGGTGATCGCGAGCCGCGCCGCCGCCCCGATGCTGGGCAGCGCCTCGCCGCGGAAGCCCAGCGTCCCGATCCGCACCAGGTCGTCGTCATCGGCGAGCTTGGAGGTGGCATGGCGCTGCACGGCGAGCGCCAGCCCCGCCGCATCCATGCCGGACCCGTCGTCGGCGACCTCGATCCGGCCGATACCGCCGTCGGCGAGCGCGACCGCGATGCGGGTGGCACCGGCGTCGAGGGCGTTCTCGACCAACTCCTTGACCACGGCGGCCGGGCGCTCGACCACCTCGCCGGCGGCGATGCGGTTGACCACCGCCTCCGGCAGCAGGCGGATCGGGGCCATCACTCCGGTCCCGGGCGCCCCTCGGCCGCGCGGCCCCGCAGCGCCTCGGTCAGGTGGAAGTTGCGGTAGTCGAGCGCGCGGCGGCCGTCCGCGGTGAGGCCGAACATGTCGACGAAGCGGGCGCCGAACAGGATCTCGTCGGCGAGATAGGAGGTGCGGGCGTGGATCGTCTGCGACAGCGACTCGTCGGTGCCGCTCACCGTCACCAGCAGCTCCGCCTCTTCGGCGCGCAGCGACTCCGGCGTCGCGCCAAACAGCGGACTTGCCGCATCGATCGCGTGCATCGCCGTCATCGTCAGCGCGAACACCGGCGTGCGGGTGCGAGAGAGCTTCAGGTCATGGAAGCGGCGGAATTGCTCCCCCTCGGCGGTGCGCAGCGTGCGCAGCAGGGTCATCGCGACCTCGGCCTGGAGGATCTGGTTGCGCCGCTCGTTGGCGAGCCGGACCATCACCGTCGGCACCGCGTCCTGCAGCGCGACCACGGCGTTGCGGCTGAACATGATGCGCGCCCGCGGGCGGGAGAAGCGGGCGAAGGCGAGGCCGGTGGCCAGGGCGAGCACCATGATCCCGAACAGCACTTCGGCCGTCATCAGCAGGTTGGCATAGAGCGTCTTCGGCACCATCACGCCGTAGCCGATCGTCGCCATGGTCTGGACGCTGAAGAAGAAGGCGTCGCTGAAGGAGCCCGGGCGGGCATTGGTGATGTCGTTCGGCTCCAGCAGATAGAGGGCGGCGAACACGACGTTGCTGCCGAGATAGAGCCCGGCGCCGATCGCGACGAAGCGCTGCCAGGGCGCGGTCAGCGCGTGGTGGTAGGCATCGCCGAACCAGGTGTCGTGCAGTCCGACCACCTCCATCGCCGCGTCGCCGCGGCGGCGGACCATGCGGGTCTGCGTGCCCGGCAGTGGCCCGTCCTCGGGCGGGCGCTGCAATGGCGGCGGTTCCGGCCGGCGGCGGTGCGGCGCCGATCTCGGCCTGCGATGGGGGGAACGGGCGGCCTCGGTCATGGCAGCGAGCCTATCACGCCGGCCGGGCGATGCGCCCCCCCGGCATCGGCCGGGGCACCCCGGTCGTCTCCGGCAGGCTGAGCGGGAGGCCGGCCGCGACGCGGGCGGCGAGGAAGCCGAAACACTGCGCCTCCAGCGCGTCGCCGTTCCAGCCGACGGCATCGACCGGATCGACCGGTGCGCCGAGCCGCGCCCGCAACGCCGCCATGATCGCGGGATTGCGCCGGCCGCCGCCGCAGACGAGCCAGCGGCGCGGCGGCTCGGGCAGCCGGGTCGCGGCAACGGCCGCGGCGGTGAAGTGCGCGAGTGTCGCCGCGCCGTCGGCGGCCGAGAGGTGGTTCACGCCGTCGAGCACGCGCGCGAAATCCAGCCGGTCGAGCGATTTCGGCCCGAGGCGGGCGAAGAACGGGTGCGCGAGCCAGCGCCCGAGCAGGGCCTCGTCGGCCACTCCGGCGGCGGCGAGCGCGCCATCGCGGTCCATCGGCTCGCCGGTACGGCGGTGCGCCCAGTCATCCAGCGCCGCATTGCCCGGCCCGGTGTCGCAGGCGGACAGGCCGCCGTCGCGGCCGAGGAAGGTGAGGTTGGCGACGCCGCCGATGTTGAGCACCGCGAGCGGCCGCTCCATCCCCGCCGCCAACGCGGCATGGAACAGCGGCACGAGCGGCGCGCCCTCGCCGCCGGCGGCGACGTCGGCGCTGCGGAAATCCCACGCGACCGGCAGACCCGTCTCGGCCGCGAGCCAGGCCGCGTCGCCGATCTGCCAGGTGCGGCGGCGCTCCGGCGCATGCAGGATGGTCTGTCCGTGCATCCCGATCAGGTCGGCCGGCTCGCCGATCGCCGCCACCGCCGCGCGATGCATCTCGGTCAGCCGCCGCTCGGCATCCGTGATCGCCGGATCGTCGGGCGCGATATCCGGTGCGAGATCGAGCAGCCGCCGCAACTCGGCCCTGAGCGCGTCGTCGTACGGCAGCGTCAGCGCCGGGCCGATCCGCCCGACCCGCTCGCCGTCGGTCTCGACCCAGGCGGCATCGACGCCGTCGAGCGAGGTGCCGCTCATCAGCCCGACGGTGCGTAGCATTCGGCCCATCGCCGGTGGGTAGCACGAACCCTGACGCGAACCAGCCATGTGGGGGGATATTTTCGCTTGCACCCCACCCCCCCCGGCCCTATTTCCCGCGCCTTGGCCGAAGGGGGCGAGCCCGCCAAACAGGCCATCTGCATGGTTGGGGGTACGTGATGAACGCACTCGCTCAACTGGGGATGGTCTCGGAGAACCCGAGCGAGAACCAGACGACGCAAACCTCCCTCGGGGAGGAAGCCAAGGACTATTTCGTGGAGCGCGACGGCATGCGCTTCGCCGGCGCACATCTGCTGGTGGATCTGTGGGGGGCCTCGAAACTCACCGATCCGGTGCACATCGAGCGTGCGCTGTGCGAGGCGGCGGTGGCGGCGAAGGCGACGATCCTGCACAGCCACTTCCACCACTTCTCGCCGAATGGCGGCGTGTCGGGGGTGATCGTGCTGGCGGAGAGCCACATCTCCATCCACACTTGGCCAGAGCGGGATTTCGCGGCGGTTGATATCTTCATGTGCGGCGCCTGCGACCCGGCGGATAGTCTGCCGGTCATCGAGGCGGCGTTCGCCCCCGAGCGGATGGACGTGGACGAGCAGCGGCGCGGCCGCATCGCCTGACCATCGGCCGGGGACTTGCGCGCGGCGCGGGGCGGAAGCTCCGCGCCGCGTCCGCATGAGGAGGGCGATCATGGCCACGGATTGCTGGATCAACGAGACGCTCTATCCCGACTGGGGGCAGCGCTTCCGGGTCAAGCGCGAGCTGGCGCGCGTGCAGAGCGACTTCCAGGACATCGCGATCTTCGAGAGCCATACGCACGGCCGGGTGATGGTGCTCGACGGCGTCATCCAGATCACCGAGGCCGACGAGTTCGTCTATCAGGAGATGCTGACCCATGTGCCGCTGCTGGCGCACGGGTCCGCCTCGCGCGTGCTCATCATCGGCGCCGGCGACGGCGGCGTCCTGCGTCGCGTGCTTGCGCACCGCAATGTCGCGCGCGCAGTGATGGTGGAAATCGACGGCGAAGTGATCCGGCTCGCCCGCGCGCACATGCCGGCGATTGCGGGCGACGCCTGGGACGATCCGCGCGCCGAGGTGATCGTGGGCGACGGGATCGACCACGTCCGCCGTGCCGCGGATGCCTCGTATGACTGCATCATCGTCGACAGCACCGACCCGATCGGCGTCGGCGAGGTGCTGTTCACCGACGAGTTCTACCGCCATGCGGCGCGCGTGCTGGCGGATGGCGGCCTGATCGTCAACCAGTGCGGCGTGCCGTTCATGCAGGCCGACGAATTGCGCGAGACCTCGGCGCGGCGGGCGCGGTTCTTCCCGCATGTCGGCGCCTATGTCGCGGCGGTGCCGACCTATGTCGGCGGCTTCATGACGCTCGGCTTCGCGGCCATGCAGCCGGGGCTGGAGGCGGTTCCGGTCGCGACGATCCGGGCGCGGGCCGAGGCGGCGGGGATGCTTGGCACGACGCAGTACTGGACGCCGGAAGTCCACACCGCCGCCTTCGCGCTGCCGCCCTACATCGCCCGCCACCTGCCGGGCCGCACCTGAACCCGGGCATGCGGCTGGAGACGGTCTGGCTCGATGTTCCGCAGGCGGCGGTCGAGGCCTACGAGGAGGCGCTCGCGACCGCCTGCCTCTCGGTCGGCTTCTTTCGCGACGAGGCGAGCGGCTTCTGGCGCCTCGAGGGCGTGAAGGAGGCGGGCGCCGACGAGGCATCCCTGGCGACGGCGCTCCTGCTCGCCGCTGCCGCGACCGGGACCGATGCCGCCCTTCACCGACGCGAGACGCCGGTGGAGGGCTGGCTGGCGCGCACGCAGTCGGGATTTCCCGAGCAACGTATCGGCCGCCGCTTCGCGGTGCGCGGGACGCATCTGCCGCCCGCCACGGCGCTCGGAAGAATAACGCTGG
>DATAYA010000182.1:0-6373 GCA_036272815.1 Acetobacteraceae bacterium
GCTGCGGTTCTACGTTCGGGGCAATTGGTTCGTCAGCGGTCCGCAGGCGCTCAATAGGTGAGGGAAGGAACTTTGCAGGTGACCGCTGCCCGGTCTGCGACGCGGTCGCTTGGCGACCGGCTGACTTGATCTCGCGGCCGCGCTGCCCGACAACGCGGCCGTGGGCTTCACGGTGACGGTTCTCGGCTGCGGCGGGTCGGCCGGGGTGCCGATGGTGGGCGGGTCCGACGGGCGCGGCGATTGGGGCGCCTGCGACCCCGCCGAGGCGCGCAACCGCCGCACCCGCGCGGGGCTGGTGATCGAAGGTCCGTCCGGGGCGCGGCTTCTCGTCGACACGCCGCCCGATCTGCGCTCGCAGATGCTCGATTGCGCGATCCCGTCCATCGATGCGGTGCTGTTCACCCACGCCCATGCCGACCACATCACCGGGCTCGACGAGGTGCGCATCCTCAACCGCATCGCCGGCCGGCCGCTGGAGGCGTTCGCGACCGCGGCGACGCTCGCCGAGTTGCGCAGCCGGTTCGACTACGCGTTCCGACCCTGGCAGCCGCCCGGTTTCTTTCGCCCGGTGCTGGTGCCGCGCCAGGTCGCGCCCGGCGAGACGATCCAGGCGGCGGGCTTGGGCATCCGGCTGTTCCGGCAGGATCACCATGTGGTCGAGACGTTGGGCCTGAGGATCGCGGATTTCGCGTATTCGACCGACGTGGTCGCGTTCGACAATGCGGCCTGGGCGACGCTGGAGGGCATCGACACCTGGCTGGTCGGCTGCTTCCAGCGCCAGCCGCACAGCACGCACGCGCATCTCGGGTTGGTGCTGGAATGGGCGCGACGGCTGCGGGTGCGGCGGACGGTGCTGACGCATATGGGCACCGACCTCGACTGGGGCTGGCTGAAGCGGCGGCTGCCGGCGGGCGTGGAGCCGGCGCATGACGGGCTGGTGCTGGAATGCGAGTAAGCGCCGTGGCGCCATTCTTAGGTTCCATAATATCCCTTCTGCGGCAATCGGAGCTGGGCCGACGAGCATGAGCGATCCTGAACGCGAACTCCGCCGCCTGCTCGATGTCATGGCGGCGCTGCGAGACCGCGATGCCGGCTGTCCCTGGGACCGGGTCCAGACCTTCGGAACGATTGCGCCGTACACGGTCGAGGAAGCCTACGAGGTGGCCGACGCGATCACCCGGGATGATCTTGCAGCACTGCCGGACGAGCTGGGCGATCTGCTGTTTCAGGTCGTCTATCACGCCCGCATGGCCGAGGAAGCCGGCCGGTTCGGCTTCGCGGACGTCGCGCGCATGATCGCCGACAAGATGGTGCGGCGCCATCCGCACGTCTTCGGCGACGCCGCGGAGCGCGGTGCCGCCGCCCAATGCGCCGCCTGGGAGGCGCAGAAATCGGCGGAGCGTGCGGCGCGGGCCGAGACCGGGCTGCTGGCCGGCGTGCCGGCGGCCCTGCCCGCCCTGACCCGCGCCCGCAAGCTGACGGCCCGCGCCGCGCGGGTCGGGTTCGACTGGCCGGATGCGGGCGCCGTGCTCGACAAGCTCGACGAGGAGACCGCGGAGCTGCGTGCGGAGTTGCCGCAAGCCGATCCGGCGAGGCTTGCGGACGAGCTGGGCGACATGCTGTTCGTGCTCGCCAATCTCGCCCGCAAGCTCGATCTCGACCCGGAGGCGTGCCTGCAACAGGCCAACGCCAAGTTCATCCGACGCTTCGGGGCTATCGAGCGAGCGCTTGCATTTGCAGGAAAGACGACAGCCGACAGCACGCTCGAAGACATGGAAGCCGCCTGGCAGGCAGCCAAGCACGCGGAGCGATGAATGGGGGGTCTGGGGCCTCCAGGCCCCAGCGGGGTCGAGGGGCAGCGCCCCTCGCCTTCTACTCGCCGAGCAGCGCCGCCCGAACATTCTCCCAGCTCGCACGATCCGGCGCGCAGATGAGGCCGCCCCCGGTCTCCGCGGGCGCGTAGCCGCCGCCGTCGAACCGTGCCGAGTATCCGCCCGCCTCCCGGTGCAGCAGCCATCCGGCGGCATGGTCCCAGGGCATCAGCCGGTGGAACAGCAGGAAATGGCAGCCCCCGGACGCCAGCAGCCGGTATTCGTGGGCCGCGCAGCGATAATCCCAGCAAGCGCCGAGGCGGGGCATATTGCGCACGATCGTCGCTCGCAGCGGTGCCGGGGCAAAGCGCCAGCCGGCATGGCCGCTCATGTGGCGCGGCGGCACGGGTTCGGCGACGCGGAGCCGGGTGTGCGCACCGGCGGCGTCCTCGGTCCAGGCCCCTTCCCCGGCCAGCGCCATCGCCAGGTCGTCCAGCACCGGGTCGTGGATGACGGCGCCGACCACCTCGCCGCGCGCGATCACGCCCACCATCATGCCGAACAGCGGCAGTCCGGCGGCATAGTTCGCGGTGCCATCGATCGGATCGACGACGAAGGCCAGGGCTGCATCCGGAAGTCCCGCCAGCAGCCCCGGGTCGATGGCCGTCGCCTCCTCGCCGATCACGAGCGCGCCGGGGAAGCGGGTGCGCAGCGCGCCGCCGATCGCGGCCTCGGCCGCCTCGTCGGCCACGGTCACGAGGTCGAGCGGGCCGGACTTGGTGCGCACCGCCCCGGGCGGCAACTTGCGGAAGCGCGGCATCACCTCGGCCCGGCCGACGGCGCGCAGCAAGGCGGCGATGGCGCCGAGATCATGCCGCGTGACAGCGGTCATGCGGCGGCGCCGTCCTCACCTTGCCCAAGGCGGGGGCGATCCCCAACGCCGGGGCCATGCTCGAAGCGGGCGCGGTCGGCCGGCAGCAGGCGCACCGCGATCCGGGTTGCATCCGCCTCGTCCTGCCGCTCGACCACCTCGCCGTGGCGATAGAGCCAGGAGAGGCGTGCGCCGTCGGCGTGCGGAATCGCGTATTCCGCGAGCTCCATGCCGGCGGCGATGCGGGCGTCGATCGCCGCCTGGAGGTCGGGAAGCCCCTCCCCGGTCAGCGCCGAGACCGCGACCATCTCCGGGCGCAGCGGCACGTTCGCGATGCCGCCGAGCAGGTCGGCCTTGTTCATCACCTCGATCGTGCGAGCGGGCCAGCCGGCGTCGAGCGTGCCGTCACGCACCATCCCGTCCAGCACCGCGACCACGTCGGCGCGCTGCGCCGCGGTCTCGGGATGGGCCGCGTCGCGGACGTGCAGGATCACGTCGGCCTCGGCCACCTCCTCCAGCGTGGCGCGGAAGGCGGCGACGAGCTCGGTCGGCAGTTCGCTGATGAAGCCCACCGTGTCGGAGAGGATGATCTGCCGTCCGGAGGGCAGCCGAAGCCCGCGCATCGTCGGGTCGAGGGTCGCGAAGAGCTGGTCCTCGGCGTGGACCTCGGCGCCGGTGAGCGCGTTGAACAGCGTTGATTTGCCAGCATTGGTGTAACCGACCAGGGCGACCACCGGGAACGGCACGCGCTGCCGGGCGGTCCGGTGGAGCTGGCGCGTCCGCCGCACCTGTTCGAGATCGCGGCGCAGGCGCGCGATGCGGTCGCCGATCAGGCGGCGGTCGGCCTCGATCTGCGTCTCGCCGGGGCCGCCCAGGAAGCCGAAGCCGCCGCGCTGGCGCTCCAGATGGGTCCAGGAGCGCACCAGCCGCGACCGCTGGTAGTCGAGATGCGCCAGTTCAACCTGCATCGCCCCCTCGGCGGTGCGCGCGCGCTCGCCAAAGATGTCAAGGATCAGCCCGGTGCGGTCGATCACCTTGCACTTCCAGGCGCGTTCGAGGTTGCGCTGCTGCACCGGCGACAGCGCCGCGTCCATCACCGCGACGTCGACCGACCGGGCGGCGATGTCGGCGCCGACCGCCTCGACCTGGCCGCTGCCGAGCAGCGTCGCCGGGCGGCGGCGGAGCGGCAGGATCACGGAATGGACGACGACGAGCCCGATCGATGCCGCGAGACCCACGGCCTCCGCCAGCCGCGCCTCGGCCGCGCGGGCGGTGCCGTTCGCCTCGTGCCGCTCCCAGGGCAGGATGACGGCGGCACGCGTAGGCTCGGCGATGGTCTCAGACGGCGCCGGCGGCAGGGGCGGCCTCCCGCGCGGGCGTGGGCGCTGCCGCCGCCTCGACCTTGGTCGCGTCGAAGAGCTGGATCGGCGCACCCGGCATCACGGTGCTGATCGCGTGCTTGTAGACGAGCTGGGTGTGCCCGTCGCGACGCAGCAGGACGGAGAAGTTGTCGAACCAGGTGATGATGCCCTGGAGCTTGACGCCGTTGACGAGGAACACCGTCACGGGCGTCTTGTTCTTGCGAACATGGTTCAGGAACACGTCCTGAACGTTCTGAGTTTTTTCGGCCACGGCGCGGTCCTTTTTGTTCTTGTATCCGGGGGATGCGCGCCCCGCCGGGCATTCGCTGCCCGGTCGAGGCAAGGCCATCCTATCAGCGGCCGCAACCGAGGCAAGCGCGCTACCGTCGGGGGAGTGCGGCGGCCGCGTTTGGCTTCTTTCGCCTGATTTCACCCTGAGGGCGCTTGTAGACCGCGGAGAACACCGCGAGGCGGGCGGTCCTGGCGACGACGGAGGGCGAAGCACCCCAGTGCCGCACGAACAATCGATTGAGGTGCCTGCCCGTCAGTCCGAGCCGCGCCGCAAAGGCGTCCACACGGCCTGGACACGCTGGACGGCTCGCCGCGTTCGATCTTGGCCATGCTTGGGTGCCTTGCGGCAGCGCTGTCCTATGGTTGCGCCAACGTGTTCGGCCGGAGGTTCAAGCGGATGGGCATTCCTTCCGCAGTGGGTACGTTCGGTCAGCTCGCCGCGACGGCCGTGATGGTCGCTCCCGTGGCTCTCGTATTTGACCAGCCCTGGCGCCTTCCGCCTCCGACCATGGCAGTGTGGGCGTCGACGGCCGGTCTCGCACTGCTGTCTACGGCGCTGGCATATGCTATCTTCTTCCGGCTGCTCGCGCGTGCCGGAACAACGCGCGTCTCTCTCGTGACGTTGCTCATTCCGGTGAGCGCGATCCTGCTCGGAACCTCCATTCTCGGCGAACGCCTCTCCGCGCTTCAGTTTGCCGGCATGGGGCTCATCGGGCTCGGCCTCATCGCCGTCGATGGCCGCGCATGGGCGGCACTCCGTCCGGCCCGCGAGCAGCGAACAGCCATCTGATTTCAACCTGGATCGTTGCGCAAATCGCCTTTCACGTGCCGTGCGAACAGGTCGAACAGCCGGCGTGCGACCGGTCCCACGCGGCCATCGCCCACCTTCTGCCCGTCGATGCGCAGGACCGGCTTGATGAAGGTGGTCGCCGCCGTGATGAACGCCTCGCGCGCCGCGCGGAGTTCGGCGACGCTGAACGCCCGCTCCTCGCAGGCGATCCCCTCCGCCGCCAGCAGGTCGAGCAGCGCCGCCCGCGTGCAGCCGGGCAGGATCGCGTGGTCGAGATGCCGCACGCGCAGCACGCCCGCCGCATCGACGATCCAGGCGCTGGTCGCCGCCCCCTCGGTCACCATGCCGTCGCGATCGGTCAGGATCGCCTCCGCGGCACCCTGCTCGCGCGCCGCCTGCCGCGCCAGCACGTTCGGCAGCAGCGCGACACTCTTGATGTCGCAGCGCGCCCAGCGCAGGTCCGGCTGCGTGATCGCCGCCGCCGCCCAGGCCTCGACGTCGCGTGGATAGGGCGGGACGCGGCGTATCGTCACCACCAGCGCCGGCGGCGTGCCGGGCTTCGGGAAGGCATGGTCGCGCCGCGCCACGCCGCGCGTCACCTGCATGTAGAGCAGCCCCTCGCGCACGCGGTTTCGTCGCGCGACTTCGGCCAGCACATGCAGCAGCGCCGCGCGCGACATCGGCATCGCGATCCGCAGCTCGCGCAGGGACCGCTCCAACCGCGCCAGGTGCCGCTCCTCGTCGATGAAGCGGCCGTCGTAGAGATGCACGACTTCGTAGACGCCATCGGCGAACTGGTAGCCGCGGTCCTCGATGTTCACGCACGCCTGAGGCTGCGGCAGATAGCGGCCGTTGACATAGGCGATGCGGCTCATGCGCCCTGACCCACATAAAGCGTATGGTCCTGGTCGTCCTCGATCACGAACTCCCGCGTGCTCCACGGCGTCTCGTGCAAGTCTCGGATGATCGTCACGTGGCGCTGCCGCGCAATCTCCGCCGCACGCTCCGCGTCGTCGGTCATGAGATAGAGTTGGAAATGCCCGGCCGCGCGGACCTCCGCGACCGAGGGATCAGGCGCGTCCGCCAGCTTGAGATGGAACACCGCCGACCCGGCCGCGGTGCCGGCATAGAAATCCCGGAACCGGAACGCCACGGCAAGACCCATGTGATCGGTCCAGAATCGGATCGAGCCATCGAGGTCTGTCGTCCGCAGTTGCGCGATCGCCGCCGTCACGGTCATGACGTCACC
>DATAYA010000183.1:0-10508 GCA_036272815.1 Acetobacteraceae bacterium
CGGGGGCACCCGCAGGGTCGCGACGTTGGTATGCGGCGCGCCGGAGATCAGCCCGGGCGAGGCGACGAAGACGAAATTGAGCGACAGCCTCCGCCACGCGACGTCACGCAGGGAGGCAACCCGCAGATCGATGTCGCGGCCCAGCACGTTCATCCTGATCACGTCGCCGATCTGCACCCCCCAGCCGGCGGCGATATGCGCGTCCATCGAGACCAGGGGCGGCCCGGCGTAGTCGGCCGGCCACCAGTGCCCGGCGACGAGATGCGTCCCCGGCGGCGGCGTCGCGGCAAAACTCAGCCCGTCATCGCCGCGCAGCGCCCAGCGCGTGTCCTGGCTCGCCGGCACGCGGGCGGCCGGAACGCCCGCGACCGAGACGATGCGCGCCCGCAGGTTGGGGACGTGGTGGATGTCGGAGACCCCCGGCTGCGCCCGCGCGAGGCGCAGGAAGTCCGGCATCTGGCTGTCCTGGATGTCGATGAAGTAGAAGCTCGGCGCGTTGGCCGGGAGCTGCGCCAGAAGCTGGTGGCGGATGTTGGCCTCGATCAGCGCGACCGAGGCGAGCGTGGAGAGCCCGATGCCGACCGCGACCAGCATCAGCCCGGCCGGCGAGCCGGGGCGGTGCAGGTTCGCGAGCCCGAGCCGCGCCCAGAACCGCGGCAGCGACGGCGCGCGGGCGGCGGCGCCGGCGAGGGCGGCGGCCCCGAGGCGGAAGGCGGCGAGCGTGATGCCGGCGGCCAGCACGAACCAGAGCGCGAACCGCCGGTCGGACGAGGCGCCGATCACCAGCGCCGCCAGCGCGAGCCCGACGACGGCGTTGACCGCCAGCAGCCGGCCGCGCCCGGCCGCCCGCTGCGGCAGCGTCGGGTCGCGGAACAGCGCGGCACCGGGGATGCGCGCCGCCCGCCCGAGCGGCCAGAGCGCGAAGCACACGGCGGTCAGCAGGCCATAGAGTGCGGCCAGCGCGAGCGGTTCGGGATAGAGCCCGAGGCGCGGCGGCACCGGCAGCGCCGAGCCGAGCGCCGCCACCGCTGCCCAGGGCAGTGCCGCGCCCGCAATCACGCCCGCCAGCACGCCGATGGCCGCGAGTGCCAGCGCCTGGATCAGATAGGCGGAAAAAACCAGCCGCGACGGCGCGCCGAGGCAGCGCAGGATCGCGATGCTGCGCGCCCGCCCCTCCAGCCAGCTCCGCACCCCGGTCGCGACGCCGATCCCGCCGACCAGCAGCGCGGAGAGGCCGACCAGCGTCAGGAACAGCGCCGTGCGGCCGATGAAGCGCTGCACGCCGGGCGCCGCCTGCTGCTCGTCGCGGATGCGCCAGCCGGTGTCGGGGAAAGCCACGCGCAGCGCCGCCCGGGTCGCGGCGATGTCTGTCCCTTTCGGCAGCACGACGCGCAGCGCGTAGTTCACCATCGAGCCGGGGACGACGAGATGCGTCGCCGGCAGGGTTTTCAGCGCGATGATCGCCTGCGGGCCGAGCAGGATGCGACCGCCGATCTCGTCCGGCGCATCTGTCAGGATCGCCCGTAGCGTGACCGTCGCATCGCCGAGGCGCAGCGTCGCGCCCGGTGCAACGCCCAGCTTCTCGGCGACCAACCGCTCGGCGACGATGCCGCCGCCCGCGAGCGCCTGGCCGATCGGCTGCGCGGGGGAGAGATCGACCGCGCCGACCAGCGGATAGGCGGGATCGACCGCCTTCAGCTCGATGAGCTGGCGCTCGCCATGCGGGCCGGTCAGCAGCGAGCGGAGTTGCACCACGTCCGAGAGCCGCGCGCCGCGGGCGCGCAGCCAGCTTCGCAGCGCGCCGGGGAGGCGCTGCGCGCCACCGCTGATTTCCAGATCGCCGCCGAGCAGGGCGCGGCCCTGGTCCGCGAGGCCGGCGTCGATGGCGGCGCGGAGGCTGCCGACGCCGGCGATGGCGGCGACGCCGAGGGCGAGGCAGACCAGGACGACGCGCAAGCCCGAGGCGCCGCCGCGGAGTTCGCGACGGGCGAGGCGGAGGGCCAGCATCATTGCGCGGCGTCTCGCGCCCAGCGCGCGATGGGAGCAGGAGCAAAGACCCGCCCGTCGGCCATCTCGACGCGGCGGCCGCAGCGTGCCGCGAGGTCGGCATCGTGGGTCACCAGCAGCAGCGTCGTGCCGTACTCCGCCCGCATCGTGAACAGCAGCTCCATCACCGCCGCCCCGGTCGCCTGATCGAGGTTGCCGGTCGGCTCGTCGGCCAGCAGCAGACGCGGGCGGGGGGCGAAGGCGCGGGCCAGGGCCACGCGCTGCTGCTCGCCGCCCGAGAGCTGGCCCGGAAGGTGGGTCAGCCGGTGCCCGAGCCCGACCGCGCGCAGCGCCGCCCCGGCCCGCGCGCCGGCATCGCGCAACCCGGCAAGCTCCAGCGGGACAGCGACGTTCTCCAGTGCCGTCATGCTCGGGATGAGATGAAAGGCCTGGAACACGATGCCGATGGTCTCGCGGCGGAAGCGGGCGAGCCAGTCCTCGTCGCGGCCGGCAAGCTCCCGCCCCGCGACCTGTACCGAGCCGCCGGTGGGCCGCTCCAGGCCCGCCAGCACCATCAGCAGGCTGGTCTTGCCCGAGCCCGATGGGCCGATCACACCCACCGCCTCGCCCTGCTCCACGTCGAGGTCGAGGCCGGTCAGGATGTTGACCGGTCCCGCAGCGGCGGGCAGGGTCAAGGTCAGGTTCCGCACCCGCACAAGCGTTTCGTCGGCCGGGGAGGCGGGTCCGTCGGCCGGAGGCATCGCGTTGTCCATTGTCCGCTCATATGGCGCCGCGAAGCTGCTGGCGAAGGTTCTGTTTCTTTTGGTTGCCGGGATTTCCACCGTTCACGCCGCGCCGATCCGGCTGCTGGTGCTGGGCGACAGCCTCACCGCCGGCTTCGGCCTGCCGCACGCCGCAGGGTTCGAGGCGCAGCTCAACTCGGCCCTGGCGGCCAAAGGCGTCCAGGTCGCGATCATCGACGGGGCGGTCTCCGGCGACACCAGCGCCGGAGGGCTGGCGCGGCTGCCCTGGCTGCTCGGCGCCAACCCGCAGGCGGCGATCGTCGAACTCGGCGCCAATGACGGGTTGCGGGGCGCCAGCCCGGCGGAGATGGAGGCCAACCTGACCGCGATCCTGAACATGCTCGCGGCGCATCACATCCCGACCCTGCTGAGCGGCATGTATGCGCCACCCAATCTCGGGCCGGATTATGAAAAGCAGTTCCGCGCCGTGTTCGACCGCCTCTCGCGCCGGCCGGGCCTGCTCTACGATCCTTTTTTCCTCGAGGGGGTCGCGGAAGTGCCGTCGCTGATCCAGCCGGACGGGCTGCACCCGAACCCCACGGGGGTGAAGCGGATCGTCGCCCGCCTGCTGCCGCTGGTGCAGAAATTGCTGACCGAGGTCCACCAGTCCGAGGTCCACCAGTGAGGCTGTTCGTCGCTCTCGATTTGCCGTGGGAGGTTCGCCGGGCGCTGGCGCTGCTGGCCGGCGGCCTGCCCGGCGCGCGCTGGGTGCCGGCGGAGAATTATCACCTCACGCTGCGCTTCATCGGCGAGGTGCCCAACTTCCAGGCGGAGGAGATCGACGCGGCGCTGGCGGCGATCCGCGGGCGCGGCTTCGAACTGGCGCTGGCCGGGCTCGGCACATTCGAGAAGGGCGGCCGGGTGACGACGCTCTGGGTGCGCGGCGAGCGCAATCCGGCGCTCGACCACCTCCAGGGCAAGATCGAGACCGCCCTGCAACGCGTGGGCCTGCCGCCCGAGCGGCGGCGATTCTCGCCGCATGTGACGCTGGCGCGGCTGGACGGGGTGCCGGAGGGCAGGCTCGCCCTCTATCTTCAGGCGCACAACCTGTTCCGCACCGGGCCGGTGCCGGTCGGGCACTTCACGCTGTTCAGCTCGCGGATCGGCAAGGAGCAGGCGGTCTATGCACCGGAGGTCGAATATGCACTGGCGTAGTTTTCTGGTTGTCCCGCTGCTGGTGGCGGCGGGCGCGGCCCAGGCCCCGTCTGCGCATGCGGGGGGCGGGATCGTGCTGCGCGACGGCTGGGCGCGGGCGACGGCGTTTCCCGGCGCGGTCGGCGGCGGGTTTCTGACGATCGTGAACGAGGGGGCGACGGCGGACACCCTGCTCGGCGCCTCCTGCGCCGGCGCCGGGCAGACGATGCTACACCAGACCGAAGACAAGGGCGGGATGAGCATGATGAAGGCGGTGCCGAAGCTGCCGGTGCCGGCGGGGGCGACGGTGCGCTTCGCTCCGGGCGGTTATCACCTGATGATGATGCATCTTGCGACCAAGCTCGACCGCGGGCAGAGCGTGGCCTGCACGCTCGATTTCGCGAAGGCTGGCAAGCTGCCGATCACGTTGGCGGTCGAGGGGCCGGGGTCGATGGGCCCGAAGCAGCCGCACTGATCGCCCGCGCTACCGCCCTGGCCGCGCGCGCTACCGCCCTGACCGCACCAGGGGCGGGACGAATTGCGGCTCCAGATGGGTGTCCCACGGAAACAGAATCCAGGTGTCCTGCGAGACCTCGGTGACGAAGGTGTCGACCTCCGCCCGGCCTGCCGGCTTGGCGTAGACGCAGGCGAAGTGCGCACCGGGCAGCAGCCGGCGCACGACCCGCGCCGTCGTCCCGGTGTCCACCAGATCATCGACGATCAGCCAGCCGGTGCCGTCCCCCGCCGCGGCCGGCGGCTTGGTGACCACCGGCTCGCCGCGGCTGGCCGCGCTGTCCTCGGCATAGGTGGCGATCGAGACGCTTTCGACCACCCGGCATTCCAGCTCGCGCGCCACGATCGCGGCCGGGATCAGGCCGCCGCGGGCGATCGCGACGATGCCGGCGAACGGCCCGTGCCCGATCAGCCGCCAGGCGAGCGCCCGGCCGTCGCGCTGCAACTGGTCCCAGGTGACGGCGTAATAGCGGTCCGGCACTTCAGAAGCCCGGCACTTCAGGCGTCCGGCACGTCAGAACAGGCGCCCGCCATCGGGGAGGCGGAAATCCGGGCGGATCAGCACCACCGCCCCGTCCTCGTCCGGCATGCCGAGCGTCAGCACCTCGCTCTCGAAGCCGGCGATCCGCCGGGGTGCGAAGTTGACCACGGCGCAGACCTGCCGGCCGACGAGCTGGTCGGGCTTGTAGTGGACGGTGAGTTGCGCCGCGGAGCGCTTGCGGCCGATCTCCGGGCCGAAATCGATCACCATGCTGATCGACGGCTTGCGCGCCTCGGGCAGCGGTCGTGCCTCGACGATGGTGCCGACGCGAATGTCGACGCGGTCGAAATCGTCAATCGTGGCGATGCCGTCCATGCAGCGTCATTACGACGGAGCGCGAGCCGCCGCAAACGCCTACACTGGTGATCCCGGTCGTCGAAGGAGAATATTCATGCTGCCGTGCCAGCGCGCGCTGTTCGATATGCCTCGCGAGGTCTGCTATCTTACTGCCGCGTCCTGGACTCCGCTGCCGTTGGCAGTCCAGGAAGCAGGGCGGGCGGCGGTCGGGCGCAAGGGCCGGCCGTGGATGGTCGAGCCGGGCCTTCCGGCCCGCGAACACGAGCGGGCCCGGACCGCGGCCGCGCGATTGCTCGACGTCGATCCGGCCGACATGGCGATCGTCTCCTCGGTGAGTTACGGCGTGGCCGTCGCGGGCAAGGCGCTGGCGATCCCGCCGGGCAGCCGGGTGCTGCTGATGCAGGACGACCATTCCTCGCCGATGCTGGAATGGATCACGCGGGCGCCGGCGCAGGGCTTCACCGTGGAGACCGTGAAGCAGCCCGAGGACGGCGACTGGACGGCAGCCCTGCTCGCCGCCATCGAGCGTCCGGGCGCGGCGCCGCTCAGCCTCGCCTCGTTCTCGTCATTGCATTGGTCGGATGGCTGCCTCGTGGATCTCCCGCGCGTCGCCGCCGCGCTCCGCAAGCAGGGGGCGGCCTGGCTGATCGACGCGACGCAGTCCGCGGGCGTGATCGCGATGGACGTGCGGACGCTCGATCCGGATTTCGTGGTGTTCCCGACATATAAATGGGCGCTTGGTCCGTACGGCCGGGCGTTCCTCTACATCGCCCGCCGCCGGCAGGATGCGATCCCGCTGGAGCAGACCGGAGCCGGCCGCCGCGAAATCACCTCGGAGACCGCGCCGTACCTGAAGGATATTCATTACGTGTCCGGCGGCAGACGCTTCGACATGGGGGAGCGGGACCATTTCATCTCGCTGGAGATGGCCTCGGTCGGGATGGAGATGGTCGCCGGATGGGGCACGGCCGCGATCGGGGAGCGGTTGCGGATGCTGACCGACCGGATCACCGAGGGCCTGCGCAATTCCGGGGTGCGGATCGCGGATCGCAGGCTGCGCGCCCCGCATGTGCTCAGCCTGCGGTTTCCGAACGGGATGCCGGAGCAGTTGGTCGAGCGGCTGGCGGCGGCGGGCGTGCATGTGGCGGCGCGGCTCGGGCGGCTGCGGATCAGCCCGCATGTCTACAATGACGAGGCGGACGCGGACCGCTTCATTGACGCATTCCGGACACTGACCGCCTAGAGCGGCTGGATGCGTCGGCAAGTCGGCGTCGTCCTGCCATCGTCATGCTCGGCCCACGGGTCGGCCAAGGCCGCCCGAGGACAGGCTCTGGCCGAGCACCCACGACTTCCTTCGATCCCGCCGAGAGAAAGTCGTGGATGGCCGGGTCAAGCCCGGCCATGACGGGAAGGACAAGTACATAGGGCGCTTGGTGTAAGGTCTGTGGAAACGCTGGACCAGCACGCCAGACGGACGCGGGCGGGAGTCGCCCGGGTTCAGGGTGCCGTGTTCGCGACCGGCTCCGCCGTGGCCGCCGCCAGCCGCACCAGCGCCCCGCGCCGCGTCTCGGAGGGCAGGCAGAGGGCGGCGATCGCGGGAGCCACGTCCTCGGGCCGGCGCATCGCGGCGAAATCGGCGGCCGGCATCGCCTGCGAGCGCAGCCGTGTCGCGACCACGCCCGGATCGCAAAGGTTCACCGCCAGCGGCGAGCGGGCGACCTCGTCCGCCCAGGTCTGCACCAGATGCACCAGCGCCGCCTGCATCGTGCCGTAGAGCCCCCAATAGGCGAGCGGCGGCCGCGCACTCGCCAGCACCACCGCGCGGCCGGCGGCGGCGGCCCGCAGCGGCGGCTCCAGGGTGCGGATCAGCCGCCAGGAAGCGGTGAGGTCGAGGGCCAGCGTCGCGTCCCAGACTTTCGGGTCGAGATGCGCGAGCGGCGTCAGGCGGCCGAGCATCCCGGCGCAATGGACGAAAGCATCGAGCCGGCCGAACCGCTGCCACAGGCTCGGGCCGACCGCGTCCACCTCCGAGCCCTGAGTGAGATCGAGCGGCAGCAGGGTCGCCGCCTCGCCGCCGGCGGCGCGGATCGCGTCGTCGGTCTCCTCCAGTCCGCCCTGGGTGCGCGCGGCGGCGACGACGTGGGCGCCGAGGCGGCCGAGTTCCACCGCGACCGCGGCGCCGATGCCGCGGCTCGCCCCGGTGACGAAGGCGACGCGACCGGCGAGCGGCTGTTCGCGGCTCACCGGCTCTCCATGAGCAAGGAAAGCTGGCGCTCGGCATTGTCCTGCATGTCGGGCAGCGGGATCGGGTAGTCGCCGGTGAAGCAGGCGTCGCAGAACCGCGCCCGGCCCGGATCGCGTCCGGCATGGCCGAGCGCGCGGTAGAGCCCGTCGAGGGAGATGAAGGCCAGGCTGTCGGCGCCGATCTCGTGCGCCATCTCCTCGACCGTATGCCGCGCCGCCAGCAGCTTGCCGCGCTCAGGCGTGTCGATGCCGTAGAAGCAGGAATGGGTCGTCGGCGGCGAGGAGATGCGCATGTGGACCTCGGCCGCGCCCGCCTGACGCACCATCTCGACGATTTTTTGACTCGTCGTGCCGCGCACGATCGAATCGTCGACCAGGATCACGCGACGTCCGGTCAGCGCCGCGCGGTTGGCCGAGTGCTTCAGCTTCACGCCGAGGTGGCGGATCTGATCGGTCGGCTCGATGAAGGTGCGGCCGACATAGTGATTGCGGATGATGCCGAGTTCGAACGGCACGCCGCTCTCGGCGGCATAGCCCATCGCCGCCGGCACGCCGCTGTCGGGCACCGGCACCACGACGTCGGCGGGGACGTGGCTCTCGCGCGCCAGCTCGGTGCCGATCCGCTTGCGCGCGTCATAGACCGGCGTGCCTTCGACGATGGAATCGGGGCGGGCGAAATAGATGTATTCGAACACGCAGAACTTGCCGCGGGCGACGCCGAACGGCTTGATGCTGTGCACGCCCTTGTCATTGATGACGACGATCTCGCCCGGCTCGATGTCGCGGACGAAGCTGGCGCCCACGATGTCGAGCGCGCAGGTCTCGGAGGCCAGCACCCAGCCCGGCTGGCCGCTGCCGGCGCCGTCGATCCGGCCGAGGATCAGCGGCCGCACGCCGAGCGGGTCGCGCACGCCCATCAGCGCCTCGTTCGACAGCGACACCAGCGAGTAGGCGCCGACGACCTGCTTGAGTGCGTCGATCAGCCGGTCGGCGACCGTCGAATAGAGGCTGATCGCGATCAGGTGGATGAACACCTCGCTGTCGGTCGTCGACTGGAAGAGGCAGCCGCGGCGCACCAACGCACGGCGCAGGGCGTGGGCGTTGGTGAGGTTGCCGTTATGCGCGACCGCAAAGCCGCCGAACTCGAAATCGGCATAGAGCGGCTGGACATTCCGCAGAATCGTCTCGCCGGTCGTGGCGTAGCGGTTGTGGCCGACCGCACTCGATCCGGGGAGCGAGGCGATGACGCGGGCATCGCTGAAATTGTCGCCGACCAGGCCGATGCCGCGATGCGAGTGGAAGCGGCTGCCGTCATAGCTCACGATCCCGGTCGATTCCTGGCCGCGGTGCTGCAGCGCGTGCAGGCCGAGCGCGGTCAGCGCCGCGGCGTCGATCGCGTTCCAGACCCCGAAGACGCCGCATTCCTCGTGCGGCTTGTCGTCGTCGTACCAAGGAGACGTCGTCATGCCTCGCCTTCCCGTGTCAGCGTGTCGCTGGCCCCGTGGCCCGCCCCGCCGGATTGGCCCGCAGCAGCGCCGCTTCGTCCGGCCGCGCCTCGGCGGGCGGTGCAGCCACGTTCGGCCGGTAGGCTGCGGGCATCCGGGCTGCCGCCCATTCCGCTCCCTGGTAGGCGATGGGCAGTGCCCGCGCCTGCTGGATAGGGACCGGCCAGCGATCGGACGGCAGCACCAGTCCCATCCCGATATAGGCGATCACCACCAGCAGCGCAGCCCGTGCGAGGCCGAATACCAGACCCAGCGTGCGGTCGAGGCCGCCGAGCGCCGAGCCCCGGACCAGCCCGCCCACGGCGCGTGCCACGATCGAGAGCGCCACCAGCGCCACCACGAACACCACCGCGAACGCGACCGGGTCGGCGATGTCGGTCTCGGTGATCATCGAGCGGAACCAGGGGCGCACCACCGGGAAGCCGTAGACGGCAGCGGCGATGGCGCCGACCCAGGCGGCGACACCCAGCACCTCGCGCACCAGCCCGCGCATGAAGCCGAGCAGCGCCGAGAGCGCGAGCAGGGCGATGATGGCGAGGTCGACCCAGTTCACCGCTTGCGACCCAATCGCAGGCGACCCAGTCGCAGGCCACCGAATCGCAGGCGATCGGGATAGGGCAGGGCGATGGCGCGCGGCATGGCGCTATATCCGCGACCGGCGGCGCCGCGCCAAGCCCTAACTTCACGCCGGCTGCCCGAGTTAACCCTCCAGCAGCAGCGGGACCAGCGACGCGACCAGAAGGGCGGCCATCGCGAGATTGAAGCGGCGCAAGGCCGCCGGCGTGCGCAGCACCCTCGCGGCGCCGACGCCGACCAGCGTCCAGAAGGCCGTCGTCGGCAGGATGACCGCCAGGAAGACCGCAGCCAGCAGCGCGCCCTGGCCGACCGATCCGGAGCCGGCGGTCGTGAAGGTCACGACAGCCCCGAGCGCGATCACCCAGGCTTTCGGGTTCACCCACTGGAACAGGGCGGCGTGCACGAAGCTCAGCGGCCGGGCATCCTCGCGGGCCATCCCGGCGCGATCGGGTCCGGCCGCCGCCGTCCGGGGTATGGCCGTCGCAATCCTCCACGCCAGCCAGAGCAGGTAGGCCGCGCCGACCCAGCGCATGCTCTCCTGGACCCAGGGCCGGGACCGCAGCACCTCGCCGGCGCCCAGGGCGACCGCAAGCAGCATCACCGGAAAGCCGATCGAGATGCCGCAGATATGGGGCAGCGTCCGCCGGAAGCCCCAGCTTGCCCCGGACGCCGTCACCATCGCGTTGTTCGGGCCCGGCGTCGCTGCCATCGCGACCGCGAAGGCCAGGGCGGAGGCCAACCATGCCAGGGACTCTGCGCGCACCGGGCCATTCCTCGGCTGCCAAGTCCCCCAACGCTGCCGAAAACGCCCCGCCGCGACAAGCGCGGCCTGCGCATGGCCGCCAGAGCAGATGGGGCTGCCAACACAAACGGGGCTGCCGACGCAAACGGGGCGCCCAGGGCGCCCCG
>DATAYA010000184.1:0-1538 GCA_036272815.1 Acetobacteraceae bacterium
GCCACCGCGCGTCCGGCATTCTCCATCAGGACGGCAACCGGAACGCCGGCCTCGGTCGCGAGCGCATCGGCGCGGCCGGCCTCATCGGGTGACAGCAGCTCGGGCGGGTCGTCGCGCATCGGCGGAGAGTGGCAGCCGCGACGGCGTCCGGGAAGTGCATGCAAAAAAAACGGGCGGCACCTTTGTGAGGGCGCCGCCCGAAAGAGTGCATCACCAAGCGATGCCAACCGGGGAGGAAACGCGAGGCGGCTGCGTCAGCGGCCTCACGCATAGGATGACGCAAGCGGGTTAAGGAAGGTTTCACGGCCGGCCGCGCACGAGCACGTCGGCGCGATGTCGTGATCGCGGCCGGCAAGGTTCGCATTCCAGGCGAGCAGAGGCTCACAAGTCCTTGGTTGTAGTGCCGTTGCGGTTTCAGCTAGACTGGAGCCGGATGACGCGCGGGGGGCGCGATGGTCCGGCGATTGGCGAGGACGGCCGTCCTGCTGGGGCCGCTCGGGCTGGCGGCCTGCGGCGGCGGCGCTCGCCTCGGGCCGTGGACCTCGCTCGAATGTGCACCCTATGCCAGCGCCGTGACGGGCATGGAACTGCGCGGCAATGCCGCCGCGTGGTGGACGGAAGCGACGGGCCGCTACGAGCGGCGGCGTTGGCCGGTGCCGGGCAGCGTGCTGGTGTTCCGCGCCATCGGGCGGATGCCGGCGGGGCACGTCGCGGTGGTACGCCGGGTGGTCTCGCCGCGGGAAATCCTGGTCGATCAGGCGAACTGGGTGCCGCACCGGATCGGTCGCGCCGATCCCGTGGTCGATGTCTCGGCTGACAACGACTGGAGCGCCGTGCGCGTCTGGTGGGCGCCGGTCGGCGCGCTCGGGATCACGACCTATCCGACCGCGGGCTTCGTCGGTCCGGGACCGGATGCACGGGTCGCCGCCCTACGCGCGCGATAGCACCAGGGGCGCCGCCTCGTCCCACGATCCCCAGACGGGTGCCCCGGGCCGCAGCCGCTCCGCCTCGACGCTCGGCATGTCGGCGCGCAGGCTGGCGCCGTCGGGTGCCGCGAGCCGTATCCGCAGCCGGGTCAGCGCGCCGAGGAAGGTCAGCTCGGCCACCGCGCCGGCGAGTGCGCCGGGGACGGCATCGAGGCTCACCCGCACATGCTCCGGCCGCACGAACAGCGCCACCGCCTCGCCCGAGGCCCGCGCTGACGCCGCCGCAGCCGGCAGGTCGATCCCGGCGCAGCGCACCGCGCGACCGGCAACCGTGCCGGCGAACATCGAGGCCGCGCCGACGAAGCCGGCCACGAACGCATCGGCGGGTTCGCGATAGATGCGCGCCGGCGTGTCGAGCTGGCGGATGCGGCCCTCGTGCATCACCGCGACGCGGTCGGAAATCGACAACGCCTCTTCCTGGTCGTGGGTGACGAACACCGTCGTGACGCCGGTGCGGAGCTGCACATGCCTGATCTCCTCGCGGAGCTGCACCCGTACCTGTGCATCCAGTGCCGAGAGCGGCTCGTCGAGCAGCAGCACGCGCGGCTCGAT
>DATAYA010000185.1:0-2429 GCA_036272815.1 Acetobacteraceae bacterium
CTGAAGCAGCCAGAGAGGAGAAAAGACCGATGCGATATCCCGTTCGTGCCGCCCTGCTCGGCGGCGCTGCCGCCCTCGCGCTCACCGGCCTGGCCGGTGTCGCGCAGGCGCGTTCGCCCGCCGAGCACGTCATCACCCTCGTGCTCCCCGGCGGCGGTACGGCGCAAGTGGCGTACACCGGCGCGACCCCGCCGCATCTGGTCGGCGTCGCGCCCGGGATGCTGGCCGGTGATCCGTTTCCGGTGATGCCCCTGGCCTTCGGCCCGGGCTCGCCCTTCGCGGTGCTGGATGCCGAGATGCAGCAGGCCAGCAGGGCGATGATGCAGGAGGCGTCGATGCTGGCGCAGACCCCGATGTGGCCGATGCCGGGCGCCGGGCTGACCCAGGCCGCCATGCCGGCGGGACCGGGGGTGTGCATGCAGAGCGTCAGCATCACCTATTCGGGCAACGGGGCCGCGCCGCGGGTCGTGCGGCGGGAGGCGGGCGATTGCGGCGCTCCCGCGCGGGCGCCGTCGCCGGCCGCGATCCCGTCCTATCGTCCGGTGCAGCCGGGCCAGCCGGCCGGGACCGTGCTCGCACGGAGCAATCTGCCCGCCGCTCCGCGATTGCAGGAGGCGGCCTACTGGGGCAGCCGGTGAGCCCTGTGCCGTCGCGCTGACGCCCCACGCCGGACCGGGGGCCGCATGCAAGTGACGGAGGCGGCCTGCAACGAACCGCCCACCGCGCCGTTGCCGTCGCGCACACGGCGGCAGCGGGCGGATGCGGCGGATGCGGAAGAGGCGCAGGCTGGATACGGCACTGGCGGGGCTTGCGACCCTATGGCTGCTGCTGGCGGCGTTTCCGGTGCGACGGCCGGCATCGGGACACCGCGCTGCCGCCGCTTCTCCTGATCCGGCCGACGTCAGGGCCGCACCGGCTTCCTCGGGCGCCGAGGCCGAGGCGCCGCAGCACATTCCGCCGCGCGGCTGGTGGCAGGTGCTGAAGCGCGTCGGCGCCGATTTCGTCACCCACCGCATCATGGCCGAGGCGGCGGCGGTCACCTTCTATGCGCTGCTCGCCCTGTTCCCGGCGCTCGCCGCGCTGGTCTCGCTCTACGGGCTGTTCGCCGATCCCGCCAGCATCCAAAAGCAGGTCGACGCCCTCGCCGGCGTGATCCCAGGCGGCGGGATGCAGATCATCGACGGACAGCTCCACAGCCTCGCCGCCGCCGGACACGGCGCGCTAGGAATCGGCTTCGCGATCAGCCTGGCGGCATCGCTCTGGACGGCGAACCAGGGCATCAAGGGGCTGTTCGATGCGTTGAACGCGGTCCACGGCGAGACCGAGAAACGCAGCTTCTTCCGCCTCAACGCGATCACGCTTGGGTTCACGCTCGGGATCATCCTGTTCCTGATCGTGGCGCTGGCGGGCGTGGTGTTGGTGCCGATCATGCTCGCCTTCGTGGGGCTGCACGGCGCCGCCGGCTTGCTGGTGCGCCTTGCGCGCTGGCCGATCCTGCTGGTGCTGGTGATGCTGTTCCTCGCGGTCGTCTACCGCTACGGCCCGAGCCGGGAGCATCCGCGCTGGCAATGGGTGAGCTGGGGCAGCGCGTTCGCGGCCATCGCCTGGATCGCGGCGTCGCTGCTGTTCTCCTACTATGTCAGCCATTTCGGCAGCTACAACAAGACCTACGGCTCGCTCGGCGCGGTCATCGGGTTCATGACCTGGATGTGGATCTCGGCGATCATCGTGCTGGTCGGCGCCGAGCTGAACGCCGAGCTGGAGGCGCAGACCGCGCGCGACAGCACGACAGGCGAGCCGCTCCCGATCGGGATGCGGGGGGCCGCGAAGGCGGATCAGGTGGCGGCCGCGTGACCGCGCCCAGCCAGCTCAGTCGTCGCGCCGGTCAGTCGTCGCGCCGGTCAGTCGTCGCGATGGACCCGCTCCATGCGCTCGTGCCGCTCCTGCGCCTCGATCGAGAGGGTGGCGATCGGCCGTGCCTCCAGCCGCTTGAGGCCGATCGGCTCGCCGGTCTCCTCGCAATAGCCGTAGGTGCCGGTCTCGATCCGGGCGAGCGCCTGGTCGATCTTGGCGATCAGCTTGCGGGCGCGGTCCCGCGTGCGCAATTCGAGGGCGCGGTCGGTCTCGACGCTGGCGCGGTCGGTGACGTCCGCCTCGTGGATGCCGCCTTCGGAGAGGCTGGCGAGGGTGCCGTCGGCATCGCGCAGCAGCTCGCTGCGCCAGCGCAGCAGCTTCTGCCGGAAATACTCGACCTGCAACGGGTTCATGAAATCGTCGGCTTCCGAGGGCCGGTAATCCGGGGGCAGCGTGAGCATCATCGGAGCCGATCCTTCGCGTCGCCTGGTCCTTCCTCCGCCGGACCAATGCAGGGCCGGCCGAAGCAGGCCGGCTTATAGCGGCGCAATTTTGCCTCGCCAAGAGCGTAAAGG
>DATAYA010000186.1:0-3541 GCA_036272815.1 Acetobacteraceae bacterium
CGATCGCCTGCAATTCGTATCCTCCCGCCGCCGTCGGCGTGCCCATCGACAGCCGCGCCACCAGCAGCATCCCCGCGATCGCCGCGAAACCGGCGGAGACTGCATAGGCCACCAGCGTCACCCGCGTCACGTTCACGCCGACCCGCCGCGCCGCCTCCTCGTTGCTGCCGATCGCATACATGTAGCGGCCGGTGCGCGTCGCACTCAGGACGAAATGGCTCGCCGCCCCGATCGCCACCATCACGAGAAACAGGGTCGGCACGCCCAGCACCGCCGTGTCGGCGATCAGGTGCAGCCCGGCCGGCATCCCCGCGATCGTCATTCCCCCCGAGAGCAGCAATGCCAGCCCGCGAAACCCCTGCAACCCCGCCAGCGTCACGATGAAGGCGGGGATGCCGAGCCGGTCGATCGCGAGCCCGTTGACCACCCCCACCAGCACGCCGACGGCCAGCCCCGCCGCCGCCGCCGCCGCGATCGGCACATGGGCTGCAAGCAGCATCGCGAACACGATCCCGACCAGCCCGGCGACCGAGCCCACCGACAGGTCGATCCCCGCCAGGATGATCGAGAACAGCTCGCCATAGGCGATCACGCTCAAGATCGATACCTGCCGGAGGATGTTGGTGATGTTGCCGAATGTCCAGAAATACGGGCTCGTCAGCGCCAGCAGCAGCCAGATCAGCACCGTCAGGGCCGCGACGTAGGTCTCGACCGGCAGACGATGCCGCCAGCCGCCCGCGCGGCCACCGCGCGCGGGCCCGAGCGTCGGGTCCGCGATCGTGCCGCCCGCCATCGCCTCAGTCGCCGAGGAACGCGGTGAGCTTGTACTTCTTCGGGTCGAGCAGCCCCACCATCGCCGGGCTGGCGATATTGCCCTTGGTGATGACATGCACGCCGCTGTCGACGAACTTCGGGAACACCGCGCCCTTGGACGCGGCCAGCGCATACCACACGCCGGCATAACCCATCATGTAGGGGTTCTGCACGATCAGCCCGTCGATGATGCCCTTGCGGAGAAAGCCGACCTCCTGGTCGGAGGTGTCGAACGCGACCAGGCACAGCTTCGACCCGAGCGACTTGTCGGCAACCGCGGTGCCGGCGCCGTCGCCCTCCAGCTCGTTGTCGGCGAAGATGCCGGCCATGTCAGGGGTCTTGGTCAGCAGGTCCTCGGTGTCGGAGAGCGCCTTGCTGGCATCGTTGTTGCCGACGCGGTGATCGACGACCTTGATGCCCGGATACTTCTTGATCTGCTCGACGAAGCCGCGGTCGCGGTCGTTCAGCGACTGCGCGCCGGCCAGCGCGGTGAGATAGGCGACCTTGCCCACCGCCTTCCCGGTGCGCGCCTTGATGCAGGCGGCGATCTCGTCGGCCGCCTTCTGTCCGCCGGTCTCGTTGTTGGTCGCCAGGAACGTCACGAACTTGTCGGTGTTGGCGGCGCTGTCGATCATGATGACCGGGATGCCGGCCGCCGTCGCACGCGCGATCGGATCGGCGAGTGCGACCGCATTGGTGGCCGCGATCACGAGCGCGGTCGGATGCGTCGCCACCGCGTTGTCCGTGATGTTGACCTCGCCGGCGACGTCGGTCTCCGCGGTCGCGCCCAGCGTCTCGATCTTCACGCCCAGCGCCTTCGCCGCCGCGCGCGCGCCGTCGAACACGGTCGCCCAGTATTGCGACGTCGTCGCCTTGACGATGACCGGGATGCGCACGTTGCCGAATGTGTCCGCGCCTTTCTGCGCCCGCGCCGGTGCGGCGCCCCAGGCCGCCGCGAGCATCACCGCCGCGATCCAGCAAACTCCCGTGCGCATCATGGTTCCTCCCCTGTTGTGGCTTGCCCATGCCCCGCGAGCAGCGCATCGGCTTCCCGTTTGTCGGACAGTCCCGTCATGTAGGCGATCAACTCACGCTGGTCGGTGTCCGCGGCCCGCGCGACATGCACGATCCGCCCGCGATACATCACCGCGACGCGGTCCGCGACCTCCAATATCTCGATCAGGTTGTGGCCGATATAGATCACGCCCACGCCCTCCACGGCGAGCCGCCGCGTCAGGGCCACGACGTGCTCACGCTCCATCACCGCGAGTGCGGCCGTCGGCTCGTCGAGGATGACCACCTTGGCGTGCCAGTAGAGCGCGCGCGCGATCGAGACCGCCTGCCGCTGGCCGCCCGACAGCCGCGAGACGGTGCGCGCCTGGCGCGGGATGCGGGTCTCGATGCGGTCGAGCAGCGCGCGCGTCTCGCGCAGGATCGCCGCATTGTCCACCACCGGCAGCACGCCCAGCAGCCGCCGCACCGGCTCGCGGCCGAGGAAGATGTTGGCGCCGACCGAAAGCTCGTCGGCCAGCGCCAGATCCTGATAGACCGTCTCGATCCCGAGCCGCCGCCCCTCGGCGGGCGAGCCGATCCGCACCGGCCGCCCCTGCAGCCGGATCTCGCCGCGGTCGGGCTGATAGAGCCCGGCGACATGCTTGATGAGCGTGGACTTGCCGGCGCCGTTGTCGCCGACGACGGCCAGCACCTCGCCCGCGTGCAGGGCGAGATCGACGCCGCGCAGCACCTCGATCGGACCGAAATTCTTGGTCAGGCCCTGGATCGCCAGCAGCTCGTCCAAATCCGCCGCATCCTCCCCGTGCGTTCCTTGGCGGCACGCTGCGACGGGGGACCGTGAGCGTCAACCTTTCCCGCTTGACGTCCCGCTTGACGCTCGGTCCTCGCCTGCGCACATCGCGGCTATGCCCGACCCGTTCGTCGTCCCCGAGGAATCCTCTGCCGCCGAAGCAATCGCCGCCATAGAGGCGGAACTTTCGGTGTTCGACGACTGGATGGACCGCTACCAGTTCATCATCGAACTCGGCCGCAAGCTGCCGCCCTTCCCGCCCGAATGGGCCGACGACGCCCACCGCGTCCCCGGCTGCCAGAGCCGCGTGTGGATGGAGGCCGCACGCGACGACACCGGCCATGTCCGCTTCGCCGGCGCCTCTGACGCGGCCATCGTCTCCGGGCTCGTGGCGCTGCTGCTGCGGGTGTATTCCGGCCGGACGCCGCAGGAGATCGCCGCAACCGACCCGGGCTTCCTCACCGATCTCGGCCTGATCGGCGCCCTCTCGACCAGTCGCGGCAATGGGGTCGCCGCGATGGCGCGGCAGGTCAGGGCGGCGGCAGGGGCGCTCGCCCCGGCATAGGCCAGGGCTCCGCCCTGGACCCGCCAAGGGCGAGCCCTTGGAACCCTTCACTTCGTCAGGGGATCAAAGGGCCTCCCGGCCCTTTGCGGGTCTGGGCGGAGCGGGCCAAGGTTCCAATTGGCGTTCAATCGCCAATTTGGAATGCCCGCGGAGGGGGAGCCCGGCCTTTCCCAATCAGCCCGGCCTTTCCAATCAGCTCTGCGGCGGCATCACCTGGCCGCGGATCGCGCCGGCCGGATGCGCCTTGGTATGCACGTTGACATACATCTGCCCCGCCATGAACTCTTTCGCTTCCGCCGGCGTCAGCGTGGCCTGCCCGGTGATCGGGCTGGACACGGGCGCACCCTTCTTGGTCAGCC
>DATAYA010000187.1:0-5719 GCA_036272815.1 Acetobacteraceae bacterium
CCGTTCCAGCACGCGCGGCAATCCGGCGCGCAGGGCGTGTGTTCGGCCTGCCTCGCCCTGCCGCCAGCATTCGACCGCGCCCGTGCGGCGTTCCGCTACGACGCGCAATCCCGGCTCATCATCCTGCCGTTCAAGCATGCCGACCGCACCGATCTCGCCCGCGCGCTGGCGCCGCACATGGTCCGCGCCGGCGCCGCCCTGCTCGCCGAGGCCGGGCTGCTGGTGCCGGTGCCGTTGCACCGCCGTCGGCTGTTCGCCCGCCGCTACAACCAGTCCGGGCTGCTGGCGCACGCGATCGGGCGGCTTTGCGGGCTGCCGGTCGTGGTCGATGCGCTGCGCCGGGTCCGGGCGACCGCGCCGCTCGGGCGGAAATCGGCCCACGAGCGGGCGGCCGAAATGGCGGACGCGATCACGATCCGTCCTGGCCGCGAGGCTCGGATCGCAGGCCGGCGCGTGCTGCTGATCGACGACGTGCTTACCACGGGTGCGACCGCGAATGCCTGCGCGCGGGCGCTCCGCGCGGCGGGCGCGATCTCGGTCGACGTGCTGGCTGCCGCCCGGCCGCCCGACCCGCGGCTGCTCGCCCGCTGACCGCGCGTCCAGGAATCATCGCGAACGCGGTCGCCGCGCACCACATTTGCGAAGTTATTACAGCAGCAAAAGCTAACCGTGGTGACACCATCTCGTTCTGCGAAATTGGAAACGCATACCTGAAGGTGCAGCAGACACCTCGGCGAGCGACGCAAATACGTCGGGCTAGTTTACACCGCGCAGACGCGTTCGCACCCGTCTTCCTTCGTGGCGGGGACATCAAAGGCTTAGGAAGGCGGCATGGAATTTGCTGACCCCGGACATGTCATCCATTCCTGGGGGAGAGAAAACATGATGCAGACATTCAAGCCGGCCCTTGCAGCGGCGATCGGCTTCGCGCTGATGGTTGGCGTCAGCAGTCAGGCATCGGCGGCTGCGTGCTCGGGTACCTATTTTGGCCTGGGCACTGCCGGTGAGGCCAACGGCACGCAGACCTTGCCCGGGACTGACGTCGGAACCGTCCAGGCGGGATGCCAGATTGGCAACCTCGCTACGAACAATAGCTCTGGCACAGGCGTTTTCGTGAGCCCCGGTGCCACCCCGTCAATTTTCCAGTTCGAATGGGGCGGCGGAAACCTGCAGATCCAAGAGGCGCTCGGAAACAACGGAACCCTGCCGGGCGGTATCGATGTGGAATTGGGCCTCGCTGCGAACACGCTGAACGGGAACGGCTCGCTGGGGAGCGCCATTTCATCGATCAATTTCTCGGCGCCATTTGTGTTCGGCGCGTTTGAGACTTTATTCGATGCCAACTTGGCCGCCGGGACCTATGTCATCGACACCTACTCCGGGACACCTGCCATCGATCCTACGTTCCAGGTGAACTTTACCCCGGGCACCTCCGTTCCGGAGCCGGCCTCGCTTGCGATCCTTGGGGCGGCGCTCGTGGGTTTTGGCGCAATCCGACGGCGCCGCACGAGCACGTAAGAGGGCACATTATCGGTTGTCAGCCAGACAACACGACCGCCTGACGGGAGCCCGGCGCGGAAACGCGAGGGCTTCCGCCAGGCATTCCCGATCCCTGGCGGGGCGACGGCGGCGGAGCCGGTAGCCGCTCCGCTCGACGATCCAGCGAATCGGGCTGATGCCTTCGAAAAACGAGAAACGCAACCAGATCAAAGTGTTCGCGGATGGACACCGAGCACCTTGCGCGCGCTGACGCCCGACCCGAAGTTGCGCCGCACGAGGAGAGCCCGGTCGATGGCCGAAATCGAAATCTACACCCAGCCCTGGTGCCCCTACTGCGTCCGCGCAATCAAGCTGCTGAAGTCCAAGGGCGTCGCGTTCCGCGAGATCGACGCGCGGCGGGGCACGCCCGAGCGGGCGGAATCGATCCGTCGCGCCGGCGGCCGCACCTCGGTCCCGCAGGTGTTCATCGACGGGCGCCACATCGGCGGCTCGGACGAACTCGCGGCCCTCGACCGCGCCGGCAAGCTCGACCCGCTGCTGGCAGCCTGACACCGAAGCGTCACGATCTCCTGGCACTCCCTTGCCGGTCCTGCCAAACTCTCCCATCTCAATAGGGAATCGCATGACCGAGATGTGCGGAGCCGGACAGGCCTGATGATCCACTACGACCTGCAATGCGCCGAGGGGCACCGCTTCGACGGCTGGTTCGTCGACAGCGCCGGCTTCGACCGGCAAGCGGCGTCCGGCCTCGTGGCGTGCCCGGAATGCGGCACGTCCAGTGTCTCCCGCGCGCTGATGGCGCCCGCCGTGTCGACGCGCCGGGCGGAGAGGACGGCCGCGGCGCCGGCCACGCCGCCCCCGCCACCAGGGCCGCCAGCCGGGCCGCAAGCCGGGCCGCAAGCGGTGCCGCAAGCCGTGGCAGGCGCCGAGATGCCGGCCAAGCTGCGCTCCCTGCTGCAGCGGATGCGGGCCGCGGTGGAGCGGACCTGCGACTATGTCGGGCCGGGCTTCGCCGCCGAGGCGCGGCGGATCCACCAGGGCGAGAGCAGCCGCCGCGGCATCTACGGCGAGACGACGCCGGAGGAGGCCGAGGCGCTCGCCGAGGACGGTATCGACGTCGCCAGCATCCCCTGGGTGCCGCGCGCCGAAGGCTGATAGCAACCGCCCGATCGAATGATCCCTCGCACGCCTCCTCGTCATGCTCGGCCCACGGGTCGGCCATGACAGGAAGGATCAGTGCGCATGGCGGTTGGGATAATCCTGCCGGTTTCCGCATAAATGATTTGCGCTTGCGTCAGATTTATCTGGGACCACGGATGACCAAGTGTCCCACCGAAGGGCAGTCGCCCTTGGAGAGACTTCGATGCGCCGTCCCATTCTTACATCCCTGACCGCCGTGATGATCGCCGCCGGCGTCTTCGCGGCCCCCGCCCTGTCGTCGTCGGTCAACGAGCCCGGCAGCCGCGGCCCGGTGATCCAGACCAGCGCTCCCGCAGCCACATCGGTGCCCGGCGCGATCCTGGTGAACGTCTAGCCGGGCGGCGCGTCCGCCGCGTCGCGCGGCGCCGGATGATCGGATCGCACCCGCTCGCCCACGCGCTATTCCGAATCACCAACGGGCCGCGCTAGGTTGCCGGGGCGGCGAATGCCCGCCCGACCCGGTCCCGGATGATCGTCCTCTCGCAACTCCCGCTGTGGCTCTCCGGTCTCCTCATTGTCGTCCTGCCGACGCTGGTCGCGATGGCAGGGCCGGCTTTCGTGCGGCGGCATTACGCGCTCGATCGGCTCATCACCAACAATGAGGTCGCCGGCTTCAAGTTCGCGACCGTGGGCGTGATCTACGCGGTGCTGCTCGGCTTCGCGGTGATCGTGGTGTGGGAGCAGTTCCGCGACGCGGAGATCGCGGTGACGCAGGAGGCGGGCGCCGCCGCTTCGCTCTACCGGCTGTCCGGCGGCCTCGATTCCACGGCCGCGACGAAGCTCCGTGCCGGCCTGACAGACTATCTTCATACCACGATCGCGAAGGACTGGCCGGCGATGGCGCGGGGGGACAGCGATCGTTCGGTGGGTCGCCTGCTGACGGCCCTCTACGACGACGTGCTGCAACAGCCGCGCGATCCTGCGAACGGGGCGGTTCTCTCCGCAGTCCTCGAACAGTTCAGCGCGCTCACGTCGGCGCGCCAAGAGCGGCTCGGGCTGGCCCGCGGCGTCGTGCCAAGCGTGATCTGGGCGGTGCTGTTCCTTGGCGGCTGCGTGACGATCGGCTTCACGTTCTTTCTCGCGTCGCGCAACCTGCGGGCGCAGATTCTCATGGTCGCGCTGCTATCCCTGCTGATCTGCATGGCGCTGCTGGTGATCATCTCGATCGACTACCCGTTCACCGGGACCGTCAAAGTGCATCCCGGCCCGCTTGAATACGTGCTGCAGGAATTCGGCGGCCATGCCTGACGGGAGGAGCGCCTACGCCATCGCGCCGCGCGCCGTGACCGGCCACAGGCACTCCACCCGCCCGCCGCGCACGCCGACATACCAGTCGTAGCGGTCGACCGTCGGGTCGCAATGGCCGGGCACCAGCCGCAGCTTCCCGCCGATCGCGGGCCGCGCGGTCTCGGCGCCGAATTCGAGCCGCGCGTGCTCGTCGGAGAGGCCGGTGCAGCGCATCTCGGGATGCTGCCACACCAGCGGCGGCCCGCTGTCCGGCGCCACGCCCTTGTGCCCGACATCGAGCACGGCGAGGCCGGGCCGCGACGCGCTGATGACCGTCGCCAGCACGAACAGCGCGTGGCGGAAAGTGCCGACCGGCGTGCCCTCCGCACCGAGATTGCGGGCGTAGTCGGCATCCATGAAGCAATAGCTGCCGGCCTGGATCTCGGTATAGACGCCGCTCGCCGCCTCCAGCGCGAAGGTGCCGGTGCCGGCGCCGCCGACGATCGGGCAGTCGAGCCCCTGCTGGCGGAGCTGCTCCACGGTGCGCCGGGTGGCGTCGCAGGCGGCGCCGATCGCGGCCTGCCGCTCCTCCGGCCGGCGCAGATGCTGGGCGCTGCCGTGATAGGCCTGCAGGCCGCCGAACCGCAGATGCGGCGAGGCGGCGATCGCCCGCGCCAGCGCGACCGCGTCCGGGCCGGGTGCAACGCCGCAGCGGTTCATGCCGACGTCGATCTCCACCAGCACCGGCAGCCGCACGCCGGCGTCCGCCGCCGCGGCTTCGATCGCCGCGATGTGGGCGGGGTTGTCGGCGCACACCGCGACGCGGGCGATGCGCGCCAGCGCCGCGAGGCGGGCGAGCTTCTGCCGGCCCACGACCTCGTTGCTCACCAGGATGTCGGCCACACCGCCCCAGGCCAGCGCCTCCGCCTCGCCGACCTTCTGCGTGCATTGGCCGACCGCGCCGCGGGCAATCTGGAGATTGGCGATGGTCGCGGATTTGTGCGTCTTGGCGTGCGCGCGCAGGCGGGCGCCGGTGCCCTCCAGGAGTGCTGCCATGCGGTCGAGATTGTCCTCGAACGCATCGAGATCGAGCACCAATGCCGGTGTGTCGATGTCGTCTTCACGCATCCCGGGCTCGGCGGGCTTCGGCTGGCTCATCGAACGATTCCTCGGTTGCGCTCCCGCCCGGCGCTCGCCGGCGTCGGCGCAGATTGTCTGCCGGCGCATCCGCGTGCAAGCCGACCTGATGCGGCTTGTTTCGTGACTGGAAATTTACCTGGATTTGCGGAATAATCACGGACTGGCGACGGATCACCGGAGGAGGAACCATGATGGACGAAACCAGCGTCACGATCGGCTTCCCTGGCGTCGGCACCATGAAGGGCGGCGAGCTGGCGGCCAGCCTGCTGAGCGCGCTCAAGCAGGATACCGCGCTGCGCAAGCACCTGGACCGCGACCGGACAAGGATCGCGCGCACCGACCCCGAGGCGCAGGATTTCGGCGCCACGCTGATCGCGGTGCTCGGCACGCAGGCGATCATCATCCTCGCGCAGGCTGTCAAGTCCTGGGCCGAGGGCACCGGGACCACCACCATCGAACTGGATGGGGTCCGGATCGACAACGTGCGCAGCCAGGATGCCGCCGCGATCGCCGCGGCCGTCAAGGGGAAGGCGGGGACGCAGCACCGTTGACGCCACTCGCGGAAAGCGCCGCGATCATCCTCGGTGCCTCCGAGTGGCCGGGGTCCGACGGCTTCGATCCCCACCCGGCATTCCGCAACAGCGCCGAGTTC
>DATAYA010000188.1:0-14512 GCA_036272815.1 Acetobacteraceae bacterium
GGGCGCCGAGGTTTCGGCGCTGCTCGGCCGTATCCCCTCCGCCGTGGGCTACCAGCCGACGCTGTCCACCGACATGGGCGCATTGCAGGAGCGGATCACCAGCACCAAGAAGGGTTCCATCACCTCGGTGCAGGCGATCTATGTGCCCGCCGACGACCTCACCGACCCCGCGCCCGCGACCTCGTTTGCGCATCTCGACGCGACCACCACGCTGTCGCGGCAGATCGCCGAACTCGGCATCTATCCGGCGGTCGATCCGCTGGACAGCACCTCGCGCTCGCTCGATCCGCGCATCGTCGGCGACGAGCACTACACTGTCGCGCGCGAGGTGCAGCGCATCCTGCAGACCTACAAGAGCCTGCAGGACATCATCGCGATCCTTGGAATGGACGAACTCTCCGAGGAGGACAAGCTGGTGGTTGCGCGCGCGCGCAAGATTCAGCGCTTCTTGTCGCAGCCGTTCCATGTCGCCGAGGTGTTCACCGGCTTCCCCGGCATCTTCGTCCCCGTCGCCGACACGATCCGCAGCTTCAAGGAGATCGTCGAGGGCAAGCACGACAGCCTCCCAGAGGCGGCGTTCTACATGGTTGGCACGATCGAGGAAGCGGTGAAGAAGGGCGAGCAGATGAAGGCGACGGCCTGATCCATGCCGGTCGATCTGGAGATCGTCAGCCCCGAGCGGCTGCTGCTGTCGCGTCCCGTGGACATGGTGGTGGTGCCGGGCACCGAGGGCGACATCGGCGTGCTCCCCGGTCACACGCCGATGATCGTGATGCTGCGCGGCGGCGCCATCTCGCTCTATGAGGGCGATCGCGTCAGCGAGCAGCTTTTCGTGCTCGGCGGCTTCTGCGAGATCACGCCGGAACGCTGCACCGTGCTCGCCGAGGAGGTGATGCCGCTCGCGGAGGTCTCCAGGGCGGTCGCCGAGCAGCGCATCGCGGAGGCCGAGGCGCAGAGCGCCCGCGTGGACACGAACGACATCGTGGCGGTCGAGGCGGCGCAAGAGGCGCTTCTGTCCGCCCGCGCCATGCTGGACGCGGCCCAATCTGCGTAGGATGGCCGGCTCAGTGGCCGGCCGGCAACACTCCGCGACACAAACGACACGCGCCCTTCCGGTTTCGGGCAACCTGCGGCACGGTTGCGGGGTTTCTCTCGGTCGGGAACCTGAATGAAGCACTGGCGCATCGAGCAGGTGGCGTGGGATCGGTTCGACCCTGCGCAGGTCGATCCGGCGATCGTGCCGCTGGTCAAGGCGGCGGCGATGGTCGAACGCAACGGCACCGATTACGCCGTCTATCTGAAGAACGTGTTCAGCGACGACCCCGACTTCCACCACGCCGCAGACAACTGGGCCGTGGAGGAGGTGCAGCACGGCGACGCGCTCGGGCGCTGGGCGATGCTGGCCGATCCATCCTTCGACTATCCGACCGCTTTTGCACGCTATCGCGCCGGGTACAAGCTGCCGCTGGAGGTGCTGGCCTCGGTCCGCGGCTCGCGCACCGGCGAGCTGATCGCGCGCTGCATGGTCGAGACCGGGACGTCGAGCTACTACACCGCCCTTGGCGAGGCGACCGACGAGCCGGTGCTGCGCGAGGTCTGCCGCCTGATCGCGGCCGACGAGTACCGCCACTTCAAGCTGTTCTACGACCACATGCGCCGCTATCTCGGGCGCGAGCGGCTCGGGAAGCTCAAGCGCCTGCGCGTCGCCCTCACCCGCATCAACGAGAGCGAGGACGACGAACTCGCCTTCGCCTTCCATTGCGGCAACGACCCGGAGGGGATGCCGTATGCGCATGAGCGCTGCATCGCCGCCTACATGGCGCAGGCGATCGGCTTCTACCGCTTCCGCCATGTCGAGCGCGGCATGGGCATGGTGTTCAAGGCGGTCGGGCTGAAGCCGCGCGGGCGGATGGCGGCGCTTGCGTCGCGCTTCGCATGGCGGATGATGCAGCGGCGGCAGCGGCGGTTCGCGGCGCGTGGCGAGTTGCCCCGCGCCGCTTGAGCGCCGCCTATTTCACCCCCCCGGCGCCGCTTGAGCGCCGCCTATTTCACTGACGAGAAGCTGGTCGGCGCCAGGAACGAGTTGACGATGTTGGCGACGATCTGCCCGTCGCGCTCGGAAGCTGCGCGCTTCTCGATCCACTCCTTGTCGGCCATGAAGGCGCCCCACAAGCGCTCCCGCTCGGCCATCGAGTCCCAGGCGAGAAGATAGGTCAGCTCGTGGTTGGATTCGCCCACGAGCGTGGTCCAGAACCCTGCCTGGCGGATGCCGTGCCGTTCCCAGATCTTCAGCGTGGTGTGCTCGAAGCGATTGAGCAGCGCCGGCAGCCGGCCCGGAAGGCAGCGATAGACGCGCATCTCGTAGATCATGGCGATCCCTTCACTTGGTGCGCGTGCAGTCTGCGGCGGGGCCTCTCGTGCATCAAGACGGCAGCTTGCGTGCGTGGCACGCGGCGGCGATGCTCGACGGATGATCGTGCAGGCCTGCCTCAACGGCGCGCGGGCGCCGGGCTTTCATCCGCGCCTGCCGCTCACCGCGGCAGCACTCGCGGAGGACGGGTCCGCCTGTGTCGCGGCAGGCGCTGCCGAGTTGCACATCCATCCGCGCGGGCCGGACGGGCGCGAGAGTCTCGGCGCTGCTGCGGTGGGCGAAGCGCTGGACGCGATCCGGGCGCGGCTGCCGGGCACGCTGGTCGGCATCTCCACCGGCGCCTGGATCGAGGGCGCGCCCGACGCCACGCTGGCCGCGATCGGCGCTTGGCGCGTCCGGCCCGACTACGCCTCGGTCAACCTCTCGGAGCCGGACGCGCCGGCGGTGATCGAGCGGCTGCTGCGGCTCGGCGTCGGCATCGAGGCCGGGCTCTGGACCGAAGCGGATGCCGCGCGCCTGGTGCGGCTCGGGCTTGGCGAGCGAGTGCTCCGGGTGCTGATCGAGCTCGGGCGCACGGAAGCCGCGGAGGCGGAGGCGATCCGCGCCGTGCTCGACCGCGCCGGACTGCGACGTCCGCTGCTGCTGCACGGCTCGGGCGGCAATTCCTGGCCGCTGGTCCGGGCGGCGGCGGCGCAGCATCTCTCGACGCGCAGCGGGCTGGAGGACACCGACCGCCTGCCCGACGGCAGCCTCGCCGCGGATAACGCCGCGCTGGTCACCGAGGCGGTGCGGCTGATGCGCCGCTGAGGGGTGACAGCACCGGACCGCATCTGGGACGTGCTGGTGGTTGGCGGCGGCAATGCCGCCCTCTGCGCCGCGATCGCCGCGCGCGAAGCCGGGGCCTCCGTGCTGCTGCTGGAGCACGCGCCGCGCGCCTTCCGCGGTGGCAACAGCCGCCACACCCGCAACCTGCGCGCGATGCACGCGGCGCCGACCGCAGTGCTCACCGAAGCGTATCTCGAAGACGAGTTCTGGGACGACCTGTTGCGCGTCACCGGCGGCGAGACGGACGAGGCGCTGGCACGCATGACCATCCGCGCCTCGGCCGAGGCGCTGCCCTGGATGGCGGCATGCGGCGTGCACTTCCAGCCCTCGCTCACCGGCACGCTCAGCCTCTCGCGCACCAACGCTTTTTTCCTGGGCGGCGGCAAGGCGCTGGTGAACGCGCATTACGCGCACGCCGAGCGGCTCGGCGTCGTCGTGCGCTATGACAGCGAGGTGACGCGGCTCGCACTCGACGGTGGCGCGGTGCGCGAAGTGTTCGCCACCAGCCGCGGCTTTCCGGTGACGGTCCGCGCCCGCACGGTGGTCGCGGCCTCGGGCGGGTTCCAGGCCAACATCGCATGGCTGCGCGAATCCTGGGGCGAGGCGGCCGACAATTTTCTGATTCGTGGCACACCCTACGCGCAGGGCCGGGTGTTGCGTGACCTGTTGGCGCAGGGGGCGGAGCCGGTCGGCGACCCGACGCAATGCCATGCGGTCGCGATCGACGCGCGCGCGCCGCGCTTCGACGGTGGCATCGCAACAAGGCTCGACTGCGTGCCCTTCGGCATCGTCGTCGATCGCGACGCGAAGCGCTTCTATGACGAAGGCGAGGACGTCTGGCCGAAGCGCTACGCGATCTGGGGCCGGCTGGTGGCGCAGCGCCCCGGACAGATCGCCTGGTCGATCACCGACAGCCGCGCGGAGAGCCTGTTCATGCCGTCGGTGTTCCCGCCGATCCGTGCCGAGACGATCGGTGGCCTGGCGGACGCGCTCGGGCTCGATCCGACGGCACTCGAGGCGACGGTGCGCGACTACAATGCGGCGGTGCGGCCCGGCGAATTCGATTCCGGCCGCCTCGACTTCTGCCGCACGGAGGGGCTCGATCCGCCGAAGACGCACTGGGCGCGCACGATCGAGGCACCGCCCTTCACCGGCTATCCGCTGCGGCCCGGGATCACCTTCACCTATCTCGGCCTGCGCGTGGACGCCGGCGCGCGGGTGCAGATGCAGGACCGGCGGCCGGCGGAGAATTTGTTCGCGGCGGGCGAGATCATGGCCGGCAACATCCTCGGCCGCGGTTATCTCGCGGGGTTCGGCATGACGATCGGCACCGTGTTCGGCCGCATCGCGGGACGGGAGGCAGCACGACATGCCCGAAACTGAAACCGACGCGATCGTCGAGGCGCGGCGCGAGATGGAGATCTGCAACGCCTGCCGCTACTGCGAGGGCTTCTGCGCCGTGTTCCCGGCGATGGAGCGGCGGCGGGCGTTCGCGGCGGCCGACCTGAACTTTCTCGCCAATCTCTGCCACAACTGCCGCGCCTGCTATCACGCCTGCCAGTACGCGCCGCCGCACGAGTTCGGGCTGAACCTGCCGCGCACGCTCGCAGACCTGCGTGCCGAGACTTATGCGGCCCACGCCTTGCCGCGGCCGCTCGCGGCCCTGTTCCGCCGCAACGGCACCGTGGTCGCGGGCGGCGCCGCGATCGCCGCGGCACTCGCGCTCATCGTGACGGTGCTGCTGGTGGCACCTGGCCGGCTGTTCGCCGCCCATGTCGGACCGGGTGCCTTCTACGCCGTGATCCCGCGGGCCGTACTCGTAGGGCTGGCGGGTGCTGCCTTCGTGGCGGCGCTGGTGGCGCTTGGCCTCGCCACACGCGATTTCTGGCATGCGACCGGCGGCGGGCCGGCGGGGGCGGCAGCCGCCCGCGCGGCCACGCATGACGTGCTGACGCTGCGCAACCTCGGCGGCGGCGGCCACGGCTGCAACGACCGCGGCGAGGCGTTCAGCATGACCCGTCGACGGCTGCACCACGCAACGTTCTACGGCTTTCTGCTCTGCTTCGCCGCGACCTGCGCCGCCACGATCGCGGCGGACGTGTTCGGCCGGCCGGCGCCCTATCCGTGGCTCAGCGTGCCGGTGGTGCTGGGCACAGCGGGGGGCGTGCTGCTCGCGATCGGCACCGGCGGCCTCGCATGGCTCCGCGTCGTGGAAGACCGCGCCCCCACGGCACCCGGCCTGCTTGGCGCCGATTTCGCACTGATCGGCGTGCTGTGGGCACTCGCGGTCTCCGGCCTGCTGCTGCTGGGCTTCCGCACAACGGCCGCGATGGGCACGCTGCTGGCGCTGCATTTCGGGCTGGTGCTCGCGTTTTTCCTGCTGCTGCCGTTCAGCAAGATGGTCCACGCGCCGTTCCGCGCCGCCGCCCTGCTCCGCCACGCCCAGGAGTTGCGGGCGCGGTAGTCCGCTACTTCGGGAGGTCGTCCTCGTGCAGCCCGTGGACAAGCCGGTCCATCACCGCCAGCAGCACGGCCACGAGCGCGAACCCCAGCAGCATCGCGAGATGCAGCATCACGTCCGGCCGCGACCGGCCGCTGTCCTTCACGTAGGTCTCCAGCAGGCTCACCGCCGCGATCGCGACGATCGTGGAGATCAGCTTGAGCTTGAGTGAGCTGAAGTCGGTGCGATCGAGCCACCGTGGGCGGTAGCGGTCCGGCGCGTGCGGGAATGGCGATACGAAATTCGAGTATCCCGCCAGCATCACCATCAGCACGACGTTCGCCACCAGCGAGAGATCGACCAGTGACAGCATCGCGATCACCAGGTCGTCGACCGTGGCCGAGGGCGCGGCGAGCAGCGACGACCCGAGCTTTTGGAGGAACTTGAAGGCGACAACGAGCAGTGCCACGGCCATGCCGAGATAGAGCGACACCAGCGTCCACCGCGCGCCGAGCAGCAGCGCCTCGATCGCTCCCTCCACCCGCGCCGCGGCGCCGCGCTCCGCGATCCGAACCTGATCCGACATCGCACCGTCCCTGTCGCAGCTCTCGCAACCTACGCGCAAGCCGCGGCGCCGGCCACTGCTTGCGGCGCGCGCCGCGCTGCCGGATCATCCCACCGGCTCCGAAGGACGCGCAATGCAGCAGTCGGCCGAATACGATTTCATCATCGTGGGCGCAGGTTCGGCCGGCTGCGTGCTGGCGAACCGGCTGTCGGCCGATCCTGGAACGCGCGTGCTGCTCCTGGAGGCAGGCGGCCCGGACCGCAATCCGTGGATCCACATCCCCGCCGGGTTCTACCGCAACATCTACAATCCCCGGATCACCTGGCAGTTCGAGACCGAGCCGATCCCCGATTTCGGCGGCCGCCGCATCGCCTGGCCGCGCGGCCGCGTCCTTGGCGGGTCGAGTGCCATCAACGGTCTCATCTACATCCGCGGCCAGGCCGAGGATTTCGACCATTGGCGGCAGCTCGGCAACACCGGCTGGGGCTATGACGACGTGCTGCCGTATTTCCGCAGAGCGGAGCACCAGGAGCGCGGGGCGGACGATTATCACGGCACCGGCGGCCCGCTCGGCGTCTCCGACCTGCGCGCGCCGCACGAGCTGCACGACGCCTTCGTCGCCGGCGCGCAGGAACTCGGCTACAAGTTCAATCCGGACTTCAACGGCGCGAGCCAGGAGGGTGCGGGAACCTATCAGCTCACCGTGCGCGGCGCCCGACGGAGCAGCGCGGCTGTCGCCTATCTGAGGCCGGCGAGACGGCGGCCGAACCTGCGCATCGAGACGCACGCCCATGCGCGCCGCGTGCTGTTCAGCGGCAAGCGCGCGACCGGCGTGGAGTACGATCGCGCCGGCACGCGGCATGTGGTCCGTGCGCGGCGGGAGGTGCTGCTGGCCGGCGGCGCGATCGCCTCGCCGCAACTGCTGCAGCTCTCCGGCGTGGGACCGGCGAAGCTGTTGCGCCCGCTCGACATCCCGGTCGTCCACGATCTGCCGCCGGTGGGCGAGAACCTCCAGGACCACCTCAACACCCGCATCATCTACCGCGTTCGCCGGCGCAACACGCTCAACGAGGTCTCCCGCAGCCGCATCCGGCAGGCGCGGGCCGGGCTCGAGTACCTGGCACTCCGGCGTGGCACGCTGATGATGGGGGCCGCCCCGCTCGGGCTCTTCGTGCGCACCCGCGAGGGGCTGGCGTCGCCCGACGTGCAGTACCAGTTCCTCGCCGGCAGCGCGCCGCGCTCGGGCGATCCGATGCACGAGTTTCCCGGCTGCACGCTGGTCTGCGTGCCCTGCCGGCCGGAAAGCCGCGGCTGGCTGCACATCCGCTCGCCCGACCCGGCCGCGCCGCCCGCGATCCAGCCCAACTATCTCTCAACGCCGACCGACCGGGAGACGATGCTGGCCGGCTTGCGCATCGGCCGCCGGCTGTTCCACACGTGCGCGATGCAGCGCCTGGTCGATGCCGAGGAATGGCCGGGTGCGGCCGCGGAGACCGACGAGGACTGGCTCGAGCACATCCGCCGCACCAGCGGCACCACCTTCCATCCCGTCAGCACCTGCATGATGGGACCGGAGGGACGATCGGTGGTGGACGAGCGGCTGCGGGTGCGCGGGATCGCGGGCTTGCGGGTGATCGACGCCTCGATCATGCCGACGGTGGTGTCGGGCAACACCAACGCGGCGGCGATCATGATCGGCGAGAAGGGAGCGGACCTGGTGCTGGCGGGCTGACCCTCTCCCGCGGCGGCGGGAGAGGGTGCGCCTGCGATCAGGTTCGCGGCGGACTGGTCACTGCGCCGGAGGCACCGGGGGCGCCGGCGCGGTCGTCCTCGACCTTGACCTCGGTGCGCCGTGTCGTGTCGCGCACCGTCTCCGTCCGTTCGCCGATCTCCTTGCGGAGTTCCACCTCCTCGACGACGCGCGCCTCCTTGCTGAGGACGGGTTCCTCGCTGGTCGCCTGCACCTCGATCGTGCGCTCGCGGAAGGCGTCGGCGGGCAGATCCGCAGCCGGCCGATCGACCGGGCGACGTTCGACCTGCACGCCCTCCTGCCGCAGCCGCACCTGCTCCTCGACCGGCGTCTCGACGACGTAGCTGCGGACCCGCACGGCACCCTGCGCCACCTCGCGCTTGCCGACGCGCAGCCGCTCCTCGACGACCGGGATCACGTCGTCGCGGCCGGTGCCCAATGCCGGATCGCGATGCGTGCTCTCGCCGGCCCTGCCGAGCGGTGGCGTGTTCGCCGTGGCGCCGGTCAGGTCGCCGCTGCCGGTCCGGCCCTGCAGGCTGTCGCTGCCGGCAACCAGCGCATCGGCCTCGCTGCCGGTCCTGCCGGCGTCGCGTTGCTGCGGAGATGGATTGACCGCGGCGGCGGCGGGCGCCGCTCCCTGATGCACGCCGCTCCAGCCGCTCTCGCGCCACTGCGCCTGGCGCGCGTCGAAGTCGATCGGTTCGTAGCTCTCAAGGATGCGTACCGCCTCGTCGCGCTGCTCCGGGGACGGACGCACCACCAGCATCGCGTGACCGCGTTCGACGCCCTCGGCGTAACCATGCGCGTCGTCCTCCGGGACGAACATGCTGCGGATCGACGCCCAGAGGCCGGTGCCGGTGCTCTCATAGCGGCGGTCGAAGTCGCCTTCCTGCGCGTTGGAGTCGAGCAGGTCCATCTCGCTGCGCGCGATGCCGGACGCCTCCAGCTTGTCACGCGCGCTGCGCGCCTCCTCGTAGGTCTCGAACATCGCGACGATCTGGCGCGCGCCACCGGCATCGGGCGAAAGCGGGTTGGCGGATTGCGTCGTGGACATAGGCCTCTCCTCTGCTGTTGTGTCGGATCGTGAAAACTCCGGGTGCTCGACCGCGACCTCTTCGCGGCGCAGTCGCACCACGCGGTGCTCCGTGCGGCTGCCGGTGATGCGGCGGACCCGCAGCTCCTCCTTCAGGACGAGCCGCGTCTCCACCACCATGATCTCCTCGAGGACCGGGACGATCAGCGTGTCCCCCTCCTCGCGGACCGGCGGCGCCGCCTCGACGACGCGCCCGATTGGGATCCGCTCGACGTCGAGGCTCTCGGTGCGGAGCACCGCCTCCGCCGTCGCGTCCTCGCGGCGCACGGTCTTGTGCAGCACCACGCGATCCGAACCGACGCTGCGGACGCCGACGCGAAGCCTTTCATCGAGCACGGGAACGGTCAGCGCTCTGTCCGGCTCCGGGTCGGTCAATTGGGGGCCTCCGAATGTGCGGCCCTGACGCCCGAGGTGCCCGGCGGTTCCGCGCCCGTTCGCGGAACTTGTTGTGAGGTAATGGAAAGTTCCACACCGGACAGAACCGCGCTCGTGCTGTTTGGCGGCGCGCCCGGTTTCGGCTAGTGCTGTGCCCATGCCGCGCACCGCGACCGTCGTCCGCACCACCAGCGAGACCGACATCCGCATCGAGCTGGCGCTCGACGGCCAGGGCGCCGCGCAGGTCGCGACCGGGATCGGCTTTCTCGACCACATGCTGACGGCCCTCGCCCGCCACGCGCTGCTCGACCTGACGGTCGCGGCCAAGGGCGACCTGCATATCGACGCGCACCACACCACCGAGGATGTCGGGATCGTGCTCGGCCAGGCGCTGGCGCAGGCGCTCGGCGAGAAGCGCGGCATCGTCCGCTTCGGCCACGCGATCGTGCCGATGGACGAGGCGCTGGCGGAAGCCGCGATCGACCTCTCCGGCCGGCCGTACCTCGCCTTCTCGGCCGCCTTCCCGCGCGAGCGGGTGGGCGAGATGGACACCGAGCTGTTCGAGGAGTTCTTTCGCGCGCTTGCCACCAACGGCCGCCTCGCGCTGCACCTCACGGTGCGCGCCGGCACCAACGCCCACCACATCGCCGAGGCGCTGTTCAAGGCGACTGCGCGGGCGTTGCGGATGGCGGTCGCCCCCGACCCGCGCGCACCGGACGCCGTCCCCTCGACCAAAGGCGCGCTGTGAGCATCTGGACCGTGCATCAGCGCGGCACCGCCCCGCCGGTGCTGCTGCGCGAGGGCGCCAGCCTCGGTGCGGCCGTGTTCGGGCCGCTCTGGCTCGCGGCCCATCGCGCCTGGGTCGCGGCCGGCCTCGATCTCGCCGCCGGCATCCTGATCGTGGCCCTCGCGCGCGGCTGGGTGCTCGGTGTGCTGCTGGCCGCCGCGGTTGTGCTGCAAGGTCTGTTCGGCCGCGACCTCGTCCGCCTCTCACTCGCCTGGCACGGCTGGGAGCTGGACGGCGTGGTCGCGGCCCGCGGCATCGACGGCGCCTGGGCGCGGCTGCTGGCCGGGCGCCCCGACCTCGGATCGCGCCTGCGGCCATGAGGGTCGCGGTGATCGACTACGGCAGCGGCAATCTCGCCTCCGCGTCGCGCGCGCTGGCCGAGGCCGCGGCGCGCGAGGCGATCGCGGCGGAGGTCGCCATCACCGCCGACCCCGACGCGGTGCGCCGCGCCGACCGGATCGTGCTGCCGGGCCAAGGCGCCTTCGCCGACTGCGCCGCCGGTCTCGCCACCGTCGCCGGCATGGGAGAGGCGATCGCGGAGGCGACAGGGCGCGGCGCCCCGTTCCTCGGCATCTGCGTCGGCATGCAGCTCATGGCCGAGCGCGGCCTGGAGCATCGCGCGACCCCCGGCTTCGGCTGGATCGGTGGCGATATCGCGGCGCTGGAGGCGCCCGGGCTGCGACTGCCGCAGATGGGCTGGAACGGGCTCGACTTCGCGCCGGGTGCGCATCCGCTGCTCGACCGGCTGGTGCCTGGCGATCATGTCTATTTCGTCCACAGCTACGCCCTGCGCGGCGCACGTCCCGACGAGACGATCGCGACCACGGAGTACGGCGGCCCGGTGGTCGCGATGGTGGCGCGCGGCAACCGGGCCGGGACGCAGTTCCATGTCGAGAAGAGCCAGGGCGTCGGCCTGACCATCCTCGGCAATTTCCTGCGCTGGACACCATGAGCACGCCGCCGAAGGCCGCACCCGTGCTCTCGGTCGAGCGCCTCGCAGCCCTCGACGACGACGACCTCCAGGCGCTGTGCGAGGCGACCGACGCCGCGATCATCGAGGGCGGCGGCTTCGGCTGGGTCAACCCGCCCGGCCGCGCCGCACTGGAGCGGTATTTCCGCGGCCTGCTGCTGGTGCCCGAGCGGGAGCTGTTCGTGGGGCGGCTCGACGGCGTGATCGTCGGTTCCGCGCAGATGGTCCGGCCGCCCCGCAACAACGAGGCGCAGGCGTTCCAGGCGACGATCATGCACGCCTATGTGGCACCCTATGCCCGCGGCCTCGGCCTCGCGCGGATCATGACTGCCCGCGTCGAGGACAGCGCGCGGGCGCTCGGCTACCATGTGCTGAACCTCGACGTGCGCGAGACGCAGGAGGCGGCGATCCGGCTCTACGAGAGCATGGGATACCAGCGCTGGGGGGTGCATCCGGCCTATGCGCGGGTGCGCGGCCGGACGGTGCGGGGGTTCTTCTACTGCAAGCGGCTGAAGCCGGAGGGGCGGGGCTGACCACCCTCTATCCCGCGATCGACCTCAAGGACGGCGCCTGCGTGCGGCTGCGCCAGGGGGCGATGGACCAGGCGACCGTGTATCCCGCCGAGCCGGGCACGCAGGCGCGCGCCTGGGAGGATGCCGGCTGCCGCTGGCTGCATGTCGTGGACCTCGACGGCGCGATCGCCGGCCGCAGCGTCAACGCCGGCGCGATCGCGGCGATCCTGGCGTCCGTCTCCGTGCCGGTGCAGCTCGGCGGCGGCCTGCGCGACATGGCGGACATCGCGCGCTGGCTGGAGGCGGGCATCGCCCGCGCGATCCTCGGCAGCGCCGCGGTGAAGCGCCCGGCCCTTGTGGCCGAGGCCTGCCGCGCCTTTCCCGGCCGCATCGCAATCGGCATCGACGCGCGCGACGGGATGGTGGCGACGGAGGGCTGGGTCGAGACCTCCGCGATCCCGGCGCTCGACCTCGCGCGCCGCTGCGCGGATTGGGGCGCGGCCACGATCATCCATACCGACATCTCGCGCGACGGGATGCTCGCCGGAGCCAACGTCGCGGCGTCGGCGGCGCTCGCCGAGGCGCTCAGCATCCCCGTAATCGTGAGCGGGGGGATCGGCACGCTCGACGATCTCCGTGCGGTCGCCCGGGCCGCGGCTTCGCTGCGATCGGGCCGGATCGAGGGCGTGATCGTCGGCCGCGCGCTGCATGACGGGCGTATCGGCCTCGCCGACGCGATGGCTGCCTTGCGGGACGAGCGTTGGCGCTGAACCCGCGCCGCCGCCGCCGATGGACCGGCCGGACGTTACATTGCGTTGCAGCCGAATCGGCCAAGCTGCTGTAAGGGATCTGCGAAAGGCGTTGTCCGGTTGCTGAAGCTGCGCGTCATCCCCTGCCTGGACGTGAAAGACGGGCGCGTTGTCAACGGCGTGAACTTCGTCAGCCTGCGCGACGCGGGCGACCCGGTGGAGCAGGCCGCTCTCTATGACGCAGCCGGTGCCGACGAGCTGACCTTCCTCGATATCACCGCCAGCCACGAGAACCGCGACACCATCCTCGATGTCGTCTCCCGCACCGCATCCCGCGTGTTCCTGCCGCTCACCGTCGGCGGCGGGGTGCGCGCGACCGAGGACATGCGCCGGCTCCTGCTGGCGGGAGCCGACAAGTGCAGCGTCAACTCCGCCGCCGTCGGCCGGCCGGAGCTGGTTCGGGAGGCCGCGGAAAAATTCGGCAGCCAATGCGTCGTCGTCGCGGTCGATGCCCGCGCCGCTTCTCCTGGGCGGTGGGAGGTGTTCACCCACGGCGGACGCCGCGGCACCGGCATCGACGCGATCGACTGGTGCCGCCGCGTGGCCGGGCTCGGCGCGGGCGAGATCCTGCTGACCAGCATGGATCGCGACGGCACCGGCGCGGGCTTCGACCTCGACCTGCTGCGCGCGGTCTGCGGAGCGGTGCGGCTGCCCGTGGTGGCCTCGGGCGGAGTCGGCAGGCTGGCGCATTTCGTGGAGGGCGCGCAGGCCGGGGCCACCGGGCTGCTGGCCGCGAGCGTGTTCCATTTCGGCACCTTTTCCATCGCGGATGCGAAGGCGGCGCTGGCACACGCCGGCTTGCCGGTCCGTCTGCCTCGCGCGGCGAGTTGAGAGAGCGGCAATGGCGAAATCGACCAAGAAGAAATCTGCCAAGCGCCGCAACGGGGCGTGGGAGACGGGACCGGAGCCGACCGGCGCCTCCGCAGCCGTGCTCGACCGGCTGTGGAACGTTGTGATGGCACGCCGCGACGCCGATCCGGCGCGGAGCCACTCCGCCCGCCTTCTGGCTCGCGGGACCGCCAAGGTCGCGCAGAAATTCGGCGAGGAAGCCGTCGAGTGCCTGATCGAGGCGATCGTCGGCGACCGCGCCGCGCTAATCGCCGAGAGCGCCGACTTGCTCTATCACCTGACGGTGCTCTGGGTGGATGCCGGGCTGCGGGCCGACGAGATCTGGGCCGAGCTCGAGCGGCGCGAGGGTACCAGCGGCATCGACGAGAAAGCGGCCCGCCGGCCGCAGCCGCCGGTTGCCTTCGGCACGCGGACGACGAAGATTCCCTGAGCCTTTGGGGAGTGTGGCCATGCCGGTGAGCGGGCTCGGTCCGTACGACGACCAGAACATCTTCGCACGCCTGCTGCGCGGCGAGATCCCGTCGCGTCGCGTTTTCGAGGATCAGTGGGCGGTCGCGTTCCACGACATCAAACCGCAGGCGCCGGTGCATGTGCTGGTGATCCCGCGCGGCCCCTACGTGGCGCTCGGGGATTTCGCGGCGCGCGCCAGCGAGGCCGAGATCGCCGGCTTCTGGCGCGCGGTCGGGACCGTCGCGCGGCAGCTCGGGCTGGAGACGCCGGGCTATCGGGTGCTCGCCAACATGGGGCCGGACAGCCACCAGGAGGTGGCGCATTTCCATGTCCACATCTTCGGCGGCCGCAAACTCGGGCCGATGCTGGCGCCGGTCTAGCGTCGCCGCACCCCGTCCGTCACCGCACTCCGGTTCGTTGGTTGGGTCTCAGTTTGAATTTCGAGTTTCGGCCCAAGTCGGTTTTGCGGCGGCCCCACGCATGATCCGATAAGCGGACGCTCTCCGGCATCGGGCGACGACCGCTTCTCGTGGGAACGGCGGTCGTTCGTGCCTTCAGATCGTCGTTCCTTCCTGCCGTCTGACCTCATTCGCGATCGGGTGCAGGAGATCGGCGGGTACCGGGCCGACGACGCTGAATCCCGTACCCTTGCTCGCCCAGGTGAAGCCGTGAATATCCCCGGAACTGTGCTCGGACATGCGGGTATCCTTGTCGAT
>DATAYA010000189.1:0-2398 GCA_036272815.1 Acetobacteraceae bacterium
GACCTACGTGAAGAACCCGCCCTATTTCGAGGGGATCACGATGGAGCCGCCCGGAGCCGCCGACATCCGGGCCGCGCGGGTGCTGGCGATCCTGGGCGACAACATCACGACGGACCACATCTCGCCCGCCGGCAGCATCAAGAAAGAAAGCCCGGCCGGCGACTACCTGATGCGGCACCAGGTCGGGCAGCGCGACTTCAACAGCTACGGCAGCCGGCGCGGCAACCACGAGATCATGATGCGCGGGACCTTCGCCAACATCCGCATCCGCAATGAGATGCTGGCGGGTGTCGAGGGCGGCATGACCCGGCACTACCCGTCGGGCGACGAGATGCCGATCTACGACGCGGCGATGCGCTATGCGAAGGAGGGCGTGCCTCTGGTCGTGTTCGGCGGCCGCGAATACGGCATGGGCTCGTCGCGCGACTGGGCGGCGAAGGGGACGGCGCTGCTCGGCGTCCGCGCCGTGATCGCCGAGAGCTTCGAGCGCATCCACCGCTCGAACCTGGTCGGCATGGGGGTTCTGCCGCTGCTGTTCCGCGAGGGGACGGACCGGCGCTCGCTCGGGCTGAAGGGCGACGAGGTGATCGACATTCTGGGGCTCGACGAGCTGCGGCCGCGGATGGAGCTGGAGATGGTGATCCACCGTGCGGGCGGCGGCGAGGAGCGGGTGCCGGTGGTCTGCCGTGTCGATACGGTGGACGAGGTGGCTTATTACAAGCACGGCGGGATTCTGCCGTATGTGCTGCGGGGGATGGCCCGCGCGGCGTGACGGAGGCGCCGCTCAGGCCGCGTCCCAGGGATTGACCAGCGCCGGCAAACCGCAGTCGGCAAACCCGCCGGTGTCGCGCGTCGCGATACCGGCACCGGCGGCGAGGGCGGTTGCCGCGATCAGGGCGTCGAATGCCTCGATCGGCTGGCCGGTCCGCCCGCGGCCTGCGACGATGGTCGCGTAGTTCGCGGCGGCGGCGCTGGTGAATGGCAGGACGCGGCCGGCGAGATCCTCGGCAAACACCGCGCGGGCAGCTTCTGCGAGTGCCGCGCGGCGCCTCCCGTCGGGCAGCAGGGCAATGCCGAGACGAAGCTCCGCCTCGCTGATGCTTGCGGCGTGCAGGCTCGCGCGTGGTTGTGCCGCGACCCAGGCGACCACCGCCCGGGCCGGTTGCAAGCGCATCAGCTCGGACAGCACGTTGGTGTCGAGGATGATCATCCGTCGAAGGTCGGCGGGCCGCGCACCGGCACGGGCGGGAGCGGATCGAGTTCCATGCCGCCGAGGGGTGCGAACCTGCGGCGGATCGCCTCGGCCAGATCGACCTCCTGCGGTTCCTCCGCGGCGAGCACGGTCCGCAGAATCTGCCGCAGCTCGGCCTCCATCGATCGGCCGTGTTTGGCGGCGCGCACCCGCAGTCTTTCCTTCAGCGCGGTATCGACGTTGCGGATCATCAGCGTGCTCATTCCTGCCCCCTGGCGCAGATCGCGTCATGTAAGCGGTGCTTGCAATGCTTGCAATGAATGCTTGGCACGACGCCTTGCACCCGTCTGTCCCCGCCGCTAGAACTCCGCCGGCGACGCACGCGACCGGGCCTGGATGGGCATGCCCGGCCGTGCCGCCTGCGCTTCCGCAGGCTCGAACCACAGGAGACCGAAATGCCCAAGATGAAGACCAAGTCGTCGGTGAAGAAGCGATTCAAGATCACCGCGACGGGCAAGGTGCTGGCCGGGCCGGGGATGAAGCGGCATGGCCTTATCAACCGCTCGCAGAAGATGAAGCGCACCAACCGCGGCAGCCAGACGCTGACGCCGATGGACGGGCGTACCGTCAAGCAATGGGCGCCCTACGGGCTCGGTTGAGGAGATAGGCAATGGCACGCGTCAAGCGGGGCGTCACCACGCACGCCCGCCACAAGAAGGTCCTTGCCCAGAGCAAGGGCTTCGTCGGCCGCTCGTCCACCAACTACCGGATCGCGCTGGAGCGGCTGGAGAAGTCGCTGCAATACGCCTACCGCGACCGGCGCAACAAGAAGCGCGACTTCCGCGGATTGTGGATCCAGCGCATCAACGCCGCGGTGCGTGAGCACGGCATGACCTATAGCCGGTTCATCGAGGGGCTGAAGCGCGCCAACATCGAGATCGACCGCAAGGTGCTGGCGGCGATCGCGTTCGACGACGCGGCGGCGTTCGCGGAGATCGTGCGGAAGGTGCAGGCGGTGGCCTAGAAGCATCCAGGGGCTCTCCCGCGGGCATTCCAATCGGCACTCTTCAGCCGATTGGAATGCCCGCGGAGGGAGAGCCCCTGGATGCTTCTAGGCCACAGCCTGCACCTTCCGCACGATCTCCGCGAACGCCGCCGCGTCGTCGAACGCGATCGCCGCCAGCACCTTGCGGTCGATCTCGATGT
>DATAYA010000190.1:0-36484 GCA_036272815.1 Acetobacteraceae bacterium
TGTTCGGCGTCGCGACCATCTGCCCGGCATTGATGCCCGGCACGCCCGCAAGTGCGGCGACAAACTCGGGATACGGAATTGCCACATCCTGACCGCCCTGCGAGAGCGCCACCAGATCGGCAACACCCGGCTCCCGCCCAGCCGGCAGCGAACCCACCGAATAGGGCGACGCCGTCGCGAACAGCGCACCATCCAGCACGCCGAGGTTGGCGCCGATCGTGATGCTCTCTGGCCCACCGGTGCCGGCGGAGACACGACCGAGCAACGTCGCAGGTGCCAATGCCAGGACCGGCTGCGCGGTCGCGAGCAGTTGCGCACGCGTCACCTTGCGCGCAATGCCGCCCTGGCTCGCCAGCAGTTCGTCCGTGTCGGATGCCGCAACCGCCGCGGGTAGGCCGTCCAGTGTCGGCATCTCAGGGGCCAACCGTCAGCGGCGTGCCGTTTTGGTCGGTGAGCGTACTGCCGGTCTCGGTCGTCAGGTTGGTGCTCGCGGGCGGGGGCACCGTAAGGTTTTCCACCGGCAGCAGGACGCTGCGCACGAGCGTCCTGCCCGACGTCGTGGTGATGGTCAGCGTCACGGTGTAGGTCGTGCCCACCTGCCCCGCCGAGAGCCACAGAACCGCGGCGCTGCCTGCCATCGCGGCCGACACCAACGTCAGGTCGCCAGGTTGCGCGGGGCTGATCGCGGCACTCAGCGCATCGATGCTGTCGGACGGATCGCCCGTCAGTGCGTTCGACACGTCGAGCTGGTAATCGAGCACATCCCCCGGGTCTTTGGTCGGCCAGGACGGCGTGATCGGTGTCGCCTCCGCAACGCTGATCGTGCTCGGGCGAAGCGGCGTGCTGAATCCGTCGAGCACGACAAGCCGCGCGCTCGATGGCCGCCAGACGTAGGTTGACGACATCATCTTCTCCGGAAGTCCGGTCGTGGAAGGGGCGCAGGCGGACGGCCGGCGTCAGAACTCGATGATGACCAACCCGCTCGCGCCGGCGCCGCCATTGCCGGTGGACTGGTAGGCGCCCCCGCCGCCGGAGCCGGGTGAGGCACCAGCCTGGCCGCCGCCCACGCCCCCACGCCCGCCGCCGCCGAGGGCCGACGCACCGCCGGCCCCAGCGAAGCTGCTCCCCGATGCAAGTCCGTCGGTTCCCCAGCCGCCGATCGTGTTGACCGCGCCGCCGAACCCCTGTCCGCCGGCACCGCCATACGACGCCGGATCAGCCGAGCCGCCACCCGTCCCCCCGCTCGCCGAGAGCAGCCCGGAGACGGACGTGGTCAGCCCGTTGCCGCCACTGCTGCCCGGAGCGGCGCCGGCCCCGCCCGCGCCAACGGTGATCGCGATCACCGCACCCGGAGAGAGCGCGAACACGCCGTCCGCACAGCCGCCCGCGCCCCCGCCGCCGCCCGAATAGGTCGCATTCCCCCCGCCGCCGCCGCCGCCGCCGCCCATCACGCGGAACCGCGCTTGCGTGACGAAACTCGGCACGGTCCAGCTTGATGCACCAGCGGTGCCGACCGTCGCGATGCGCGAAAAACCCGGCGTAAGATGTGGAAGCTTGAACGGCAGGAAAGGAGCATTCGGAACCGCCCAGATGCTGCTCGCCGTGACCGCGGTCTGGCCGTAGATGACGGTGACGCCCCAGAGCGCCACCCATCCGGGATCGACGATCGGTGTAAGCTGTGCGCCGGTCGGCGCCGCGGCACCGGCCTTGAGCTGAAGCTGCACGCGCTGCAGCCGCTGCGTGTACTGCGCCGCTCCGGAATTGTTCGGCCCGCTATACGGCTGCGCCGGGTTCGCGGCGTTGTAGTAGGGCAGCACGATTGCCGATGCGTCCGCTTCACTGAACGTCGCCTCGATCAGGTAGTTCACCGCCTGCCCGGCCGCCGTCGGCGCCGTGAGCGCGAACGCGGTCGGCTGCAGGTTTATACCCATCTTCACTAGCGGGTCGGTCGTATCGGCCGGCAGCGACCCGAACGCAAGCGGATCGACCACCGACAACGTCGTGATGCTGCCTGGCCCCACGGTCACCGACATGCTCGCAGGCGTGGTCGGCAGGCAGGCGAGCCCGTCCGCAATCGCTCCCGACCCGAGTGCTGCCTGCGCGAGATAGCCAATGGCGGCCATGATGTTGCGCTCGATGGAGAGAAAATCCGTGTCGAGCGGCACGGCTCCGGGGAAGACGATCTGACGATCCAATGTGAAGCCCTCAGCTTGAGTTCCGGGAGCGTATGGTCAGTCCGCGATCCGCGACCACGCAGTGACCGCAGCCGGCAGCACGTCCGCGATCGCGGCGTAGATGTCGGCGTCGGTAACCTGCACCGCGATCATCGAGAGATCAGCGTAGGCCGATGCGCCGCTGCTCCAGGCGCCGTATCCCCACCCGGGGAACAGCGCGATCCCGGTGCCGAGCGGCCGGTAGGCGGTGACGAAAAACTGGCACGGCAGCGAGAGACTTCCCCACGCGCCGGCGAGGCCATAGCCCATCGCCAAGCCGTACCCGCCGGTATCGGCAGCCCGCGCCGGCTCGAAGATCTCCGGCGCTCGGCCGGTGAGATCGACCAACGCCTCCACGATCGCGGGCCGCGTCGCCCGTGCCCGCGTCAGCTCCCGCAGGATGCGGGCGCGGAAAGCATTGTCGGGTTCGAGCGTTGCGCGGAGCAGGCGCGTGCCGAAGAAGTCGCCCGAAATCCTGTCAAGCCACGTCTCGGTCGCGGTCGCGATCCGCGTCTGGAGCCGCGCGTATGCGATGAAATCGTGGAGCCACGACCAGGCCGAAGCGAGCCCGCTCAGCACGCCATCGAGAACCGGCGTCGTGTCGCGAACCAGCGCGCCGGCAGGACTGACTTCAGTCGCGACAGGACATCCAGCGAATCACCCGTCATCTCAGTTCACCGTCACGCCACCGCTCGCCTTCACGACACCGTTTCCCGGCGTCAGCAGATCGGCGGCAGTCCCATTGAGCGTGATCGCCGTCACGTTGGCGATGGTCGGATCGACGGCATAGGCGAGCACTGGAATGCGGCTCAGCGGCAACGGCGCGCCGATCGGCAGCGCGTCGATCCACTCCGTGATCGATGCGGCTACGGCAGGCGCGAGCGTTGCCTTCACGCCCGGCGCATTCACCGCAATGGTGAGTGCCACCTGCACAGGCACCACCACTGGCGGCTGCACCGCGTAGGTGACTCCGGCCGGCCTTACCGCCTCGATCGCCGTCGCGGCGGTCGCGAGCAGAGAGGCCGGTGGCGATCCCGACCCGTCATCGACCGTGACAACGAAGTTACCGACCCGTGCGGCGCCGGACGTATCGACACCCTCGGCGATCAAGCAGGTCAGGCCCTGCTGCACGCCCAGCACGGCCGCCGTGATAGCGACCGGCGTCGCCCGCGACAGCGAGGCGGCCCAGGACTGGAACCGCGTCCGCAGTGCGGCATCACTCTCGGCGTCGACCCCGTTCTGGAACGGTGCCGCGTTCACGACCGTGTCGATGCCGGGGATCGCCGTGCCGAGCGCATCGATCGCCCCAGCCTGCACGTTGCCGCCGGAGCCAGGGACGGACGCCTGCACCGTGAGACTGATCGTGCTCGCCGCTACCGGAACGCTGAAACCATTCTGTGCTGGGCTCCACGCCACATTACTCGGGTCGGCGAGAACCGTGAATTGCTGGCTGCCATCGGCCGTGGCCACGACCGCGCCCGCGGGCACCAGGGCGGGCTGCCCAGTCGAGAAGCGCGCGAACGTCACAGGTCCGCTCGCCGCCGTCGCCGGCAGGCGAAAGACCGAGAAATCCGCCACCCAGCTATCCAGGTCGGCACCATTGCTCGTCGCCGCCCGCGTCACCGCAAGCAGTTGCACCAGCAGCCATTGCAGCCAGAGAGCCAGCGACGCGTTCGCCTCCAGAATGGCGCGCAGCACGCTGCCCACGGTCAGGTCCAGCAGGGAAGTCGACGCGCCCTGGACCGCGGCGGCCATCTGTTCGACCAAGGCCGAGAAGTTCTGCAGCGGAAGGGTCATGCGTTCACCGAAAAATTCAGGACCTCGGTCTGGCCGCTCGTGGCATCGACGTAGCGGATCGTGACGGACGCCTGCCCATCGTCGGAGAAGTCGACCGTCACCACCGGCTCGGGCGTCCGCGCGACCGCCGTCTCGTTGAAGATCTGACCGCGGATCGTCGCCTGGATCATCTGCGCACCGCCCGGTTGCCCGATGAACCGCGCCAGTCCCGCGCCATAGCCAAGTTGCCAGATGTAATCGCCGCCATTGGTGAGCAGCCGGCGCACCACGCGCTGCTGCCCCTCCTGCGTCCCATCGACCAAAGCGAGGTCGCCGGTTGGCCCGACCATCAGGTCGGAACCCCAGAATTGCGCAAGTTCTGGCATTGGGTCCTCAATCCTGCTGCTGCGGCGTTGATGTCGTGCCGCCGCGCGAATCCGTATGCGTGTGCGCATCATAGTGCTGGCGCAGGCGATCGAGGCTGCCGTGGCTGTCATAGACGTCGCCGGCCACGTGCAGATCGCCCTGCACCTGCACGGTCCCATCATTTGCCAGCTTAAGAAAGCTGCCGCTTTTGTGCATCAGCCACAACTCGCCCACCGGCGCCTGCGGCGGCGCGTTCGCGTCGGAAAATGCACGCCCGGCGATCACGCCGTGCTCGGCGTCTCCTTCCTGCGCGAGGACCAACACCTGGTCGCCCGGTGCCGGCGGGCTCACGAATCCCCATCCCGCGCCGATCCACGAAGTCAGGATCGGCAACCATCCCGACAACACCGCTTCCGGCTGCAACCGCACCCGCGCAGTGTAGGTCTCGGGATCAAAGCTTGCGACGATACCGAAACGCACCTGCCCTTGGCGGCCGTCGAGACCTGCAGCGCGCTGCTTGATGGCACCGAGGAAACGTTCCATTCAGGTCGTCGCCTTAGCGCGGACACGTTGGATGAAACCCTGCGTCACGCTCAGGCTCCTCTCCAGCTCGAGAACATTGTAAGTTCCATCGAACGCACTTCCCGTTCCCTGCAATGCGACCGTCCCCTGCGCCGCGAGCGTGAACTCGCCCGGCATGGTGAAGGCGACCGTCCGCTGGTGCGCCGCCAGCTCCGCCAGCAGGGTCTGCGCAAGCTGGTCGGCCTCGCTCTGCTTCAGATTCGGCCGCACGATCACCAATTCCTGGACGATCCCGCCGCTGCCGCTCGACGCGGTGCTGGTGCAGCTCGACATCTGCCGGCTGTTCCAGCTCTTGACCGTCAGCTTGATCTCGCCCGCGAGCGTCAGCGCGCGTTCCATGTGCAGCGACAGCAGATCGGATGGCACCAGGACCAACCTGGCCGCTCCCGCTTGCGGCTGCCCGAAATGCAGTGTCGCGTTGTTGACGAACAGGTTGAATCCCTCCTGCCGTGCCAGCAGGACCAAGAGGTCCCACTCCGTCGTTGCGTTATGAAATCTGTCGAGCGTGATCTTGTCGTGCTCGATCTGGTAGTAGCGCCCGATCGGCGTGCGGGTCGCGGTCACCGACGATGCCAGCCCGTGGCGTCCTGCGATCGTCTCGGCAACCTGGCTCGCCGTCTGGTTCTGGAAGCTCTCCTGCGTGCGCGCCGCGATCATCTGCGCTGCCAGGTCGCGCCCCGTGACCCGCATGACGCCGCGGATCGGCTCCATCTCGACCGTATCCACCTGACCGATCATCATCGACTGCTCGATCCCGCCCAACCCCATTCGAACTTCGAGGAGGATGTCGGTGCTGTCGGACCAGAAGTTCGGATCGACGGCCGCGAGCGCTGCCTGGACCGAGAAGCTTCCCGCGGTGAAGTGGTTGTTCGTGCTCACCCGCGCCGACGTCACGCCCGCCACCCGCGCGCCGTTGGCGAGCACCGTGAGGCTCGGCTGGCGCAGGCTACTGCTGGGCAATGCCGCCTCCGGCGTTCGGGTCGGGGTCTGGGATGTTCAGCACGACGAGCCCGACCAGGACCGGGTCGGACAGTCCGTTCGCCTGCGCGATCCGCAGCCACTGCGTCGCGTCGGCAAGTTCCTGTGCGGCGATCTGGAACAGATTGCCGCCGGCGACCGTGATCGTCCGCATCAGGGTTGCGCGTTTGCGAGATTGGTCTGTGCGCGAGCGAGGTATCCCCGCGCGGCGGACAGGGATGCGAGCTGACCGGTCGCTGCCACTGCGCCGCTGATGCCTATGCCCTGAAGATTGCCCCCTGCGCTTGCAAGATTGGCGTCGAGCGTGCCCTGCGCGCTGACGATCGTCGCCTGCGCGGCCGCGTTTGCGGCCGTGCCCGCCGTCGTGGCGCCCGGAACCGCAAGCGCCGTCTGCGCCGCCGTGAGATCGAAACCGCCCGACGCGGCACTGGCGATGTCGCCCAGCACGCTCGACAGCAGGTCGATAGCCGCCACGACCGGCGTCTGTGCCTCGTCCTGGATCACTTTGCAGGTGATGCGGTACGGCACCCACCACGGGCTCGAATAGATCGCGTCGAAGCGCGCGATCACGACGGTGTAGAGAAACGCATCCCAGGACAGCGGCAGCGGCGCTCCGACCACGCGCAGCACGTCCAGCAGCCGCCCGCGCTCCGCGGCGTCCGGACCGCTGAACACGCCCGACCACACGAGGTCCGCATCGTCGCGCCCCATCGCGTCGATCACACGCGCACCGCCCGGCAGCGTGTGGACCACCAGGCGCTGCGCGCCGCCAAAGCCGATACGCTCCGGAACCTCGAAGTCCCCGAAAGCAATCGGTCCGAGTAGCAAGGGTGTGCCGGTCATTGCAGTGCTCCGGGAAACCAGGCGGGGCTGAGCCTCCCGTCGATCCCGGTGGTGCCGGTCGGGGGACGCCCGGCGTCTCGCCCGAGCCGCTCGACGAGCCAGCGGCCGACCACCTCGCCGTCGAGATAGATGTTCGACTCCGATCGATCCGGCTCGCTGCTCGCCTGTGCGGGCGCGGGCGGGGGCTGCCGGGCGGGCGGCGCCGCAGGAACGGTGGGCGATGCGGCGGGCGCCCACAGGCGCGACGCCGCCGACACCGCACCCGAACGTGACATCGCACGTGCCGCCGGCACCTCCAGCGGCCGATTCTCCTGGCGCCCGGGCTCGACCGCTTGCGGGGCCGCCTTCCGGGGCCGGGCAACGACAGGCGATTGCGTCTGGGTTCGTGACGGCAACGATGCCGCTTGCCTGACGACGCTCGCATCGGCAGGTGCGCGGGCGATCCGCGTCGTGTCCCACTCCGCCTTGTTGGCTGTACCCGCGACTGCGGTCGCCGGCGCCGACGCGGTGACCGCACGCGCGGTGCTCGCGAACGCCGCCGGCGCGTTTGCCGCCGGACGATCCCGCCGCAGCGCGATCGTCACCGGCAACGTCTCGGGCGTCGCGCCCCGCCGCCCCGCATCCGCCGGTGCCGCGGCCGGCCTCTCGGGCGGCAACGCTACGCGGGCCGGTGCCGCTCCGGCCTGCTCGGTCGGCATCGATGGTGCCTTCGCGTTTGCCGCCGCCATCGGCCGCTCGGGCGAGGCGCGTTCGGGCACGACCGTCGCCACCGTGGGCGGCTGCGGCACAGGCGTCGCAGACGCAGCCTCCGCAATCCGCGCCCGTGCTGCCGTCGCCCGCTCGCCCGCGCCGCGCTCCGCCTGCGCGGGAATGACTGGCGGCGGATCAACTCGCGCCGACACCGGCGCGACCGCGTATTCCTTCGCATCCTGAGGTGTCGCCGGCGCGACCACACGGTCTTTCGCCTGCGGCACCGGCGCTGGCGCGCGCGACGCCTCGCGCGTCACCGGCTCCGCCTCCAATTTCGATTCGGCCGTCGCAGGCCGGGCCTGCGGCGCGCGCACAGAGGCCGCGGCCCCCGCAAGCGTCACTCGCGCCGCGTCCGCCAGCCGTGCCAGCCCCGCGGTGGTTTGGCTGATCGCGCCGTCGAGTTTGTCGAGGTCGCGCCCGATCAGCGCAATTCCCGTCGAGACGCCATCATCCAGCGCCAGCCTGATGCCGATCGTATAGGCTTCGTCCATCGTGGCCCCGTTCTGCTAATGCTCGTCCGGTGCGCGGCCGCCGACCGCCGCCGCGACTTCGGCGCCGATTTCCCGCGCCAGCTGCGGCGCCATCCGTGCGGCGGCCGGCGCCAAAAACGGCCGCGGCGGCGCCCGCGCCGTGCCGCGCTCCTGAAACTCCGCAACCTCGCTGTTGCTGCCGACAACCGCATCGAGTGCATCGACGTGGTGCGAAATGCTCGCCCGCAGCGCGCCAGTACGGAGCCAGGGCGCGTCATGTTCACCGCCGGGCGCCTCTGACAGCGCCTCCGCAACCGCGTCTTGCAATCGCGCGGCCGATCGCGCCAGCGCCGACCGCATCGCCTCCTGCACCGGCAGGTGACGGAGTTGCTCGGCGAGATCGCGCGCCCTCATTCGGTCCAGCTCCGCGTCGTCCAATCAAAGCTGCGCCCCTCCAGTGTTCCGAGCGCCACCACCCAGGCGAACCGCTCCGCATCAGGGAGCGAGAACGCCACGTCGAACGGCACCCCGCGTGCGACCAGGAACAGGCAGTCGATCAGCACGGGGTGCCGGCTCAGTTTCCCGGGTCGATCTCCCCGGATTCGGCTTGCGCGCTCAGCCCCGCCGCGACCGCCGCAAGGCCCGCATCGCCGAGCCGCGTCACCAGACTCTCGATCTGCGCCTCGCACACCGGCTGCGGCACCGGCACATCGTCGATCTCGACCACCGCGAACGCCAACGTCGCGAGCCCGAGATACGGCAGGTTCTGCGCCAACTCCGGCCCGACCGCCTTGAACAGCCGCAGCCGGTCGAGCGCGTCCGGCCGCCGCAGCGACAGACGCCGCCCATCCGCCGCCTCGACCTCGACCGGTGCCGTCGCGGCCGCGACGATCCGCTCGCTCGGTGTCATCAGATGCGCTGACGCCGGGCGCCGAAGAACTCGAGCTTCTGCTTGACCGAAGCATCGCCCTTCCACGCACCCGATGACGCCATCTTGAAGACGACGCCGCTGTACTGGTACGTCGAAACCGATCCGTCGGTCTCGCTCACATACTGGTAGAGCGTGCCGCTCGCCAGATTGCCCGACGTATAGTATCCGTCCTCGACCTGCGCGATGAAGTCGTCGGCCGCACTCGTCCCGCGCTCGAGATCGAAACTCCCCTGCCAGCCTTTCGGGAGTTCCGCCCCCATCTGCACGCCGTCCAGCCGGTCGACGCGCACCGGATAGGTCATCTGCTGGCTTTCGAAACCGGTCACATGCGTCAGGTCGACGCGGCCGAACGGCCCCATCACGACGAGCTGGCAGTCACGGCCGAGCGAGAAATTGGTCGCAGGCATCTATATCCTCCCTAAGCCTACGCCTGCCCGCCGGGCAGCGTCTGCACGTTGACCACGACCGTCTGGCCGCCCTCGACGTTGACGATGAACTTCTCGTTGATAGACTGGTACTGCACCTGCACGTCGGCCTGCACATAGCCGAGGCTGGTGCGGCTCTGAGGGTTGTTGCTGGTGTCGCAGATCACGCTGAACGGCAACGTGCTGCCATCAAGGGGGCCGAGCACACCCTGCCCCAGCAGGTTCTGCAGATACGACAGCAGCGTCGCCCTGATCTGCTGGAACAGCGTCGCGTTGATGACCTGCCCGACATAGCCGCCCATCCCGGCCGAAAGCGTCGCCGCGATGTAGTTCGTCATCCGCGTGTAGTTGTCGCCGTTGATCGACGGGTTGCTGCTCGTGTTGTGGCCGCAGCGTACGCCCCAGTAGGCACCCCCCGGCTGCGGGTTGGCGATCACGTCGATGCCGGACTGGAACAACGTCTGCAACTCGGCGCTCGAATAGCTGCTCGCCTGGCCCGATCCGGGCGTGCCGGATTTCTGGCTGCCCACCACCCCATAGAGCTGCTTGTTCAGGCTCGACTGCTCGGGCGAGAGGTTGCCGAGCCGGCCGGCCACGAAGCCCTGCGGCGAGACCAGCCGCGTCGTCGCGTTGACCGGATCGCTCCACCAGAGCCAGTCGCCGAACATCAGCTTGGCACCGTAGCTGTTCAACCCGGCCGACTGCATGGTGGAGACCGCGGTCGCGATCGTATCGCCCAGGGCACCGGTGAGGATCATGTAGATCCCCTCCTGCAACCCGAAGCTGGCCTGCGTCGTCCACGTCGTCGGATCGTCCGCATCCGCCAGCAGGCCAACCGAGCAGCCCTGTCCGCGCAACGCATACATCCCCGTGCGTGGCAGGGTATCGACGCCGACCAGTGTCGCCGCGGTGACACCCGCAGCACCGTCACTGCCGCCGAGCAGGTACTGGGCCACGGTGAGTGCGGCGGGCGGCGTGCTCGTCGCCGCCCCCGCGGTCGCGACCACCAGCATCGACGGGCCGCGGGTCGGCCCCTGCCCGAGATTGACCGCGGCTACGGCATTGGCCCAGAACGCAGCCGGCGTGGGGGCTGCGATGTTGTCGAACACCTCCGGCGCCTGCCCCGGCAGGCTCAGCGTCAAACGCCAGGATGCGGGCTGTGCGGCAGGCCCCAGCAGCACCGCGATCTGGTTGCCGAGCGTGCCGGTGTAGCGTGCCGTCAGCAGCATCGGATACGCGGTATTCGTGTAGAACAGAGCATAGCTCGCCGCCGCATCCGTTCCGTCGCTCACGCGCACGCATTGGAAAGCGCCCGCACCCTGCTGCACGGCGGTTGCGATATGCGTCCCCATGTCGTATTTGCGGTTCGCCAGCGGCCCGAATGCCGCGGCGTAGTCCGCCATCGTCGCCAACACGACCGGCTGATCGACCGGCCCCCAACTCGCCGTGCCGACCATGCCGACGACGTTCGTCGGCACGCCGTTAAGCACGAGGTTCTGTGGCGGCACGATCTGGACATAGAGATCGGGGACAATCAGCGCCGTCGTGTTGATGGCACCCTGCTGCACGATCGGCATCGGCTCAGTGCTCCTTGCTCGTCACACGCACCACGTCGTGCGCGTGGCCTCCCTGCAGCACGCGTTCGATATCGGCTTGGTCGGCAATCAGGTCGCCGCGCCGGTACGACCCGAACGGCCGCACCACCACCAGGACGAACTCCATCACTGTCTCCTTGTCGGCCGGCGCGGCGCGCGAGCCTCATTGCATGTCACGAGTAGGTGGGGACGCCTTCGGAGACGATGTCGCCGAACAGCATCACCGGAAGCTGTGCTGCCAGCGTCGTCGGATAATCGACGGCGTAGACGAGGTCGCGGCGATAGGTCGCGGCATCCTCGCCGCGGTCGTTGCTTGCGGTGCTTACCATCCGGTGATGGCCGGTGCTGCCGTCGGGAAGCTGGATGAACCGCGCCGCCGCCAGCGCCGCATCGATTGCCACACACGCCTGGTCGCGCAGCGCAGGTGTCGGGCACCACGCGGTGATGCGGATCATCTGCTGCTGCTGGCGCACCGCAAGCAGGCCCGGGGCATCCGCGACGCTTCGGGCGATCAGGCTCGCCGCACCGGGGATGGTGACGCTTGCACCACTCACCTGCACGACGCGCACCGCCCGGATCTGTGCAGCCAAGGCCGCCGCCACCAGTGCCGGCGTGTCGCCCGCGCCGGTGCGATAGGCCGCGGGCACATTATCCGCGAGCAGTCCCGCAAGCTGCCCTGGATCGGCACTGCCACCGAACGTCGCAGTCTCGCCCAAGACGGTCACCGTCAGCGTGGGCGCGACCGGGCTCGTGAGCCAGGTCTGCTGCCAGCGCGTCGTGTTGCGCGTCGCCCCCGACACCGGGAACACCGTCACGTTCACGACACCCGCCGCCAGATCGGCCGCGAGGGCGGAGCCCACTGGCCAGCCCCGATAGACGCGACACGTCGCACCGATTGCCGACGCCGCTGCCGTCCCGTTCGGGTACAGCACCGCCGAGATCACGCCCGCGAGCGCCGTCTCGACATCCGATACGTCTGCCATCAGGTCGCCATCTGCTGGATAATGCAGCGCCAGCCGAGTTCGCTCTGCTCGGCGGCCGAGATCATGAAGGTCCGTCCAAGATCGTCGTTGACCAAATCCGCCGTCTGCAATGGCACCGGCAGCAGTGGCAGAAGCAGCATCCAGAACGGGATGCGCGGATCGGACGGCAACGGGCCGGCCTCGCCGCCGCGGTAGGCCTGGATCGCCACCCGCCACCCCGAGATCACCGGCTGCAACGTCGCCGCCGTCACCCCGCCGTAGGGATTGACGCCGGATGCCGCTGCCCCACCGGGCCGCGAAATGCTGACGGTGCGATCCGTCCGCACGCACAGCACCGGCAGCAACGGCTGCTGCGCCGCGACGAAGAACACACCCTCGTCACCCGCGAGATAGTCGCCAGACCGCGTATAGGCGCTATCGAACACGCCGAACCACACCGCCCGGCCGTAGCCGTTCGGCTTTGCATAGCTCGGGTTCTGCGCATTGAACGATGCCGGCAGTTGCAGCACGCGGTTGTCCGGCACGATCGGCTGCCCTGGCCCGGTCGGGCGGTAGAGGTCGCACCGGCCGCCCAGCCGCTTCGCCGCGATCCCCATGCCACGCGAGATCCGGTCCCGAATGTCGTCGCGTCGCATTCAGACGACCCAGCTCACGCCGGTACGCATCAGGCCGTCACCCGGGGGGATGCCCAGAAAGGCGCAGAGCCGCCGGCTCCACGCGCCGAGCAGCCGCGCGCGGTCCTCGACCTCGCTCCGGTTGCGCGTCCAGACAGCGGCCTGATCGGTATCGAGATTGTCCGCCGCCGCCGGAACCGTCGCCTCCAGCGCCCGCAGCGTTGCGAGAAACTGGCGCAGCACGGCCAGCTCCGCATCAGAGAGGTTGGAGAGCCGGTACTCCATCGCGCCATAGGCCTGATAGAATCGCCAGCCCATGTTTCCCGCGACTCCCGCACCATAGGCGGGATAGCCGCAGAACCGCCGCGCGTCCGTGCGTTCGGCATCGGTCAGCATCCGCGATCTCCCCGCGCCGGCGGCACGTCAGCCCAAATGCTCGACCATCACCGCGCGCTTGAACGCCGCATTGGTTGCGGTCGGCACGGTAGTCGGGTTGGTGCCGATGTCGGTCGGCGTGCAGAACCCGCCGATCCAGTACCAGGACTGGGCGATAATCTGCTGCAGCCGGTCGAGCGGCTCGCGTGTTACCATCGCGATGCCGTCCACCATCGAGATCACGCTGTCCGCCGGCGCCACGTCGCTCTCGGCCATACCAGCGAAATCGCCCTCGATCAGCGCCCCCTGCCCGCAGACGATCGGCCGGCGGATGAAGGCGTTGGCGATTGTCGGGTGCGGCTGCACATAGGCTTCGGTCGTCGGCACGAAGCGCAGGCCGAGGAAGTCGCTGACCACGCCGTTGCGGAACACCGCATTGCTGCTCGTCGCCCCCTGGAACAGCAGCTTGAAGTCCGGATCAGAAAAAAGCTGCCGCGAGCTGACCGGGTCGAGGTAGCAGTTGTAGACGCCATCGATCGTCGGCACCGCGTTCTTGCGCAGCGTCGCCACGCAGTCGAGTAAGTTCGACATGCTCAGCGTGTCGCCGGCCGCGATCTGCGCCGATGTCGCACGGCCGTTCGGCCGCACGATGACCGACGCCACCGCCGACTGCACCGCATTGCCCGCCGTCGCGTCGGCAACCGTGACGTTGCCCGAGAAGGTCAGCACGCCCGAAATGCCGCCCGGCGTGCTCGAGACGTTGGTCGCGTCGGCGACCGCACCCAACAGCGTGTAGGGATTGGCGCCCACCGTCACCGTCATCGTCGCCCCGGCGCCCACCGGCGTCTGCACCCCGTTGACCGCGACGGTCGTGAAGCCGCGGATGTCATCCATCGAGACGCTCGGCCCGGCCGAGGCGAGGCTGGTGCGGACGCGCGTGTTGCCGCCGAAATACGCGCTGAACAGTGCGTTGCGCGCCAGCTCGTCGAGCGACCGGGCCGCCTGCTCGCCGTTGACATAGGCGTTCTGCAGGAACTGGCTCGCGATGCCCACCCGGCTGGTGACCATGTTGAGGTCGGTCGTCGCCGCATAATGGTTGATGACGATCGTGTACTGCTCGACGCCCCAGGTCGCGGCGGTCATGCCGTTGTCGAGGTTGGTGTTCGTCGCCGGCGCCAGCGGCGTCGTGATGGAGGGCTTCAACCCGGCGCGGGTCTTGGTCAGCGTCTCGCCGATGCCCACCGCGAACTCCTCGCGATCGGCGCAGGCGCGATAGCCGAGCCGCGACCGCAGCGCCTGCTGGAACTCGCGTTCAAGGAAGCCCTGCTGGATGATCGGCTGCAGCGCCGCCGGAAAGTTCTGGATGCCCATGCTTGTCCCTTGCTGGATGCCCTGGGTCCGTGGTCCCCGTCGGGCGTGGTGGTCCCCTGCCGCACGCCCACCCCACCTTTCGGCGCGGGTGCGGCGTGCGGGTCGTCGGTGCTATCGTCCGCGTGAGCGGACCGGAGAGCGGCGATGGCGGAGCCCAGGATGAGCGTGTCGATGAACGCGACGGCGACGCAGGCACGCCTCACGCTGCTTCCCGCGAGCGGCCTCGACGGCAGCATTGACCTCACGCTCGATCAGCTCACTTCGCTGATGAATGCGCTCGGTGCTGCCCGCGCCCGCCTTCTCGCAGGCCAGCCGCAGCCGGCGCTGGAGCAGGTCGAAATAAAGGCCATCATCGACCCGCGCTGGCGCGTGCAGCCGGAGGCTCTCACCGAGGGCTCCATGCTCGCCTTCCAGCATCCCGGCTTCGGCCCGCTCGGCTTCGTGCTGCCCGCGCCCGAGGTGGAGAAGCTGGTGCGCGCGCTCTCGGCGCATCTCGGCATGATCCACAGCGACGCCAGCCGCCCGAGCTGATCCCCGCCCGCGACAGGAGGCCCGAACCTCGCGGAATTTTGTTGTTATTACTTGAACGAATCGGGGGAGGCTGACTATCGTGCGGTCGTCCGCAACGAGAGGGCGAACCCATGGCTACTGCGAAGAAGGCCGGCGCATCCGCCGGCAAGACCGCCGCGAAGTCCGACAAGACCAAGAAGGCTGCCCCCGCGAAGAAGGCCGCCGCAAAAAAGAAGTAGCTTGCCTGTCCTGCGCCGCCTGGCGGCGCTCCTGCGGCGGAGGCGTCCTCTCGGATCGCCGGTCAGCGTCGCCGCAAAAGCTCCTGCCGGGCGGCGCGCCATTCCTCGTCCCCCATCTCGGTCGCGTGACGGCTGCGCGGCGGTGCGCTCGGGGGCGGTGCCGCACTGCTCGACGTGCTGGCATTGCCGAACAGCCATGGCTTGCTCCGCCGGAGCTGCGCCATCAGCGCGCCCGCACCTTCCACCTCGTCGCCCGGGCCGAGCCGCACCGCGCTGAGGTCGAGCAGCTTCAGCCCGTCGAGATCGACCATCCCGGCGCGCACCGCTTCCGTCTTCAGCTCGGCGCGGATCAGCTTCCGCTCGGCGGCCGCAGTGCTCTCGCGCAGCTCCTGCTCGAGCGCGTCGGCGCGCTGCCGCAGCACTTCGATCGCATCGTCGGTTCCGGTCTCGTCCATCGCTCTCGCTTCGCTGTCGCTGTCGTTCACACGAGAAAGGCTGGGCTCTGCCCAGACCCGCAAAGGGCCGCGTGGCCCTTTGATCCCATGGCAAAGTCAAGGGTTCCAAGGGCGCCGGTCCCTGGTGGGTCCAGGGCAGAGCTTTGGCCTTTCTTACGCAGCCCCGCCATCGATCCGCGCCAGCTCCGCCGGCACATCCTCGATGTCGTACGTATCCGCGATCGCCGCGACCGCGCTGGGCTGGGAAATGATACGCGCACCCAGCAGTGTCGCCAGCGTCTGCGCATCGCGCTGCCGGTCGTCCGCGGTCGGCGGATACCAGCGCGGCCATTTCAGCGAGAGCCGCGCATCCGGGTCCAGCTCCGGCATCGCGCCGCCGATCACCTGCAACGGGTAAGTCCGCCGCGCCCGCAGCACCATGCGCATCAGGCCGAGCAGCGCGCCCTCGCCGTAGCTCACCCGCAGATTGTCGGCGAGCCAGATCAGGCCCTGGTTCATCAGCTCGAGCGCCCGCCCCGACGTCGCCGCCGACAGCCGCGAGGCATCGGCGCGGTTGCCATGCACGCTCTCCAGCGCCAGCTCCCGCAGCGTCCGCACATATTCGACCACCGCCTGCGCCGCCGTGCCGCCGATCTCCAGCAGCTTCGCGTCGCCTTTCTCGGAGACCACCAGCGCATCGCCCGCGCCGCGCACCATCTCGCCGTCGAGCCCGGCCGGCTCCTTGATGAGCAGTGTCGGGTCGGCGCTGTACTTCAGCCCCCGCCCCGCCTGGCTGAGCTGGTAGTCGATCTCGATCGCCGTCTCGATCGCGGCGCGGAAGGTGCAGCCGCCATCGATCCCGTCACCGCCGGGCAGGTTGCGCACCCAGACCATCGGGACGAAGCCGAGTCCGTGACGCACACTGCGGTTCGCGTCGACCGAAGCCGGCTCGCCGCTGCCGACCGGTACCGGCAGGAACCACGTCTCGTCGGTCGCGTCCCAGCTTCGCATGAACCAGTATTCGGCGGCCGGATCGGGCAGCGCATAGCCCGACGCCGCCAGCACCGCGCCGGCCACCTTGTAGCGTTCGACCACCCGCTCCAGCTCGTCCGGCGCGTCTGCGCGCCAGATCGGAGTCAGATATAGACTGTCGAGCACATCGAAAAAAAGTCGCCCGCGCAGCACCCGCATCAGGATCGCGACCGACCCCACTGAGCCGCGAATCGCGGCATGGACCATCACCTCGTTGAGCCGGCACTCCTTCACCACGTCGGCGAGCGCCTCGCGCACGCCGGGTGCCGGGCTGTCCACGGTCGGGAAATGTCCCTCACTGAACAGCAGCGCCACGCTGTCCTCGACCACGATCCGCGGCAGCGCGTAGCGCACGTTTGGCCGCCGCCGCCGCAGCGGAATGTAGTCGCCGCCGCCGTCGCGCTCATCGTGGAATGCGTACGGCAGCACGTCATACAGCGTGCCGTTCAGCACGCGGCGGAGGATGTCGAGCCGGCGCACCCGCCGCGCGTAGTCGAGATCGTGCGGGATCAGGTCGCACAGCGTCTGGAACATGCGTGTCCTTGCGTCCGATCTATCGTGCCAGCAGCGGCATTCCCGCCCGTCGGGTCGCCACCGCGGGCGCCTGCGTCAGCATCGCAAACGCGCGGCTCAGCGCATCCACCTGGTCGTCCTTGACGCCAAGCGGAAACGCCTCCAGCTCCTCCAGCAGCGCCGCATTCCAGGGCGCGCGAACGAACGAAAGATTGCCCGCCTGCGCCTGCGCTGCGACCGGCGCCGCGCGCGCCTCCTTGGTGCCGCGCTCGGGGCTCGTGCGAACCCGGAAACCCGCCAACTGCCGCACCAGGTGCCGCACCTGCGCGCGCCCGGCCTGTCCGGGGTCCTGCGGCAGCCCGATCGCGACGGCCTCCCCGTCGCGCGCCGCCGCCGCCCGGATCGCCGCCTCCACCTCCGCGGGGCCCCGCCGCATCCGCTGCACGTCGAGCACCACGAACCCGGTCGCTGTCCGTGCAAGGCGCAGCCCCACGGTCCAGTCGGGATCGAGGCCGGCCGTCGCCTCGCTCGCCGCGAGGTCCCACGCTCGCACCTGTTCGGCTGCCGCCAACGCGGGCAGTTCCTCCGCCTCCACGATCCCGATCCGCCCCGCCGTGAACACACCACCGCGCCGCAGGTACGGCCGCTGCTGGTACTGCGCGGCCCAGGTCCGCTCGCCAACCGCGGCACGCCGCTCCTCCAGCGTCGCCGCGTCCTCCCATTCCGGCCACAGCGGATCGCCCGGCGCGCGGCCGAGCGGATCGTCCGCCTCGGCCAGCGCCGGCAGCACCAGCGCCCGCCAGCCATCCGCATCCGCGAGCCGCCCGGCCAGGTCGTCCGGGTGCCAGCGCGTCATCACCAGCACCACCGACCCGCCCGGCCGCAGCCGCGTTACCAAATCGCCGCGGAACCAGTCCCACAGCCGGTCGCGCGCCCCGGGGCTGTCGGCCTCGGCCTGGCTGCGCACCGGGTCGTCGATCAGCACCAGATCAGCGCGTCGCCCGACCACCGGGCCGTTCACGCTGGTCGCGTAATAGTTCGCTCCCGCCTCGGTCGCGAACCGCCGCGCCGCCCGCTGTTGGCCACAGATCGTCGCCCCCAGCCGCACGCCGTGCTCCTCCAGCGTCGAGCGCACCTGCCGGCCGAAATGCTCGGCCAACTGGCGCGTGTGGCAGGCCGCGATCAGCGCCCGCCCCGGATTGCGCGCCAGCCACCAGGCCGGGAACAGCACCGAGGCATAAGTCGACTTCGCCGCCCCCGGCGGCATGTGAACCAACAGCCGCCCGGACCGCGCCGCCGCGTTCGCTTCCAGCGCCGCGATCAGCCTTCGATGGTGCGCCGCCGGCCGAAACCCGCCCGACTCCAACGCCATCTCGGCGAACACGTCCAGGCTGCCTCGCATCCGCTTGCGCAGCGCCGCTTCACGCCACCCTGGGTCACGCTCCGCCGCCGCCGTGGGGCGCTCGGACGAGACGATCGAGATCGGCATCGCTCACTTGGCTGAGGTCGGTGTTGGAGGCGTCGCGCACAGTGGCGCGCCGCCCATGCGGATACGGCGCCGCACCCCGTGCCAGCGCTGCCGCGGCATCGATATCGCCCGCGTTCCAATCTACTACGTTGCCGCGAGCAGCACCTCGAGCGGCGCCAATGGCGTCTCGTCCATCCACTCCGCCCAAAAAAAGAAAGGCGGCCGGCCCGTGTCCGAGCCAGCCGCCATCATGAACAATGTTCTACCCCAAACCGGGGCATCCGGGCAAGTAGAAATAACAGCCGTATCAGCGCCGGGCTCTGCCCAGACCCGCCAAAGGGCAGTCGCCCTTTGGAAACCCCCGAGTTAAGAAAAATGGAGTCTCAAGGCGCTGCCTTGAACGGGGACCAGGGGCAGCGCCCCTGGCCTTCCTGAATGGCGAGCCCACGCAGCCGCACAAGCCCTCATCATCCCAAGAACCCTAGACCAAACCGGGTCATTCGGGCAAGTTTTTCTAACACTCCGCAAACGGCCTACCCGCCGCCGCGAACACCAGTCCGACAATACGCCCCCGGAGCCCCGCCAGATCCCCCCTCCTCCGAACCACCCTCGCAGCCGCCCTCGTCCTCGCCGCACGGCCAGTGCTCGCGCAACAAATCGCCTCCCCCGTCCTGGTCGAGCTGTTCACCTGCCAATTCTGCTCCTCATGCCCGCCCGCCGACGCCCTCCTCGCCGGTAGCGACCCAGCCATTCTCGCGCTCGACATGCACGTCACCTATTGGAACGGCCCCGCCTGGCGCGACCGCTTCTCCTTCTCCGCCGCAACCGAGCGCCAGCGTGCCTACGCCCGCCTGTTCGGCCTCGACTCGATCTGCACGCCGCAACTCGTCGCCGGCGGCCGCTTCCAAGCCGTCGGCTCCGACACGAGCGCCGTCCACGCCGCCATTGCCGCCGCCGGTGCCGATGCGACGCCCGGCCCCACCCTGCGCCTCGCCGCCCACGGCACCGCGCTCCACCTCGATCTCGGGGCCGGCACTGGGGCTGGCCGGCTGTTCCTCGTCGGCTTCGATCCCGCGCACGGCGGCGAGAACGCCGGCCGCGTGCTCCGCGAGGTCGACATCGTCCGCTCGCTCGCCGTCGTCGGCGCCTGGACCGGCGCGCCGCTCCGCCTCGACTTGCCCGCGCCGTCCGGCCGCCGCGCCGCCGCCTTCCTCCAGGCACCCGACGGCCGTATCAGCGCCGTCGCCGTCCTGCCCTGACGCTCCCTGCCGCTGGCCGAACCCATCCGCCTCGCGTAAGCAGGCCAAGACGCCTGCTCCGAGGTGCGATTGTCCGCCGACTCCACCGTGCTCCTCACGGTCTCCGCTCAGCCGGCCCGCGTCGCCGCACGGCGCAATGCCGGCCTCGACGTCGCTCGCTCTCTCGCCATCGTTGCCGTCTACGTCGCCCATGTCGGCGGCGAGTTCGCCGCCGGCGCCACACAGACCGCTCTCGTTTTCATCGGCGCGATGGGCGTCGAGCTGTTCTTCGCCCTGAGCGGGTTCCTGATAGGCCGGCTTCTGATCGGCCTCGCAGAGGCCGGCGCTACGCCCGGCCGTGTCGGCCGCTTCTGGGTCCGCCGCTGGCTCCGCACCCTGCCGCTCTATTATCTCGTCTGGCTCGCAATGAGCTGGCGACTCGACCTCTGGAACTGGCGTGACCTGCTGTTCCTGCAGAACTTCTACCCCGATCAGCTGCAGGCTCTCGTGGTCTCGTGGTCGCTCGTGATGGAGGAGTTCTTCTATCTCCTCTTCCCCATCTTCCTGCTCGTGGTCGGCCTGTTTGCCCGCGGCGGACGCACCGGTGCGCGCGGCGTCCTCGCCGTCGCGGTCCTGGAGATCCTCGCCTGCAACACGCTCCGCTTCCTTGCCCTCGGCGGCTGGTTCGGTGCCATCCGCGACGGCAGCTTCCATACCGCACCCCTGATGCGGCTCGACTGCGCGGCCTACGGCGTCGCGGCCGCCGCACTGGTGGCGCTCCTCCGCTCGACTCCGGCCGCGCGCTCGTCATGGCCGCTCGCGATTACTACGGCTTCGGTCGCGCTCTTCGTCGCCCTTTGCACGCTCCTTTTCGTCCGCATCTTCGACCCGCACTTCCAGTCCGTAAGCGGCTTCGTCCATTGGGGGCGATACTACTTCACCTTCCAGTACGCGGCGTTGGACGCCACCTTCGCCGTGCTGGTCGTCGCTCTCTGGCGCGGCCTGCGGCGCCTGCCCGGCTGGATCGGCCTCCCCGTCGCCTTCGTCAGCCAGATCAGCTACTCGCTGTATCTTGTCCACGCTCCGCTGCTCGCCTTCTTCCTTGCCCCCGCAACCGCTCGCTTCGGCGCGGCCGGCGGGGTCTGCCTGTTCACCGCCGCCGCGCTCGGCGCCTCGTGGCTGACCTGGCGCGCGATCGAGCGGCCGTTCCTGGCACTCCGCGACCGCTTCGTGCCAGGCTGAACGAGCGATGACCCGCGCCCTCGGCCTGCTATCCCTGCTCGTGCTCGCCGCCTGTGCCGCCAGCCTCTCCGACGGCCACTACGCCGGCACGGTCACGCCGGCGGGCATGAGCGGGCCGCCGGTACCCGCAATGCTCTGCCAGGGCGTCACGCGCGGCGGCCTCGATATCGCGGGCAGCCATTTTGCCTTCGTTCCGAATGAGGGGACGATCATCCTGCACGGCACGATCACGCCATCCGGCGCACTCGCGGCAACGCGCGCGCTCCCCGGTGCCGACCGCAGGACCTACACCGTCCGCTTCACCGGCCAGCTCCGGAGTCATGCGATCACCGGCCAGCTCGTCACGCCGGAATGTCACGCCGCGGTCGCTCTCGCCCGCGAGTGATCGCGCTCAATAGGTGACGGTCAGCCCGCCATCGACGAAGATTGTCTGCCCGGTGACATAGGACGCTGCGGGAGAGGCCAGGAACAATGCCACCGCCGCCACCTCCTCCGGCTCCGCCCACCGTCCGAGCGCCGTGCGCGCCCGCACCTTCGCATCGAACGCCGCATCGGCGATCAGTGGCGCATTCATCTCGGTGCGCACGTATCCGGGCGCAATCGCGTTCGCCGTGACCCCCGACGGACCCAGCTCCACCGCCAGGCTGCGCACCAGCCCGACCACGCCCGCCTTCGCCGCTGCATAGGCCGGGATCGTCGCCCGCCCGAGTGCGGCGCCCATCATCGAGCCGATGAACACCAGCCGCCCGGATCCCGCCTCGCGCATCCGCAATCCCGCCGCCCGCCCGAGCACGAACGCCGCCGTCAGATGCACATCGAGCATCCGCCGGAAATCCTCGACCGCAAACTCTGCAAGCGGCGCCCGATGCTGCGCCCCCGCGTTCGACACCAGGATGTCGAGCCGCCCGTGCGCGGACGCCGCATCCGCCACCGCCGCCTCGCACGCCGCCGCATCGCGCACGTCGAAGGCGTGCAGGCTCGCCGTCCGTCCGGCCGCGCGCACCATCGCCGCCGTCTCCCCGAGCGCCGCTTCGTCGCGTCCGGCCAGTGCCAGGTCCGCCCCCGCCGCCGCCATCGCCACCGCAATTGCGCGCCCGATCCCGCGCGACGCCCCGGTGACGAGGGCAGCGCGGCCATCGAGGATGCCGTTCAAGCCCGCTTCACCCCCCAGAACACGATCTGCGAATTCTTGACGAAGCCGGTCAGGTCGTTGCGGTACGCAACCGGATAGTACCACTGCCCGGCCGGCATGAACGGGATCGATTTGAACGCCTCGGCCTGGATCTGCTCGCAGATTTGCTTCTGCGCCGGCACGCCCGCCGTGTCGAACCATTGCTGACGCAGCGACTCGATCTTGGGATTGGTCGGCCAGCCAAACCAGCCCTTGCGGCCGTTGCCGCGCAGCGGATAGGAGCTTCCGGGGTTCGAGACCTGCAAGCCGCCCCAGGTCGTGCAGAAGACGTTCCAGCCGCCCTTGTCGGGCGGGTTCATCGACGCGCGGCGCGAGACCAGCGTGCCCCAGTCCATGCTCTGATAGTCGACATTGATGCCGACCTTCTGGAACACGCTACGTGTTACTTGGCACATAGCGGTCAGTGACGGCTGGTCCGACGGCGACATCAGGATCACCTTCTCGCCGTTGTAGCCCGCCTCCTTCAGCAGTTGCTTCGCTTTCGCCGGATCGCGCGGGCTGGTGAGCGCATCAAGCCCGACAGTGTTCGCCATCGGCGATCCGGCGGTAAAGAACCCGACTGGGTACTTGCCAAGGCTGGCCTGCTCGCCGACCCAGGCGGTGACATATTCCTTCTGGTCGATCGCCGGCAGCAGCGCCTCCAGCATTTTCGGGTTGTTGAAGGGCGGATAGAGATGGTTGAACGCGACCATCGCGAGCGCACCCAGCGGATCGAAGGTCTCGACCTTGCAACCAGGTGCCTTGGCCAACGTCGGCAGCAGGTCGATGAGCGGGAATTCGATCCAATCCACCTCGCCGGTCTGCAAAGCTGCCGCGGCGGTCGCCGGATCGGGCTCGACCACCCACTCCACACGCTCGAAATTGACCACCTTGCCGCCCGACAGATACTGCGGCGGCTCCTGCCGCGGTACGTACTTGTCGAACTTCTTGCACGCCGAGCTGGAGCCCGAAACCCATTCGTTCCTCAGGAACACAAACGGCCCGCTGCCGATAAATTCTTTGATCTGCTCGCTCGCCGGCGTCTTCGCCATCCGCTCGGGCATGATGAAGCAGCCTCCCGCGCCGAGCGCATAGAGCATCTGCCGGAACCGCTTGTTCAGCTTGATCTGGAACTTCGTGTCGTCGAGCGCCTTCATCTCGACCGTCTGCTGCGCGAGTTGCTGGCCGAACGGGTTGATCGACGACCAGCGATGGATCGACGTGATGCAGTCGATCGCGCGCACCGGCTCGTTGTCGTGCCACAGCAACCCGTCGCGCAGCGTGAATGTCCACGTCAGCTCGTCCGACGAGACCTCGCTGCCCGCGCACATCTGCGGCTTGGAGACGAGCGCGTTGTCGATGCCATAGAGCGTGTCCCAGATCATGTAGCCGAGGTTGGTGGCGACCGTCGCCGTCGTCCAGATCGGGTCCGGGTTGGCCAGCGCCGCCTGCGGCACGAATCGCAGCGTTGTCTTGCTGCCGGCCGCCAGCGCCGGCCGCGGCAGGCCGCTCGCCGCCAAGCCCGCCGCCACACCACCCGTCACCAGCACCTGCCGACGCTTGACCATCGAATGCTTCATCATCGGTCATCTCTCCCGGTTCGGCGTCGCCGCCGCGCACTGCGGCGCGAAGGCTAGGGCGCGCCCGGCATCGCCAACAAGGGGAATAACGCCACGCTGGCGCGAAATCGCGCGCTGCCCGGCTTGACCGGAACGCCATCCCGCGTCCCCATGACGGCCGGCAACAGTACGGGAGGGAACGAAGGACGTGTTGGTCACGCAAGCGCCCATCCCGGCGCCCCCGCGATCGCGGTCCTGATCGCCGCCGCGTTTGGGCCGCCCTCCCGCGGCCCGCACTCGACACCTTCTTGCATTGAGGAAACAATGGCCGCCATGAATGCCGCCGACGTGATGACCCGCAACGTCGTCACGGTCCGCACCGAGACGCCGCTCGCCGATGCCGTGGCACTGATGCTTGCACGCGGCGTCAGCGGGCTCCCGGTGGTGGATGCGGCGGGCGCGCTCGCCGGGATACTGACGGAGGGCGATCTGCTGCGCAGGGACGAACTCGGCACCGATCCCCGCCACGCGCCGTGGCTCGCCTTCCTCCGCGGCCCGGGTCGCGCCGCCGAGGAGTTCGTCCGCACCAACGCCCGCGACGTCGGATCGCTGATGACCACCGGGATCGCCAGCGTCAACGAGGCGACACCGCTCGCGGATGTCGTGGCGTTGATGGAGCAGCGCCGCATCAAGCGCGTCCCGGTGCTGGACGACGGCCGCATCGTCGGCATCGTCAGCCGCGCCGACCTGCTCCGCGCACTGCTGCCGCTGCTCGCCGCGGCGCCGAGCGAGCCGTGCTCGGACGAGGAACTGGAAGCCCGCGTGGCGGCCACGCTGACAGCCCAGGGCTGGGCGCCGCGCATCGGCCTGAAACTGACCGCGGATGCCGGCGCAATCACGCTCGAAGGCGCGATCTTCGACGAGCGCGAGCGCGGCGCGATCCGGGTCGCCGTCCAGAACACGCCAGGCGTCACGCTGGTGCGCGACCGGCTCGTCTGGGTCGAACCGACGACCGGCGCCTTCATCGAGGCGCCCGACGCATGATGCCCCGCACATGACCGCGGGTGACAGCCCTGCCTGACCCCGCCACACTCGCCCGCATGTCCGCCGCCGCCATCTTGCCCGACCGATCCGCCATCGCCGCCGCCGAAGCGCGATTCCGCGACGGCGCCATCGCCGATGCCGCCGCCATCCTCACCCCGCTCGCCGCAGCGGCATCCCCCGATCCCGACGCGGTCCGCCTGCTCGGGCTCTGCAAGCTTCGTCTCGGCGCCGCACCGGAAGGGCTCGAGCTGCTGACCCGCGCGCGGGCGCTGGCACCCAACTCGGCCTGGGCACGGCTGCATCACGGGCTCGGCCTGCAAGCGGTCGGCCGCTATGCCGAGGCCGCCGCCGCGTTCCGTGCGTGCCTCCCCCTGCTGCCGTTCGATCCCGCGCCGCCGCTCAATCTCGCGACCGCCCTGCTCGCGCAAGGCGATGCGCTCGGTGCGCTACGGGCCGCCCGCCGCGCCGCTCTGCGCGCACCGCAGATGCCACAGGCGCATTACACGCTCGGCCTCGCGCGCCTTGCCTGCGGGGCCCCGGCGAGCGCCGCGGAATGCTTTGGCCGCGCGGTGCGGCTCGACCGGAACTTCGCCGACGCCTGGGTCAATCTCGGCATCGCGCAATATCGGCTCGGCCAGGTCTCCCGCGCCAAGGCGTCGATGCGGGCAGCACTGCGCATCGTGCCATATCATCGCGCCGCCACCGCCAATCTCGGCGGCCTGCTGCGCCTGACCGGCGAAGCGGAAGCGGGCGAGCGCCTGTTGCGCGCGGCGCTGGCGCAGGCGCCGGACGCGCCCGAACTGCGCATCAACCTCGCCGCCGAGCTGCTCCAGGACGAGCGCACGGCCGAGGCGCTGGCGCTGCTCGACATCCCGGCCCCCGCGTCATCCGCGCTCCGCCAGCAATGGCTTGCCCAGCGCGCGATGGCGCAACTCCAATCGGGCGATTTCGCGATGGCGCGCGCATCGCTCGACGTGCTCGGCACACCCTCGCCGGCGCTTTTCCTACCCGTGCAGTGGCGGCGCGTGCTGCTGGCGATGGCCGAGCGCGACATGCCAGCCGCGGTCAGCCACGCCGACACGATGGCCGCCGCGCTTGCTGACTTTCGTGCAGAGGCCGCCGTCCCCGAGCACCGCATCATGGCGCATTTCGACCTCGCCAAGTTCTTCGCCCATGTCCGCGAGCCCGACCGCGCCTTCGCCGGCTGGACCGGCGGCCATCGCGAGCTGGCACGCCTGCAACCGTTCTCCCGCGCAGGCTACGGCGCTTTCGTCGATGCCTCGATCGCACGCTTCGACCGCGCACGCCTGCACGACGGCGCCCGCGCGCCCGGCCACGATCCCGCACCGCTGTTCATCGTCGGCATGCCGCGCAGTGGCACCACGCTCTGCGAGCAGATCCTCTCCGCCCATGCGCAGGCGTTCGGCGCCGGCGAGCGCGTCGCCCTTGCCCTCGCATACGGCGCGATCGGCCGCGCGTTCGAGACTGCCGCGTCCGTCCACCGCGTCGCCGATGCCGACGCCGACACGCTCGCCGTGGCATCGTCCCGCTACCTTGCCGAGCTGCACGCACTCGCACCTGATGCCGCACGCATCGTCGACAAGATGCCTGGCAATTTCCGCTATCTCGGCTTCGCCTCGATGCTGCTGCCCGGCGCACGGGTGATCGCTTGCGAACGCGACCCGCGTGACATCGGCTTTTCCATTTTCACCTTCCGCTTCTACGGCGAGCACCCTTATGCGCACGACCTCGCCGACCTCGGCTGGTACATCGCGCAGCAGCACCGGCTGATGCGCCACTGGCGCGCGGCGCTGCCGGTGCCGATGCTGACAGTGCGCCTCGCCGACTGGGTCGAGGATTTCCCGGGTACGCTGCGCCGCGTGCTCGATTTCGCGGGCCTTCCCTACGATCCCGCCTGCGAGCGGTTCTACGAGCAGGATCGCACGGTGCGCACTGTCAGCCGCGCGCAGGTACGCCAGCCGGTGAACGCGCGGGGCATCGGCCGCTGGCGCGCCTATGAGCGCCAGTTGGCACCGCTGATCACCGAACTCGAGGCGGGCGGCGTCGAGCTGCCGCCGGCATAGGCGTCACGCCGCCGCCGTGGCCGCGTCCGCCGCTTCGCGCACCGCCTTGCTGCCATAGGTCCGCTCCAGCCGGCGGATCACGAAATGCCCCTCGGCGAGATCGAGCGCGTGGCGCAGGAACGCGTCGTTCAGCGCGGCACCCGTCGCGGCCCCCACGATCGGCACCGCCTGCAACGCAATCTTCCGCGACAGCACGAGCCCGTAGCGCGCGCCGACCTGCTCGACGAGCGAGACCATCGTGCGCCCCTGCAGCAGCATCCGCGCAGAGAAATACGACAGCTCGCTCTCGTCCATCCGCGCGTCGCTCCACTCGCCCGGCGCGGGCAGCAGCGAAAACACCGCCAAGCAGGCTGCGCGCGCCTCCTCGCTGGACAGGTCCTCGCCCTCCCGCACCGCAATCCGCGCCACGCCGCGCAAGATCGCGAGCGTGGTGAAGGAAACGTCGGGCAGCAGTCCCGGCAGTCCGATGAAGCCGCCGACCGCGCCCGACACGCCGACCGCCGACCGCGAGAACAGCCGCGCGAGACGGCCCGACGTCGCCCCCGGGCGCAGACCGAGCACCGCGACGTCGAACGCCCGCGCCAGCGCTGCCTGCGCCGCCGCCTGCACCTTGGGCGCCAGCGACTGCTCGCCCGGCAGCCGTGTCAGCGCCCGCATCGCGACCACGCCCGCCGCCGACACGGCGGCCGCCGCCATGTCGGCCAGCCGCACGAACAACCCACGCCCGCGCCGCAGCAGCGCCATCGCCTCGGCCAACTCCGCCCGCGCCTCCGGCGGCAACACGCCGGCTTCCTGCCCGCTCATCGGCACGGCCCCACTCATCTCCGCATCTCCTGCCCCCGCCAAAACCACCGGCCAGAACGCGCGGGCGCCGTCGGAGGCTGCGGCCCTCAACGCGGCTTGGCGGCAGGCCGCGCCAGCCGCCGCGCCGTGCGAAGCAGGAACGCGCGATCCTCGTCATCGCACTCCCGATAGAGCCGCAGCAGGGCTGCCTCGTCGCCCGCCCGGGCCTCGAACGGCGCCCGCCGGTCCTCCCCGAACAGCAGATACTCGACAGAGACGTCCAGCGCCGCCGCCAGCCGCGGCAGGTTGCTCCGCACCTGCCCGGCGCGGTCGGTCTCCCATTGCGCGACCGCGCTGCGCGTCACCCCCACCGCCGCCGCCAGTCCTTCCTGCGTCAGCCCGCGCGAGGCTCGGGCAGCCCGGATGCGCTCGCCGACACCGGACGCGGGTTGGTGGAGGGATGTCGTCACCGGCGCATCATACGTCATCTCTTCTAACATCGTCCAGTTAGATTTCCTTGACACGTGTTAGTTAGTAGGACTAACGTCCTTCTGTCACCGCGACGGAAGCCCGCCATGCCGCAACGCATCATCTGGACCGAACAGGCCGATACCGAACTGCTCCGCTTGCGCCGCGCCGGCGCGACGTGGGATGCGATCGCCCACCGGCTCGCGGTCGGTCGCAACAGCGTCGTGGAGCGCGGCCTGGCGCTGCTGCGCGGCAGCGCCGCGGCCGCCCCGCTGGCCCGGGCCGTGCCGCCGGTGGCACCCGCCCGGCCGCGCCCGACCGACCGCCCGCCGCTGCCGCCGGGTCACCCGGTCGCCTGGGCGGTGCTCACCGAACACACGGCACTCGCCGGCTGCGCCTATCCCTATCCGGTGTTCGCATGATCCCGCGCCCCCGCCTCGTGGCCCCGCCGGCGCCGATGCCCGAGCCGCCGCCGCCCGCCTTCGACGCCGATATCGTCGTCTACCGGCTGGAGGAGGCCGGTATGACGCTCCTCGCTCTGCCCAATACCGGCCACACCACGGCACTGCGCCAAAGTCGGATGGAGATCGTCCGCACGGCGCTCGACACCTGCGGCTGGTCCGCCGAGCGCGCCCGGCCCTCGACGCCGGATGCGCTGCACATCGACCGCATGGACGAGGCGCTTGGCTGGATCACGCTGATCCCCCGGGAGCGCTATGTGCTGCGCCGCATCGTCGGCGCCCGCGCCCTGGTCAGCCCGCTGACGGAGCGGCACCTGTTCAGCTGGCGACGGCTCGGCGGCGTGCTCGGCGCCGACCACAAGGCGGTCAAGCGCTGGCACACGGAGGCGATCGGCCTGATCGTCGCGGCCCTGAACCGGCGCGACGCAATCGCGGGCGGCAGCGACCAGGGACGGGGCGACTCGGGCAAAACTCTTGCATCCGGCAAGCCCGGACGCCATTTTCGGGTCTGTCCGAAACCAACTGAAAGGAGGTGATCCAGTGTCTCATTGTCTGATGCCGAGGACCCCTGCGACCTGGACTCCCGCCTCGGGGACGACCCTGATCGGCTGACCCCCGGTCGCTGGCGGCCCGCTCGGTCGTCACGCAATGTCGAGGGCTCCGGCGCAAGCCGGGGCCCTCTTCTGCGTCTCAGCTCGCGCATCCATTGCCGCGCAAGTCGAAGCTGGACACGAGCCCCTGCCGCACCACAACGGTGGTCGTGCAGCTGAAGCTGGCCCAGCCGGGGATGCCTGGCGCGCCCGGCACTCGCCAGGCGTCGGACTGCCTCCACACCAGCGCCCGCGCATCTCCCAGCGGATAGCTCGCGTCGGGCACGCCCAGCGCCTGCACCGCCGCCGCCTCCGGCCGCCCGATCAGCGTCGAGAGCGCCGCCCGCTTCTGCGCCAGCACTGCGCCGCCACAGCCGGCGAGGCCGAGCATGACCGCCAGGACCGCCGCCACCCTCACCCGAGATGCGCGAGCCGCCATGCCGTGCCCAGCAGATCCAGAAGATCGACCACCCGTGCCACATAATGATCCCGCAGCGCGTAGGCTGGCGCCGCCGGGTCGCCCATCTGGCGCTCCAGCGCCGCCACCAGCCGCGCCAGCCGCCGCTGGTGCAGCCCGAGGCGCCGCTGCAACGGATCCGTGATGACGCCCGTGAACGCGGTAAAGAACGCCGCCGCCCCCATAAGCCCCGCCGTCAGCCCCGCTATCAGCGCTGCCGACGGTGCCGCCGGGAACAGCGAATACCAGACGCCGCCGAGCCCCGCGCCGAGCGGAAACGACGCGACCGCGGCCTGCTGCGCCACCGCCGCCGCCAGCCCCGGCCCGAGCGCCACCACCCCCGGCGTGAGCTGCTTCAGCGCCACCGCCCCTGCGCCGAGCGACACCAGCGCGGTGGTGATCTCCGCCGCCGCCGCGCGCGAGCCGGCATAGGTCTCCACCGCCGCGGCGAGCCGCGCCCGGAACGCCGCATCGCCGCCCGCTTCCACGATCGCCGCCAGCGTCGCCGCCACGTCCGGCTCCGCCGCCGCCTCGGCCAGGATCGCCTCGGCCAGGGCGTCGTGCTCGTGCAGCCGCCCGTCCTGCCGGAACGGGACGTCCAGCAGCTCCGTCCACACCAGCCACTCCACCTCTCGCGAGACCGCCGTGCCCAGCAGCAGCCGCCGGTCGAGCGCCCGCGCCGCCCGCGGAGCCCCCGCGCGCCCGGCCGCAACCGACGCCAGGTGCAGCGCCATCTGCGGCAGCCCAAGTGCGATGTTCGCCGGCGCCCGCAGCACGTCCCAGCCCAGCGCCGCGCGGTGCAGCCGCAGCGTGCCAGGCCAGGCGAAATGCCGGTCGACGAACGGACCGACCGCCGCTCGCCGCGCCGCGAAATACCGCGTCGTCCCGGCGGCCACGATCCGCACCGCGCGCCCGCGATCCTGCGGCGCGAGCGCGTTCACCCGACTGCCGCCGCGAACAGGCCGGGTGTCTGCCGCAACTGCCTCACCGAGCCGTAAAGCATCGCATCGAAGCGGTTGTTCCGCTCGACCATCTCCCAGTTTACCCTCCGGTCGTCGGCATCGTCCGGATTGAGCGGGTCCGAGCACCGCCGCGTCGGCAGCTCCGTATCCTGCAACCCCAGGCAGCGCAGCATCGCCGGCCAGTCCTCGGCCGCCGACTCCAGGAAACCCACGAAGTCGAACCGCGTCGCAATCACCATCACCGCCTGCTGCACGATGTCGGTGGACAGGCATCCGAACGGGACGCGCTCGGCATCCTGCCCGGTGAACGCCCGGAGCTGCGCGTTGTCGAACGCCTCCGCGAGACCCTCGTTCACCACCTGCGACAGCGGCATCTCGCCCTCTCCTTCGACGATGAGAGTGGGACCGCGCCGCCGCGCCTGCCAGTAGGCGCTGCGGACCCGCGCCATCGGCTCGCGCATGAATGCGAGGCAGCGCGCGGCCGCCGGCAACAGCGGATCGTCGGCGCCCGCGAAGGCCCCGAACAGCAGCCGCATCGCCTCACGCTGCTCCGCCGGCAACGCCGCGAACTCCGCCCGGGTCAGGCCGCCCGGCTCCTCGATCCACGCGGCCGCACCCGGCGGCAGAGCGATCGCGAACCCGGCCCGCAGGCTCGCCCCCGCGACGTGCGGCAGCCGCAGGAACGAGTGCGGCGGCCCGCTCCTCGCCCCGGCCGCCCGCTGCTGCGGCAGGGCAACCGGCGGCCCGAGCACGCCGCCGTCCGGCCCGTGCAAACTCACGATCGGCCCGATTCCGTCCAGCGCCGCCAGCGGGATGGCGAACCCGATGCGACCCGGAAATCCCCGCACCTTCGTCACGTCGGGCCGCAGCAGCGTCGTCCGGAACCGCACGGTTCGGCCCGAGGCGCCCACGCACGCCACGTCCTGCATCACGCCCGGCGCGTCCGCGTCGGCCAGCCAGCCGGTCAGCGCGCCCCGCACGAGGCCGTCGATGTGTCCTGGCATGGCCGAGCGGTCGCATCGGCGGGGAGCGCGGTCAAGGAAGATCGGGGCGCCCCCCGATCCCCGCCAAGGGCTCGCCCTTGCAACCCTTACCTTCGGGCACCCACAAGCAGGAACATCGGCCGCTCGCGCTCGACCGCCAATTCCGGCCCGGCCGCGATCTGCGCGTCCGTCGGGCAGAACTCCTCCACATGCCCGATCGTGAAACCGGCCGCGATGAGCCGGTTGATCGTGGTTCCGATCGTCCGATGATGCTTGACGACGCCCTTCGCAAACCATTCGGTCGTTCGCGGCCCTTCCACGAGATAGCGGTCGACCGGCCACGTCCGCCTGCCCTCGTCATCGATCGACCAGCCTGGCTTCGTGGGCGCCATGAACACCGGATGCTCGGTGGAAAAGACGAACCGTCCGCCGGGAACCAGCGCGCGGTATATCGTCGAAAAAAGCCGTGCCACATCCTCGATGTAATGCAGGGCGAGCGAGCTGTAGGCGAGATCGAAGCTGGCCTCGGGCAACTCGAGCCGCTCCAAGTCAGCTCGATCGTAGGTGATCGCCGCATCCGGCGCGTCGGACCGCGCGCGCGCGAGCATCTTCTCCGACACATCGAGCCCCAGGACTCGCGCCGCTCCCCGCGCCCGCGCCCAGCGGCAGAACCAGCCGAAGCCGCAACCGAGATCGACAACCCGGAGCCCGCGCATGTCGGGAAGCATGGCCCGCATGGCCGGCCATTCCGCGGCACCGTCCAACCCCTCGACAGAGCGGCGGAGCTGGCTGTAGCCGTCGAAGAAATCCGCGCGGTCATAGATGTTCTGCGTCATGTCGATCCAACGCTACACGTCGATCAGCACACCAGGATTCAAGATGCCACCCGGATCGAGCACACGCTTCGCCCCGCGCAGCGCCGCCGCGAACAACTCCGGCCGCTCCTGATCGTACCACGGCCGATGGTCCCGCCCGACCGCATGGTGGTGCGTGATCGTCCCGCCCTGCGCGATCAGCGCGTCGCTCGCCGCGCGCTTGATCGCACGCCATTGCTCCATCAGCGCGCCATGCCGCCCGAGCGCGTGGAAGGTGAAATACGGCGCCGGGCCGTCCGGATAGACATGCGTGATCCGGCACGTCACCTGGCCCGCCCGCCCCGTCGCCTCCCGGATCGCCGCCTCGGTCGACTGCTTCACCGACGCATGGAACGCCTCGAAGCGGTCCCAGGTGATCGCAGTCTCGAACGTGTCGTTGATGATCGCGCGCCCGATCGTGCGCTCCCGCGCATACGGCATCCGGATGAACGCCGTCCGCCATGCCTCGGCCGCTCCCGCCCGGTGGCCGTCGGCCGCATCCGACTCGGCGCCGCCGCCATGATCCGCGCAGCATTCCAGCGTCCGCGCGAACGCCGCCTCCAGCGGATGATCCGCGCCCTCGAACCCCAGCACCATCACCGCGAAGCTGCCGTTCCCGGCACCTGTGTTGCGCGCCTCCTCGGGGTCCAGAATCCGGCAATTCGCCGGCCACAGCCGGGCCTGCGAGATTGCCCGCAACGCGGCCATCGCCCCTGTCAGATCAGGGAACCGCACCGCACCGCCCGCCCGGAACCGCGGCCGCGCCTGCAATCGCACCCAGGCCTCGGTTATCAGCCCGAGCACGCCCTCCGACCCCGCAAACAAACGCTCCGGACTCGGCCCGGCGCCCGATCCCGGCAGCCGCCGCGTCTGCACCACGCCCGCCGGGCTTACGACCCGCACGCTCTCGACCAGTTCGTCGATATGCGTGAGCAGGCTCGCGAAATGGCCACCCGAGCGGGTCGCGATCCAGCCGCCCAGCGTGGAATACTCGAAGCTCTGCGGGAAATGCCGCAGCGTCAGCCCGTGCGGCCGCAACTGCGCCTCCAGCGCCGGTCCAAACACGCCGCCATCGATCCGGGCTGCGCGCGAGACCGGATCGACTTCGCGCACCCGGTCGAGCCGCCGCAGATCGACCGTCACCGTCCCGCGCTCGGACGGCGGCGGCGTCACCCCACCCACCACGCTGCTGCCCGCCCCAAACGGGATCACCTGCGCGCCCGCGCCGCCGGCCCAGTCCAGCACGGCGCGCAAGTCCGCCTCGTCCGCCGGATAAGCGACCACGTCCGGCGCATCCGCATAGTCGCCCAGCAGCCCCCGAAGCGTGTCGGGATAGCTCTTGCCGAACGCATGCGCCGCCCGGTCATAGGGTGCGGTCACGCAGGCTGCGGCCAGGCTCGCCGGCGGCGCCAGGCGCGGGGCCGCCAGCCGGATCGCCTCCAGCACCGGCGGCACGACTTCGTCAAACCCCGCGACACCGAACTGTCCGGCATAGCGGGCGAGCAGCGCGGCTTCCTCGGCCGTCGTCATGCCCTCGCCTTCGCGCCCCCAGCCGAAATGCTTCAGCCGCGGCAAATCACCCGCCACCGGATCAGCTCCAGACTTCGGGATTGACCGCGTTCGCCCGCCGGGGCGCGCCGTCCAGGACAGACAGAAGATTCTCGACCGTGCTCCGCGCCATCGCCGCCGCCGCTTCGTGCGTCACCCCCGCGACATGCGGCGCGGTGATGACGTTCGGGAGCGCCAGCAGCGGATGATCGGTGGGCACCGGCTCCTCGGCGAACACGTCGAGCCCGGCGCCGGACAGATGCCCCGACGCCAGCGCCGTATGCAGCGCCGCTTCGTCCACGATCCCGCCGCGCGCCGTATTGACCAGCGCGGCCCCGCGCTTCATCCGCCCGAGCCGCGCCGCGTCGAACAGCCCGATCGTCTGCGGATTGCGTGGGCAGTGGATCGTCACGACATCCGCCGCCGCCAGCGCCGCATCGAGGTCGGCTGCCGGCTCGAACCCGGCCGCCCGGATCGCGCCCGCATCCACGAAAGGATCGAACACCAGCACCCGCATCTCGAATGCGCGCAGCCGCGCCGCCGCGCGCGTCCCGATCCGCCCGAAACCCACCACCAGCGCCGTCTTGCCCGCGATTTCGCTCGGCAGCCCGGAGAACCGCTCGTCCCAGCGGCCCTGCTTGACCAGCGCATCCTGCGCCGCCACCCGCTTGGCCAGCGCGAGCACGAAAAACACTGCCTGCTCGGCGACCGAGGTCGAGTTCGCGGTCCCCGTGGTCATCAGCGGGATGCCCCGCCGGGTCAACGCCGGCACCTCGACCGCATCATAGCCGACGCCGATCCGGCCTACGACCGCGAGCACCGGTGCACGCTCGAGATCGGCCTCCCCGAACGGCCGCACGCCGAGGGCCACGCCATGCGAGGGTGCGAGCCGCGCACGGAAGTCGGCCGCAGGCATCTCGTTCGGGTACGGCACGGACTCCACATCGTCACGCCCACGCGCGATCACCCAGCCCGCCTCGTGCAGCGTCTCGGGCAGCAGCAGCCGCTTGCGGTTGGCGCTCATCCGATCCCTCCCGTTGTTTGCGGCATCGTGCGGTCGTCGTCGGCGCCTGTCCAGCCAACGGGACCGTTCCGGACAGCCGGCTTGCCATCGCGCGTCCTGTCGCGGATGTATGGGTGACCATGCACGCAGCCGAGATCGCCGTCAGCGGCGCCCCGCTTGCCTACCCGTCCGTCGTGCGGCCGCCCACGCTGACCTGGGCCGGCGAGGAGCCCACGCCGCCAGACCTCGCCGCCTTGCCCTGCCCGAACTGCGGCTCGCAGGACGCCAAGTCGCTGGTGCTGCGCGTCCGCGTCGAGCTGCCCGACCACGCGCCACGCAGCCTCGCTCTGATCCGCTGCCCCTCCTGCACGGCCTGCTTCTACGACGACCAGCGCACGCCCGACTACGCCGAGCCGAAGCTGAACGAGCGTGGCCGCGTGCCCTTCTATGTCCAGCAGGGCGCCGGCGTCTGGCTCATCACCCGCCCCGTGGCTCAGGTGAAAAAGCCGCCCGGCAGCGCCTACATGGAGGTCGGCTGCGGCTTCGGCTTCGGCCTCGACTACGCGATCCGCACCAAGGGCTGGGTCGGGCGCGGCATGGACCCCGCCCCGCTCTCCGGCCTCGGCGCCGAACAGCTCGGCGTGCCGATAGAGCTGCGCTACCTGCGCGAGGACGACGAGGCGCGCGGCAGCATGGACGTCGTGATGGGCTCCGAAGTGATCGAGCACGTCACCTCCCCGCTCGCTTTCGTCCGCACGCTGCGGGCCATGCTCAAGCCGGGCGGCGTGCTCGTGCTGACCACGCCAAATGCCGACCACATCGTCCCCGCGATGCCGCCCGGCATCATCGTCCCCCTGATCTCGCCGACGCTGCATACCGTGATGCAGAACGCCACCAGCATGCGCGCCCTGCTCGGCCGCGGCGGCTTCGCCCACGTCGAGATCGCCACCGACAGCCACGCCCTGGTGGTGTTCGCCTCTGACGCGCCGCTCGACATCGAGACCGATCCCGCGCGGCTGCGCGACGCCTACCGCGCCCACCTGTCCGGCCGTGCCGCGACGCTGCCGCCGGGGAGCGACATCTTCCTCGGCTACGCCGGTCGCGCGCTCCAGGAGTGCAGCAACGACGCCGACGCCGCCGGCGCCGAGCGCGCCTGGCAGATGCTGCTGCCCGCCTGCCGAGAGCGCTTCGGCCTCGACCTCGACACGCTCGACCGCCTGCCGGACGCGGTCGCGACCTGCGGGCTGGAGGAGATGGCGACGCTGGTGCCGCTCAATCTCGGCGGCATCCTCTATGCCCGATCGATCCAGCAGGTCGGCGGCGGCGTCCCGCGCCCCACGCTCGAGCGCCGCTTCGCCCTGGCCGCCGAGGCCGCCGACGCAATGCGCCGCGCGCTGGGTCAGCTTGCGATGGAGGACGGCCTCACCGAGCAGATCGGCTGGATCGCCCGCGCCGAAGCCTTGCTCTGCGCCGCGTACGGCGGCGACGAGGCGGTCGCCTCCCGCCTGGGACGCCTCGGCCCGGCCCCGGGCGAGGATGGCGCCGCTCGTCGCCGCACCATCGCCGAAC
>DATAYA010000191.1:0-7757 GCA_036272815.1 Acetobacteraceae bacterium
CGACGTGCCCTATTACGCCGAGAACCGAGATCTCCCCGCGCTGCCGGCGCCCTCGCATCTCGTGCTTTATCGAGATTGGCACGACGCGCGCATAGAGACGGCGCGGGCCCTCGCCGAGGTCGATGTCGGCATCGTCACCTCCTACTGCCCGGATGCCGCCGCCGCATCGGCGCTGCTGCTGGACAGCAGGGTCGCGATACGCTGCTTCTACGACCTCGACACGCCGGTGACGCTCGCGCGCATCGCACGCGGCGAGGCGGTGGACTACATCCCGCGGGGCGGCCTCGGCGGCTTCGACCTCGTGCTGAGCTACACCGGCGGCTCGGCGCTGGCGGCACTGCGCACGCAGCTCGGCGCCCGGCGCGTCGTGCCCCTCTACGGCTCGGCCGATGCGGCGCAGCATTTCCCGGTGGCGCCGGTCGCACGGTACCGCGCGGCACTCTCCTATATCGGCACCTACGCCGTCGACCGGCAGGCGGCGCTGGAGCGGCTGCTGGTCGCACCCGCGCGCGCCCGGCCCGAGGCGCGGTTCGTGATCGCCGGCGCGCAGTATCCGCAGGATTTTCCCTGGGCACCGAACATCTGGTTCGTCCGCCATCTGCCGCCCGCCGAGCATCCGGCGTTCTATTCCTCCTCCCGCCTGACGCTGAACGTCACCCGCTCGGCGATGGCGCGGATGGGCTGGTGCCCCTCGGGCCGGCTGTTCGAGGCTGCCGCGTGCGGCGCCGCGATCCTGAGCGACGCATGGGAGGGCCTCGACGCCTTCTTCACGCCTGGCGAGGACATCCTGGTGGCGCGCGAGCCCGGCGACGCGCTCGCCGCGATCGAGCTGTCGGACGCCGAGATCGCCCGCATCGCGCGAAGCGGGCGGGAGCGCACGCTCGACGAGCACAGCGCGGCGCGGCGGGCGTCGCAGATGATCGACGCTTTCGCCATGGCGGAGGCCTGAGTTCCATGTGGGGCATCATCCCGGCCGCCGGCCAGGGCACGCGCATCCAGCCGCTCGCCTTCAGCAAGGAACTGCTGCCGGTCGGAAGCCGCATCGACGAGCGCGGCGTCGAACGCCCGCGCGCGGTCAGCGAATACCTGGTCGAGCGGCTGATCGAGGGCGGCGCCACAAAGCTCTGCTTCGTGATCTCGCCCGGCAAGTCCGACATCCTCGGCTATTACGGAGGCACGTTCGGGGCGGCCGACATCGCCTATGCGGTGCAGGACGAGGCCGCCGGCCTGTGCGACGCGATCTTCCGCGCGCTGCCGCTGATCGGACCCGACGAGACGGTGGCGATCGGCCTGCCCGACACGGTATGGTTCCCCGCGGACGCGCTGCGTGCGCTGCCGGACGAACAGCTTTCCTTCCTGCTGTTCCCGGTCGAGCATCCGGAGCTGTTCGACGCGGTTGTCGTCGACGATGAGGGCCGCGTCCGCACCATCGAGGTGAAGGCGATCCGGCCGCACACGCACTGGATCTGGGGCGCTTTCAAGATGCCGGGCCGAACGCTGCACGCGCTCGCCGATCTCTGGCGCGCACGCGACCGCAGCGATCTCTATATCGGCACCCTGGTCAACGCCTGGATCGCGGCCGGCGGCGCGGCATCGGGCGTGCGCGCCGGCGAGAGCTATGTCGATGTCGGCACGCTCAACGGATTTCGCGAGGCAACACTCCTCCTCGAGGGACGCGGAGGCAGCGCGGTTTCGCTGCCGCTTGGCGCGCGGCCCGGCTTGCGCAGGCTGGCGTGATGACGGAATGGACCGAGAGCGCGATCCGGGAGCGCGCGACAGCGCTCGGACCGTGGTTCCACAACCTGCATTTGCGCGGCGTGCAGACGGCGCCGGAGCACTTCCTCGGCGACTACCCGATGGTCAAGTGGCGCGGCTTCGCCGATGCGATCCCGGCCGACCTCACCGGCCGTACCGTGCTCGACATCGGCTGCAACGCCGGGTTCTACAGCATGGAGATGAAACGCCGGGGTGCGGCCCGCGTGGTCGGCATCGACTTCGACGACGAATATCTCGCACAGGCGCGCTTCGCCGCGGAGGTGGAAGGGCTCGATATCACGTTCCGAAAGCTCTCGGTCTATGACGTCGGCGCGCTCGGCGAACGCTTCGACCTCGTGCTGTTCGTGGGCGTGCTCTACCATTTGCGCCATCCGCTGCTCGCACTCGACCTGATCCGCGAGCATGTCGCGGCCGATCTGCTGGTGTTCCAGTCAATGCAGCGCGGCAGTGACGCCGAGCACGCGCCCGAGCCGGACTATGACTTCGCCGAGACCGCGCCGTTCGACGATCCCGCCTGGCCGAAGCTGCACTTCATCGAGCACCGCTATGCGCACGACCCGACCAACTGGTGGGCGCCGAATGCCGCCTGCGCGGCGGCGATGCTGCGCAGCGCCGGCTTCTCGATCCTCGCCCGTCCCGAGAGCGAGGTGTTCGTCTGCCGCGCCGCCCCGCACGATCCCGACATCGGCTATGGTGAGACCTTCGCCGTCTATCCCGCCCGCCCCGGCTCTGGGGGAGAAATCCGTTGATCGAAGCGGCGATGATCTGGAACGAGCCCAACAACAAGTCGCACTGGGACCTCGAAGCCGATCCCGGCTGGACGCAGTTCGCCCGCATGGCGCGCCTCGCCGGGCAGGCGATCGCGGCCGAGGCGCCGCGTCTGCCGCGCGTGCTCGGCGGCATCTCGCCGATCGACCCGGACTTCATCCGCGCGCTGGCAGCACAGGGCGTCCTGGACGATCTGGACGCGGTCGCGGTGCACGGCTTCCCGCTCGACTGGAACCACTGGATGCTCGACGAGTGGCCGGAGAAGCTCGCCTCGATCGCCGCCGTCACCGCGCTGCCGGTCTGGATCTCCGAGGTCGGCGTCTCGACCTTCGGCGCCGAGGAGGTGCAGGAATGGGGCCTGCGCCGCAGCCACGCGCTGCTGCGCGGACGGTCGCCGCGCATCCACTGGTACAGCCTGTTCGACCTGCCCGCCGCCTGGCCCGCGACAACGCGGCACCGCGAGGCGGAAGGCTCCTCCTACTACCGCCATTTCCACATGGGCCTGCTCGACGAGCACGGCCGTCCGAAGCTCGCCGCCCGTGCCTTTCCCGACTGCGCGCCGGAGTTCGGCATCTGCCAATGGTTCCACTTCGAGGACCACCGGCTCGACGACGCGGTGCGCTGGATGCGCGAGCTGGGCGTGACCTACCTGCGCACCGGCCTCTCCTGGGCCGACTGGTTCCGCCCGAACGCCGAGGCGTGGTTCGACCGGCAGATGCGGGCGCTGGAAGGCTTCGACGTCACGGTCACGTTCTGCTTCACGCCCGAGCACAAGGGCACTTGGGCGCACCACACCGCACCCCCCGTCGATCCCGCCGAGTTCGCCGCCTTTTGCGGCGCGATGGTGCGCCGTTATGCGGCCTGAGCGCATCGCCGACACGCTCGCCCGCCTGGCCGCGCGCACGCCGATCGACGCGCCCGCAATCCTGGTCGCGGCCCACCCCGACGACGAGACGATCGGCGCCGGCGCCTCGCTCCCGCTGTTCCGCCGTCTGCTGCTGGTGCATGTGACCGACGGTGCGCCGCGCAACCTCGCCGACGCACGCGCCGCCGGCTTCGCGACCGCGGCCGACTACGCCGCCGCGCGCAGGCGGGAGCTGGCCGCGGCGCTGGCGGCGGGCGGCGCCGCCCCGGCCCTGGCAGAACTGCACGCACCGGACCAGGAGGCAGCGCTGGCGATGGATGCGCTGGCGACGGTCCTGGTCGGGCTGATGCAGCGGCACGGCGCCGAGGTGGTGATCGCGCACCCCTACGAGGGCGGCCACCCGGACCACGACGCCGCCTGCCTCATCGCGCATCTGGCCGCCTCCCGCGCGGGGGTGGCCGCAATCATCGAGATGACGTCCTACCATCGCGCGGCGGACGGGTCGGTGGCCACCGGGCGGTTCCTGCCGAACGGCGCGGCGCCGGTCGTGGTCGCGCTCACGCCGCCGGAGCAGGCGCGCAAGCGGGCGATGCTCGATGCGTTCGCCACCCAGCGCCGCACGCTGGCCGGCTTTGCCACCGCCGAGGAAGCATTCCGCCCCGCGCCGCGTTACGATTTCACGGCACCGCCGCATCCCGGTGCGCTGCATTACGAGGGACAGAATTGGGGGATGAATTTTCCGCGGTGGCAGGCGCTGGCGTCCGGCGTGGCGGCGTGAGGCGGCTCTCGATCCTCAGCGTCGGCTATGCGCTTGCGCCGGTCGGGCCCGATGCCGTCGGCGGCGCGGAGCAGGTGCTGACCGCACTCGACCGGGCGCTGGTCGGGCTCGGCCACCGCTCCTACGTCGTCGCCCCCGCCGGCTCGCGCGTCGCGGGCGAGCTGATCGCGACACCGCCGGTGCCGGCCGGGATCGACGAGGCCGCGCGCACCGACGCCGAGCGGGCGATGCGGCGCGCGGTCATGCAGACGCTGCGGCGGCGCCCGGTCGACCTGATCCACTGCCACGGGCTCGACTTCGCCAACACCCTGCCGCAAGCCGGGCCGCCTGCCCTGGTCACGCTGCATCTGCCGCCCGGATGGTATCCGCCCGGCGCGCTGCAGCCGACGCGGCCGAACACCTGGCTCAATCCCGTCTCCGCAGCCCAGGCGGCGGACTGCCCGCCCGGGCCGGCGCTGCTCGACCCGGTGCCGAACGGCGTGCCGGTGGAGGCGCTCGGCCGCGCCCGCCACGCGCGGCGGTCGTTCACCCTCATGCTCGGCCGCATCTGCCCCGAAAAGGGCCAGCACATCGCGCTCGACGCGGTGCGGCGGGCGAATGTGCCGCTGCTGATCGTGGGCCATGCCTTCCCCTATCCCGAGCACCTCGCCTATGTGCGTGACGAGATCGAACCGCTGCTTGACCGTTGGCGCCGGCGGATCGAGCCGGTCGGCTTCGCCCGCAAGCGGCGGCTGCTGGCGGCCGCTCGCTGCGTGCTCGTGCCGAGCCTGGCACCGGAGACCGGCTCGCTGGTCGCGATGGAGGCAATGGCCTGCGGCACCCCGGTGATCGCCTATCCGGCGGGCGCGCTGGCGGAGATCGTCGAGCACGGGCGCACCGGCTTCCTGGTGCGGAGCCCGGAGGAGATGGCGGCGGCGATCGCGGCGGCGGGAACGATCGATCCCGAGACCTGCCGCCGCACCGCCCGCGAGCGTTTCCCGCTGGCGCGCACGGTCGAGAGCTATCTCGGGCTCTACCGTCGTCTCGCGCAGGCGCAGACCGCGCCTTCGTGACCGTGCTCGCGACCGGGCTGGTTGCCGGGACCAGGGCGCTCGCGGGGCTGGCCCCGGAGTGGCGGGCGCTTTGGCGGCAGGCGGGCGCGTCGGCGTTTCAATCGCCGGACTGGCTGCTGCCATGGTGGCGGCAGTTCGGCAACGGAGCGGCCCGTGTCGCTACGCTCCGCGATGCCGGACAGGCGCTGCTGGGGGTGCTGCCATTGTATGCGCTCGATGGGCGCCTGCTGCCGATCGGGGCCGGAGCCACCGACCAGTCCGACATGCTACTGGCCGCCCGCGTGCCGGCCGATGCGGCGGCGGCGCTGCTGCGCACGGCGCTGCCGGACATCTCAGTCTGCGAACTGACCGAGCTGGCGCCGGGCGCGCACCTGCTTGGCCCGGACGCGCCACCGGGCTGGCGGCTCGAGGACGCGCCGGCCTCGCTTTGCCCGGTGCTCACGCTGGGCGAGAGCCTGGAGGCAAGCGTGCCGGCGGCGCAGCGGCGAAAGCTGCGGATGGCTCGGCACCGGGCCGACCGGGCCGGGACATGGCGCGCGGCGACCCTGCCGCCGGATGCCGGCATCGCCGCCCTCGCCCGCCTGCACGCGGCGCGCTGGGAGGCCCGGGACCAGCCCGGCGGCGTGCTGGCCGATCCGCGCATGGCGGCGTTCCTCGCCGAAGCGGTGCCCGCCCTGGCCGCGGCCGGCGCGGCAAAGGTCGAGGCGATCCTGTTCGGCGATGCGGTCGTCGCGGCGGCGCTGGTGCTGCACGCGCCCGGGCGCCGCCTGCTCTATCTCGGCGGCTTCGACCCGGCGCGGCGCTTCGAGAGCCCTGGCACGCTGCTGATCGGCCATGTCATCGCGGAGGCGATCGCGGCGGGTGCCGCGGAAGTGGATTTCCTGCGCGGGGCGGAGCCGTACAAATACGCCTGGGGGGCGCGCGACCGATGCAACGCGACGCGACGCCTGCACCGGGCTTGAGCGATCCGCTGGCCCTCTGCCGCGCCGGCGCGATCTCGCCGGAGGTCGCACTTGCGCGGCTGCTGCTGGCGGGCGAGGCGCCGGATGCGATCGGCGCCCGGCTCGGCGCGGCGGACGGTGCGCTGCGCGCGTTGCTCGCGGGCGCCGGGCTCGGGGCCGTGCAGGCGATGCTGCGCGACGTCGATCACGCGCCGCGCGACGTGGCGGCGGTGCGGGCGATGTTCGACGCGGCGGTGGCGTGCGCGCCGGAGGCGAGTGTCGCCGCCTTCTCGCTCGGCGACCCGGCGATACTGGCGCGCGCGACGGCGGAACTCGTCGCGTGGCTGGAGGCCGAGGCGCTGCTCGGGCCGGGCTGCGACGTGCTCGACCTCGGCTGCGGCATCGGCCGCGTGGCCGCGGCGGTGGCGCTGCGCGTCCGCTCGGTGCTCGCGCTCGACGTCTCGCCGGCGATGATCGCCGAGGCCACGCGGCGGCATGGCCGCATCCCGGGCTTGCGCTTTACCAGCACGCCCGGCCGCGATCTCGCGGCACTCCCCGATGCCGGGTTCGGACTGATCCTCGCCGTCGACAGTTTTCCGTACCTCGTGCAGGCCAGGGTCGCCGAATCCCACGTCGCCGATGCGGCGCGGGTGCTGCGCCCGGGCGGAACGCTGGCAATCTTTAATTTGTCGTATCGCGGTGCCGCGGCCGATCGCGAGGACGCGCGGCGATGGTCGCAGGCTTATGGCCTGTCTCTGCACCGCGAGGCTGCGCGTCCGTTCGCGCTGTGGGACGGGCTTGCCTTCACGTTCCGGCGCTGACCTCCGCATCGGCCTGCCGCTCCGGCTCGGCCGCGGCGAAGGCCGGCAGCGCGCGACACGCGGCTTCGGCCGCGAGCAGGCGCGGGTACGCGTCCAGCCCGACGCCGAAGCGCCGCGCATTGCCGAGCTGCGGCACGAGGCAGATTTCTGCCAGTGTCGGCGCCGTGCCGAACAGGAATTCGTCGCCCTCCGGCACCAGCGCCGCGCAGGCCGCGAGCCCGTCGGCGATCACTTCGCGCGCCCAGGTGTCGATCGCCGCCTGGTCGTGCCCGAGCGCGCGCAGCCGGCGCAGCACGCGCAGGTTCTGCACCGGATGGATGTCGCAGGCGATCGCCAGCGCGAAGGCGCGGACGCGGGCGCGGTCGAGTGCTCCGTCCGGCAGCAGCGCGGGCTCGGGATGCGTCTCGTCGAGCCACTCGCAGATCGCGAGCGACTGCGTGAGGCGCTGGCCGTCGTCCAGCACCAGCGTCGGCACCAGCCCCTGCGGGTTGATCGCCAGATAGTCGGGCCGGCGCTGATCGCCGCGGCGCAGATGATGCGGGATTTGTTCGGCGGAGAGGCCCTTGAGGTTGAGCGCGATCCGTACCCGCCAAGCCGCCGAGGACCGCCAGAACCCGTGCAGAACCATTGTTTCCTCCCCGAAGATGTCAGAGAAGCGGGCCAGCCCCCGAAAGGACTGGCCCAACCTCTCAGCGGCGACGTACAGTCACCTTGATCCGTATGACCAAGGTGACCATAATCGCCGACAGAGGCCAA
>DATAYA010000192.1:0-3374 GCA_036272815.1 Acetobacteraceae bacterium
TAGACGTTAGCCTCCCAAACCCCAGCCACCAAATCCGCCTCCCCCTCCCCCGGCCAGGGCGGCATCGTCACCCCCAGCACCACCAGCGCCGCCGCCCCGTCGCATCGGAACTGGAACGCCGTCCCCACCGGGATCGACACCGACACGCCCGCGCGGAGTTCGACAATCTCCTCCTGCGCCCCGAGCCGCCGCCAGATCCGGCCCTCACCCCCGACCACATACCAAAGCTCCTCCACGCTGCGATGCACGACCGCGCGCGCCACCGCCCCCGGCGGCAGCGTGAAGGCCGCCATCGAGCCCCGCGCCGATCCGCACAGCACCCGCACCTCCGACCCGTCCGGCGCCATCGCGTCGGGCATCGCGGCGGCAGCCCGGGTCGAAAAGCCGCTCATGCCCGGCGTCTCCCACCCATCACGTCACACCCACTCAGCACGTCACACATTGAACCGGAACAGCATCACGTCGCCGTCGCGCACCACGTAGTCGCGGCCCTCGACGCGCATCCGCCCGGCCTCCCGCGCCCCCGCCTCGCCGCCCAAGGCCACGTAATCCTCGTACGCGATCGTCTCGGCGGCGATGAAGCCGCGCTCGAAATCGCCGTGGATCGTCCCCGCCGCCTGCGGCGCGCGCAGGCCGCGCACGATCGTCCAGGCGCGCGCCTCCTTCGGCCCCGCGGTGAAGAACGTCACCAGCCCCAGCAGCGCATACCCCGCCCGGATCACCCGATCGAGCCCGCTATCGGCGAGCCCGAGCCCTTCGAGGAACTCGCCCCGGTCGGCCTCCGCCAGCAGGCTCACCTCCGCCTCGATCGCGGCCGAGACGACGATCGCGGCCGAACCCTCGGCCTCGGCGCGGGCGGCGGCGCGGGCGGAATGGGCGTTGCCGGTCGCAGCCGACGCCTCCTCGACGTTGCACACGTAGAGCACGGGCTTCGCGGTCAGCAGTTGCAGCCGCCGCGCCGCCTCCGCCTCCGCGGGCGGGATCGCGCTGCGTGCCGGCCGGCCGGCTGCGAGTGCCGCCGCGATCGGCTCGATCAGGGCGGCCTGCGACGCCGCCTCCCGGTCGCCGCCACGGGCACGCTTCTGCAATCCGGGCAACCGCTTCTCCAGGCTTTCGAGATCGGCCAGCATCAGTTCCGTCTCGACCGTCTCCGCGTCGCGCACCGGATCGACGGTTCCTTCGACGTGCGCGACATCAGAATCCTCGAAGCAGCGCAGGACGTGGATGATCGCGTCCACCTCGCGGATATTCGCAAGGAACTGGTTGCCGAGCCCCTCGCCCCGGCTGGCGCCGCGCACCAGGCCCGCGATGTCGACGAACTCCAGGCTGGTCGGCACCACCTTTGCGGATTTCGCGATCCGCGCCAGCGTGTCGAGCCGGGGGTCGGGCACCGCGACGCGCCCGACATTCGGCTCGATCGTGCAGAAAGGATAGTTGGCGGCCTGCGCGGCCGCGGTCGCGGTCAGGGCATTGAACAGCGTCGATTTGCCGACATTGGGCAGGCCGACGATACCGCAGTTGAAGCCCATCAGACCCTCATCGGCCAGACGCCTCGCCAGACGACGCCTCGCCCGGCACCGGCGCCAGCAGCGCCACCCGCGTCATGAAATCCTCCGCCCGCCCGGCCGCCAGCAGCGGCGCCGCATCCGCGACCGCACCCAGCATCTCGACCAGCCAATCCCGGTCGCCGCGGGAGAAATCGGCGAGCACATGGCCGAGCACGCGCTCCTTCTGCCCGGGATGGCCGATGCCGAGGCGGACGCGCCAGTAATCCTGGCTGCCCATCCGGCGGTCGATGCTGCGCAGCCCGTTATGGCCGGCCGCGCCGCCGCCGCGCTTGACCCGGACCTTGCCGGGGCTGAGATCGAGTTCGTCGTGCCACACGGTGATCGCCTCCGGCGGCAGCTTGAAGAAGGCGGCGGCCGGCTGCACCGCCTCGCCGCTGTCGTTCATGTAGGTCAGCGGCTTCAGCGCCAGCACCCGTTCGCCGCCGACGATCCCCTCCGCGATCACGCCCTTGAAGCGTTGCCGCCACGCCGAAAACCCGTGCCGGGCGGCGATCGCGTCGATCGCCATGAAGCCGACATTGTGGCGCTGCCGGAGCATCGCGGGCTCCGGGTTGCCGAGCCCGACCCAGAGCAGCATGGCGGCCGGCGGTCAGCCCTTGCGGCCGGGCTTCCGGTCGGATTTCGGCTTGGCCGCCGGCTTGGCGGCCGCCTTGGCGGGTGCCGCGGCGACGGCAGCCGGTGCCGCCGCACCCGCCGCCGGAGCGGCCCCGGCGACGCCGGCGCCGGCCTCGACCGCGACCTCGGCCATCTTGGTGGGCGGTGCCACGGTCGCGATCACGAAGTCGCGGTCGGCAATCGTCGGCCGGGAGTGTTCGGTGCCGCGCAGGTCGGAGAAGCGGACGTTGTCGTTGATGTCGAGCGCACCGAGATCGGCCTCGAACCGCTCCGGGATGTGGTCGGGGTCGCAGGTCACGTCGACCTCATAGCGCACCACGTTCAGCACGCCGCCGCGCTTCAGGCCCGGGCTCAGGCCCTCGTTGAGGAACACCACCTGCACCGCGACATGGATGCGCTCGCCGGGTGCGAGGCGCTGGAAATCCACATGCAGCGGCTGGTCGCTCACCGGATCGAGCTGCACGTCGCGCATCAGCGCCCGGGTCGCAGCACCCGCCACGCTCACCTCGAACAGCCGCGACTGCCAGCCCGGCCGGTGCAGCTCGCGCACCACGGCGCGCGGCTCGAGCGCGATCAGCGCCGGCGCCTGCCGGGCACCGTAGATCACGGCCGGAATCCGGCCCGCGCGACGGGCGGCCCGCGCCGGCCCCTTGCCGGCGAGCGCCCGCGCCTCGGCCTCGATGGTGACGAAACTGGCCATGCGACTGCTCCAGACACAACGCGAAGACGGACCACGCAGAACGCCGGCGTCCAGGGGGGCGCCGGCACGGCCGGGGATTTAGCCCGCGTCGCGCCCGGGCGCAAGATCGGGCGCAAGATCGGGCGTGGCGCGGCTTCGCGGGCGCATCATCGGCTGCCCGTTGGCGGCCAGCAGCGCGCGCAGGTCGCGGATCGCCGGGAACACTTCCTGGTTCCAGTCGGCGCCCTGGCGGTCATGGGCGACCTGCTCCATCTCCACGATCTCGCGGTCCTCGGCGAAGATCCGGTCGGTGAACCAGACCAGCGCCGGCCAGGCCAGGGCGAGCAGGCCGGGGATCTTCGGCCGGCGCACCGACAGCAGCCCGAACGTCCGGTTGTATTTCTGTTCGGCATCGATCGGCGTGTAGACGATCCAGAGATGCATCACCGGCACGTCGCCCGAGGTCCAGATGCGCAATGTCTGGTACGGATACTCGGTGCGGATGGTCATCA
>DATAYA010000193.1:0-11701 GCA_036272815.1 Acetobacteraceae bacterium
GCGGCAGGAGGCGGCGATGCACGGGGTGGTGTTCACCGGCGAGCGGGACATCGAACTGATGGAGTTCCCCGACCCGACGCCGGGGCCGGGCGAGGTGGTGCTGGAGATGAAGGCCTCCGGCATGTGCGGCAGCGACCTCAAGCCGTACCGGCGGCCGAAGGGTGGCGATCTCGGCGGCCTCGGCCTGACTGCGGCCGCGGGCCCCGTGATCGGCGGTCACGAGCCCTGCGGCGTCGTCGCCGCGGTGGGCGCGGGCGTGGCGCCGGCCGAGGCGCGGCGGGGGATGCGCGTGATGGTGCATCACTATTGGGGCTGCAATGTCTGCGAGCACTGCCGATCGGGCTGGACCCAGCTTTGCGCACGGCAGGCGCCGGCGGTCTATGGCATGTCCGATCACGGCGGCCACGCGCCTTACATGAAGGTGCCGGCCCGCACGCTGGTGGCGTTGCCGGAGACGCTGTCGTTCCAGACCGGGGCCGCGATCGCCTGCGGCACCGGCACCGCCTATGGCGCGTTGCGGCGGATGAATCTCTCCGGGCGGGACGTGATCGCGATCTTCGGGCAGGGGCCGGTCGGCCTCTCAGCGACGCAGCTCGCGGCGGCGATGGGGGCGCGGGTGATCGCGCTCGACATCAACCCCGAGCGGCTGGCGCGGGCGGCCGAGTTCGGCGCCGATGCGCTGGTCGATCCTGGTGCGGGCGATCCGGTCGCCGCGATCCGCGACCTGACCGGCGGCGGCGCGCATCTGGCACTGGACACCACCGGCCATGCGGAGGGGCGGATCGCCGCGGTGCGATGCGTGCGGACCTGGGGGACGGTGTGCTTCGTGGGCGAAGGCGGCGATGTGACGATCGAGGTCAGCCCCGACATGCTGCGCCGGCAGGTGACGATCGTGGCGTCGTGGACGTTTTCCACCATCGGACAGGCGGAATGCGCGGAGTTCGTGGCCGCGCGCGGGGTGGATGTGGATCGGCTGTTCACGCATCGGTGGGAGCTTGGGCAGGCGGACGAGGCGTATCGGTTGTTCGATCGGCAGAGCGATGGGAAGGGCGTGTTTTTGATGTGATGGAGGGGGCTAATGATACCCGATATCCGCCCGCACTTTCCCCCGGAAAACCCAGTACGAGAAGCTGGAGTACATCAGGATCACCGGCAGCAGCACTAGCGTGCCGACCAGCAGGAACGCCTGCGTCCCCGGCGAGGACGCCGCCTGCCACAATGTCAGCCGGTGCGGCACCACGTAGGGCCAGAGACTGATGCCGATGCCGAGATAGGAGAGCGCGAACAGCAAGATGGCAAAAGCGAAGGGCTGCCACTCCGCCCGCCGCCGGTTCAGCGCGCGCCACTCCGCCCAGGCGATCAGCGCGGTCACGATCGGCACCGGCGCCAGCAGCGCGCTGTTGGGCCAGCCGAACCAGCGGGCGCCTATGTCGGGATGCGCGAGCGGCGTCCAGATGCTCACCACCAGCACGGCCGCACAGACGCCGATGAAGGCGATGCGCCCATGCCGTCGCGCCCAGTCCTGCAACGCGCCCTCGGTCTTGAGCACCAGCCAGCCGGCGCCGAGCAGCGAATAGCCGAACACGAGGCAGATGCCGGTCACGATCGAGAACGGGGTGAAGCAGTCGAGGCTGCCACCGGTGAAGACGAGGCCGTCGGTCTGGAAACCCTGGATGAAGGCGCCGAGCACAATGCCCTGCGCGAAGGTCGCCAGCATCGAGCCATAGGAGAAGCCATAGTCCCAGAACGTCCGGTGCGCCGCGTCGCGATAGCGGAACTCGAAGGCGACGCCACGGAAGATCAGCGACAGCAGCATCACCAGGATCGGGAAATAGACCGCCGGGATGATGATGGCGAACGCAATCGGGAACGCCGCCAGCAATCCCAGCCCACCCAGGATCAGCCAGGTCTCGTTGCCGTCCCAGATCGGCGCAATCGAGTTCATCACCAGGTTGCGCGAAGCGGTGTCGGGCGCCAAGCCGTACAGGATGCCGACGCCGAGATCGAAGCCGTCGAGCATCACGTAGAAGAACACGCCGATGCCGAGGATCGCCGTCCAGATCGGCACGAAATCGAGACCGACCCCTAGTGCGAGAGCGGGGTTCATGGGGCTGCTCCCGCGCCGGGGGAAGCCGGCAGGTGGGCGAGGGGATGCGCCGCCCGCCCGCTCTCCACCGCCTCGTCCTCCCGCACCATCGCCTCCGGCCCGCGGCGCACGATGCGCGACATCACCAGCCAGCCGGACGGGAAGATAACCGCATAGGCGACCACATAGCCGATGAAGCTCACCAGCACGTTCCAGCCGGTGAGCGACGGGGTGACGCTATCCGCCGTGCGCAGCAGGCCATAGACGGTCCAGGGCTGGCGCCCGGTCTCGGTCGTGATCCAGCCGGCGAGCACGGCGATGAAGCCGATCGGCGCCGCGTACTGATAGAGCAACAGCAGGCCCGGGCTGCGGAACAGCCGCCCGCCGCGCCGCATCAGGTTGCCGACGACCACAAGCAGCAGCATCAGCAGGCCCATCCCCACCATGACGCGAAACGCGAAAAATGGGAAAATGACCGGCGGCCAGTCATTGCGCGGCCAGTGGTCGAGGCCGATGACGGGCTTGGTCAGGGAGTGGGTGATGATGAGGCTGCCGAGATAGGGGATCGCGACGTCGTAGCGATTGATGCCGAGCTTCTGGTCGGGGATCGCGAACAGGTGGAGCGGCGTCGGGCTCTCCGTGGTGAAATCGCCTTCCATCGCGGCGAGCTTGGTCGGCTGGTACTGGAGCGTGTCGAGGCCGTGCTGGTCGCCGAGGAAGATCTGCAGCGGCACCAGCACCAGCAGCAGCCAGAGCGTGCCCGAGAACATCAGCCGTCCTTCCAACACGAACCGCCCGCGGCGGATCAGCCAGGCGCCGACGCTCAGCACCACGAACCCGGTCGTGATGTAGGCGGCGCAGACCATGTGAAAGAACCGGTACGGGAAGGATGGGTTGAAGATGATCGCGAGCCAGTCGACGGGAAAGAACTTGCCGTCGACGATCTTGTAGCCCGCCGGGGTCTGCATCCAGCTATTCGCAGCGAGGATCCAGAACGCCGAAAAGAGGGTACCGGAGGCGACCATCAGGGCGGCGACGAAATGCGCCCAGCGCGGCACCAGGTTGCGCCCGAACAGCAGCACGCCGAGGAACGCCGCCTCCAGGAAGAACGCGACTATCCCCTCATAGGCGAACAGCGGCCCGAGCACGTTGGCGGTGTCGGCGGCATAGCGGCTCCAGTTGGTGCCGAACTGGAACGGCATCACGATCCCGGAGACCACGCCCATCCCGAAGGCGACCGAGAAAATCTTGATCCAGAACGAGGAGATGCGGAAATAGATCTCCCGCCCCGTCAGCATGTGCATGCCCTCCATCAGCGCGATGTAGGAGGCGGTGCCGATCGTGAACGCCGGCAGCAGGATGTGCCACGCGATCACCCAGACGAACTGCAGCCGCGACAGGATCAGCGGGTCGAGTGTCATGCGTCGGTCCCCGTTTTCGCGTTGCACGCGCGTCGATGGCGAAGCTCGGCGATTGTCGCGTCAGACATCGGATGCCCCCCACCCGCCGCCCAGAAGCGCATCAGGAGGCGTTGTCGTACCGCGTCCCGTCCAGATGGATGCAGCCGTCGTCCGGGCTCCAGCGCAGATCGATGCCCGGATACTCCGTCCAGTCGCTGTCGGGACGACGCGACCCGATCTCGAGCGCGCGCGCCGGCCGATCCGAGCGGTTCTGCAGATGGTGCCCGTCCGCCGCGCCGGCCGGAAATCCGGCGCAGTCCCCCGCCCGCAGCACCGTCTCGCCCGCGTCGGTCACCAGGACGACCTCGCCTTCCAGCACCCAGACGAACTCGTCCTCGGCGCTGTGCCAGTGGCGCTGGCTCGACCATGCGCCCGCCAACAGGGTCAGCAGGTTGACGCCGAACTGGCCGAGGCCGGCCGCATCGCCGAGGCGCTGGCGCACGCGGGCGCGGCACGGCAGGTCGAAGGGCGGCGGATAGGCGCTGCCGTCGACCCGCGGCGCCGCTCGGGTGTCGATCTTCGGCATGCCATACTCCTGCCGGTTCCACGCGAGGCGCAGCCACGCCGTCGGGTACGGGACCGCGCACGATCGTTGCCGCAGGACAATGCTATCCGTTGCGGGCGTCCTGCGCTAGGGGACGGCGGGGGGTGAGACCATGAGCGAGAATGTCGAGCTGGCCAATCAGGGGTTCGAGCACGCACATCATGAGGTCGAGCACGCGGCGCCCCAGCACGAAGGCCGGGCGCGCCGCATCGCGGTGCTGATCGCGGCCCTGGCCGCGGCGCTGGCGATCAGCGAGATGGGCGAGAAGAGCGCCCAGAACGAGTACCTGACCCGCCACATCGCGCTCAGCGACGACTACAATTTCTATCAGGCCAAGCACACCCGCGCGGTGATGATCGGCGCCACCGCCGACGTCCTGGCAAGCCTGCCCCCGAGCGCGGAGACCGCGCGCCGCATTGCCGCCCTGCGCGCCGCCGCTTCCCATGACGAGAGCGATCCGAAGGCCGGCAACGGCGCCAAGCAGCTCCTGGAGAAAGCCAAGCAACAAACGGAGGCGCGCGACCACGCCTTCCATCGCTACCACCAGTTCGAGTGGGTGGTGGGCGCGCTGCAGATCGCGATCGTGCTGGCCTCGGTCGCGGTGGTGACGCGGGTGGCGGCCCTTGCGGTCGGCGGCGTGGTGCTCGGCGGTCTCGGCGTCGTATTCGGTCTGCTGGTCGCCTTCGGCGCGATGTAGGTGAGCGGCAATCCCGCTCGCGGCTGGAAGCTGCCCGGGCCGGATACCGTCCGGCTCTCTGCCCTCGACCGCCAGCGGCTGCTGTTCGTGGTGCTGTGCCTGGTCTGGGGCACCACCTGGCTCGCGCTCAAGGTAGGCGTGACCGCGGTGCCGCCCGCCCTGTTCGCCGGCACGCGCTGGACGACGGCCGGCCTCGCGCTGCTCGCCATCCGGCGCTGGCGCAGGCAGCGGATCCGCCTGCCGCGACGGGCGCTCGGGCGGGCGGCGCTGGTCGGCGTGCTGATGGTGGCGTGCAATGCGGTGCTGATGCTCTACGGCCTGCGCTTCGTCAGCAGCGGCCTGGCGGCGGTCATCAGCTCGGCGCTGACCCCGATCGCGCTGCTCGGCTTCAGCGTCGCCCTCCGCCACGAGGCGTTCCGGCCGCGCCAGCTTGCCGCGATCGGGCTCGGGGTGCTCGGCATCCTGGTGCTGTTCGGACCCGCGGCCAGTGCCGGCCGGCTGGCCCCGCGCGAAGCGCTGGGTGCACTCGGCGTGATCGCCGGCTGCCTGTGCTATTCGCTTGGTTCGGTCCTGGCGCGACCGCTGATGCGTTCGGTGGCACCCGCCGACGTCGCGGCGCTGAGCAACCTGGCTGGCGGGGCCGCGCTGCTCGCGGGCTCGCTCGCCTTCGAGCCTGGCTCGTGGCACGCGCTGGGCGGCCACTGGGGCCTGGCCGCGTGGTCGGCCTGGCTGTTCCTGCTGCTGCCCGGCTCGCTGGGTGCGACCATCATCTACCTGATCCTGGTGCGCGACTGGGGCGCGAGCCGCGCCGGCACCTATGCCTTCGTCAGCCCCGTGGTTGCGGTTTTCCTCGGCATGGCGGTCAACGGCGAGCAGGTCGATCCCAGCGGCGCGCTGGGCATGGTGCTGATGCTCGGTGCGGCCGCCCTGGTGCTGCTGCGCGGCTGACCGCCCCGCCCCGGCGCTGTAACCGATGCGCTCAGTGCTGCCGCGCCGAAGCCACGGCTTCGCGCAGTTCCGAGATCGGCACGGCCCCGGCGACGATCCGGTCGCCGATCACGAAGCTCGGCGTGCCGTCGACGCCGAGCGCGCGGGCAAGGGCGACGTTGGCGGCAAGCCGCTCCTTGATCGCCGCATCCGCCATGTCGTGCTGTAGCCGGGCAGGATCGAGGCCGAGCCGCGTCGCCTCCTGTTGCAGGCCGTGCGCCGTGGGCGTCGCGGTGGCCCCCATTTCGGCGGCCTGCAATGTCAGATAGCCGCCCTGGCGCTGGGCCGCGAGCAGCGCGGTGGCATCAAGCACGCTCGCCGGACCCAGGATCGGGATGTCCTTGTAGACCAGCCGGATGCCGGGATCGCTCGCGAGCAGGCTCGCCACCACCGGACGCATCGAGCGGCAGAACGGGCAGCGCGGGTCATAGAACTCGACGATCGTAAGGTCGCCATGCGGGTTGCCCGCCACCGGGTCGGCGGACTCTGCGCGCAGTTGCCGCGCGTGCGCAGTGATCGCGTCGTGCGCGGCGGACGCCTGCTGCCGGTCCTCGTCCTGCTTCAGGGACCCGAGCGCGTCGCGCAGGATGGAGGGATCGTCGCGCAGCGCCTGGCGGACGATCGCCACGATCTCGGTGCGCTGCTGCGGCGTGAAGTCGCCGGCCAGGGCCGCTGCCGGCCACAGGAGAACGAGCACCGCCCCAAGGGCGCGCAGGCGCGCGCGCAGGTGGGTGCCTCGGTTGCCGCTGCGGGGGGATGCCGCTATGGCGGGTCGCTCTCGTTTTGGGGGAACAGTGCCGGTGCGAAGCGTGATCCGGGTGAGCGGCGATGCGTCCATGCCGCGCATCATAGCAGCCCTTCGGCGCTTCGTATTGGTCGGAACCGCACTTTCCGTCGGCGGCTGCTCCAGCTTCAACTCGCTCGGCAAGACGTTCTTCGGTGGGCCGGCCGCCGTCAGCGGAGCGAAGGTGGTGACCGGCTTCATCGGCGGCGTCGCGGCCGACGAGCCAAGGGCGGCGACGATCGCCCGCGACGTGCTGGCGCAGGGCGGCAACGCGGCCGACGCGGCCGTGGCCCTCGGTTTCGCGCTCTCGGTCACGCTGCCCTCGCGCGCCTCCCTCGGCGCCGGCGGCGCTTGTCTCGCCTACGACCCGCCGGCGGAGGGACCTGGCCTCGGGAAGCCGGAGGCGATCCTGTTCACCTCGCTGCCCTCGCACGCGGCGGGGGGCGACCGGCCGGCCTCGCTGCCGATGCTGGCGCGGGGTCTCTACGCGCTCTACGCCCGCTACGGCAGCCGCCCGTTCGGCGAGCTGGTGATCCCGGCCGAGCAGATGGCGCGGTTCGGCGTGCCGGTCAGCCGCGCCTTCGCGCAGGACCTCGCCCTGGTCGGCGGCCCGCTGCTCGCCGACCCCACGGCGCGCTCCATTTTCGGCCCCGCCGGCACGCCGCTTTCCGAAGGGCAGATGATGGTGCAGCCCGGCCTCGCGGCGACGCTCGCACAAATCCGCGTGGCCGGCGTCGGCGACCTCTACCAGGGCCAGCTTGCCCGCACCCTCGTCGATGCGTCCCGGCAGGCCGGCGGCCCGCTCGGTGCCTCCGACCTGCGCGGGGCGCTGCCGAGGGTGAGCGGCGCGCTCATCATGCGGGCCGGCAACAACAGCGTCGGCTTCCTGCCGCCGCCGGCCGATGGCGGGCTGGCGGCGCTGGCGGCCTTCGCGATGCTGCGGCGCAATCCCCGTGATCCGGCCGCGGCCGCCGCCCGGGCATTGCAGGTGGCCTCGCTGTGGCGGGCGGGCGGCGGCGATCCGATGGCGGTCGCCAACTCGACGGCGACGGCCGCGCCGCTGCCGCCGCTGCCAGCCTCGACCAGCTTCGTCGTCGTCGATCGCAGCGGAGATGCGGTCGCCTGCGCCACCAGCATGAACAACCTGTTCGGCACCGGGCGGGTGGCACCCGGCACCGGCATCGTGCTCGCCGCCTCGCCGCCGGTCGACCAGCGTCCGCTGCTCGCCGCCGCGATCGCCTACAATCCGGCACTGCACGCCTTCCGCGCGGCGGTGTCCGGCTCGGGGCAGGAGGGCGCGCCGATGGCGGTCGCGGTCGGGCTACAGAACGCGCTTGCGACCACGCAACCGATGCCGGTGCCGGTGCCCGATCCGGGGCGGGCCAACGTGATCTCCTGCCCGCGCTATCTGCCGGGCGCGCGCCAGCTCTGCGGCTGGGCCACGGACCCGCGCGGGGCTGGGCTCGCACTCGGGTCCCAGTAGCATGGGGCCGCAGTAGCGTGGCGCTCAAGGTCGGCCGCGGCGCCGCCGCACCCCCGTTCATGGTCATGGATGTGATCGCGGCGGCCAACGCGCGCGCCGCTTCCCTGCCGCTAGGCGCCGGACGGGTGATCCGGATGGAGGTGGGCCAGCCCGGCACCGGCGCGCCCGCCGGCGCCGTCGCGGCCGCAATGGCGGCGCTCGGGCGCGGCGCACCGCTCGGCTACACCGAGGCACTGGGCTTGCCGTCGCTGCGGGCGCGGATCGCGGCGCATTACGCCGACTGGTACGGACTAGTGCTGCCTGTCGCCCGAGTCGCGGTCACCACCGGCGCATCCGGGGCCTTCCCGCTGGCGTTTCTCGCCGCCTTCGACCCCGGCGACCGCGTGGCACTCACCGCACCGTTCTATCCGCCCTACGTCAACATCCTGACCGCACTCGGGATGCGCCCGCTGGTGCTGCCGACCGGGCCGGAGACGCGCTACCAGCCGACCGTCGCGATGTTGGAGCGGCTCGACCCGCCACCGGGCGGCCTGATCGTCGCGAGCCCGAGCAACCCGGCCGGCACCATGCTGGCACCCGAGGAACTCGCCGGCATCGCGCGCTGGTGCGAGCGGGCGGGTGTGCGGCTGGTCTCGGACGAAATCTATCACGGCCTGCAGCACGCCCGCTCGATCGCGACCGCGGCCTCGTTCAGCCGCTCGGCGATCGTGGTCAACAGCTTCAGCAAGTATTTCAGCATGACCGGCTGGCGCATCGGCTGGGCGGTGCTGCCCGAGGACCTGCTCCGCCCGGTCGAGTGCCTGGCGCAGAACATGGCGATCTCGGCGCCGCACATCGCCCAGGTCGCGGCGGAGGCGGCGTTCGACTGCCACACCGAACTGGCGGCCAACGTCGCGGCCTATGCCCGCTCGCGGGCGCGGCTGACGGCGGCGCTGCCGGGCGCGGGCTTCCCACGCATCGCCCCGGCGGAGGGCGCCTTCTACCTCTATGCCGACATCGCCGACCGCACCAACGACAGCGCCGCGTTCTGCGCACGGATGCTGGCCGAGGCGGGAATCGCGGCGACCCCGGGGCTCGACTTCGACCGCGACCGCGGAGGGACCACGCTGCGGTTCAGCTATTGCGGGCCGGAATCGGACATGGCGGAAGCGGCGGCGCGGCTCGCCGCGTGGCGCTAGGATGCGGCTCCCGAACCCCTGCTTGGCGCCCGAAGCGGAAGCGTGCTAATCGCCCCGCGCCCGATCCGCCGCATGCCGGACCGGGATTCCCGCGCCATGCAACTGCGCACAACAAGCCGCCCGACGGGAGCTGAGAGAGCGAAATGAGCGAGATCGCCGACAAGGTGAAGAAGATCGTCGTCGAGCACCTGGGCGTCGAAGAAAGCAAGGTGACGCCCGAGGCGTCGTTCATCGACGACCTCGGCGCCGACAGCCTCGACACCGTCGAGTTGGTGATGGCCTTCGAGGAGGCGTTCGGCGTCGAGATCCCCGAGGAGGCGGCCGAGAAGATCAGCACCGTCAAGGACGCGATCGACTACATCGAGCGCCAGAAAGCCGACTGAACCGGCCGATAGACGACGGTGCAGCCATTGCAGGATCAGCGCCGCGTGGTCGTGACCGGGATGGGGGCTGCCTGCCCGCTCGGGGTCGGCGTGCCGCGTGTGTGGCGCCGGCTGATCGCGGCCGAGTCCGGCATCACGGCGATCCAGTCCTTCGACGTCGCCGACCTGCCGGCCAAGATCGCGGGCCAGGTGCCGGTCGGCACCCGCACCGAGGGCGGCCTCGACCTCGCCGAATGGATCCCGCCCAAGGATCACCGCAAGATGGACCGTTTCATCCATCTGGCCCTCGTTGCGGCGATCGAGGCGGTCGAGGATTCCGGCTGGCTGCCGCAGGACGACGAGGGGCAGGAGCGCACCGGCGTCATGATCGGCTCCGGCATCGGCGGCCTGCAGACGATCTATGATGCCTCGGTGCTGGTGCGCGAGGGGAAGGCGCGGCGGCTGTCGCCGTTCTTCATCCCCTCGGCGCTCATCAACCTGGCCTCCGGCCATCTCTCGATCAAGTACAGCTTCAAGGGGCCGAACCATTCGGCGGTCACGGCCTGCGCCACCGGCGTCCACGCGATCGGCGACGCGACGCGGCTCATCATGCTTGGCGATGCCGAGGTGATGGTGGCCGGCGGGTCGGAGGCGGCGGTCTGCCCGCTCGGCATCGCCGGGTTCTCCGCCTCGCGAGCGCTCTCCACCAACTTCAACGACGAGCCTGCCCGCGCCTCCCGCCCCTGGGACCGCGACCGCGACGGCTTCGTGATGGGCGAGGGCGCCGGCGTCGTCGTGCTGGAGGAATACGAGCACGCCCGCCGCCGCGGGGCCAAGATCTATGCCGAGGTGGTGGGCTACGGGATGTCCGGCGATGCCCACCACATCACCGCGCCGGCCGAGGAGCACGCGGGCGCCTTCCGCGCGATGCGGGCGGCGCTGCGCAACGGCGGCATCGCTCCGGACGAGGTCGGCTACGTCAACGCCCACGGCACCTCCACGCAGGCGGCCGACGATCTCGAACTCGGTGCCGTCGAGCGGCTGTTCGGCGATGCGGCGCGCGGGCTCGCGATGTCGTCGACAAAATCGGCGATCGGCCACTTGCTGGGGGCAGCCGGGGCGGTCGAAGGAATATTCTCGATCCTGGCGATCCGCGACGGCGTGGTGCCGCCGACGCTCAACCTCGACAACCCGAGCCGCGAGACGGTGATCGACCGCGTCCCTCACACTTCGCAGGAACGGCGGGTGCGCGTCGCGCTGTCGAATAGCTTCGGCTTCGGCGGCACCAACGCCAGCATCCTGTTCCGCGCGGTGTAACCATGCGCCGCGTGCTGCTTGCGGCGGTCGTCCTGCTCTTCGTGATCGCGCTCGCCGGCGGCGGCGGCTTCCTCTACGCCCGCCACATCTATCGAGCGCCCGGCCCCCTGGGGACCGCCAGCGACGTGGTGATCCCGCATGGCGGCCTCGACGAGGTGGCCGTGACGCTTGCCCGCGCGGGCGTCATCGCCCAGCCGCTCGCGTTCCGCATCGCAGCCGTCGCCACCAGCCGGGCCGGCCCGCTGCACGCGGCCGAGCTGGCGTTCCCGGCCCACGCCTCCCTTGCCGCCGTGCTCGCCATCCTGCGGAGCGGGCGGCCGGTGCAGCACCTGCTGACCATCCCCGAGGGTCTGACCGCCGCCCAGATCGCTGCGCTGTTCGCGAATGCACCCGGGCTGGTCGGGCCTGCGACGGTGCCACCGGAGGGCGCGGTCCTGCCGGACACCTACGCCTACGAATGGGGGATGGACCGCGCGGCACTGCTCGCCCGTGCCGAGGCGGCCATGCGAGCCGGACTCGCCCGCGAATGGGCCGCTCGCGCACCCGGCCTGCCGATCGCGACACCGGCGGAGGCGGTGATCCTGGCAAGCATCGTCGAGCGAGAGACCGCGAAGCCCGAGGAGCGGCCGATGGTCGCCTCGGTGTTCCTCAACCGGCTGCGGCGAGGGATGAAGCTGCAATCCGATCCGACTGTCGCCTATGCCGCCGCCGGCGGACTCGGGCCGCTCGATCATGCGCTGACGCGCGCCGACCTCGACTATCCCGACCCCTACAACACCTACGTCATCGATGGCCTGCCGCCA
>DATAYA010000194.1:0-5263 GCA_036272815.1 Acetobacteraceae bacterium
CGTCGCGGTCAGCCACCGGGTCGTCGCGGTCAATGCGAGCCTGCCGACCTTCATGCGCGCACCCGGCGAGGCGAGCGGCAATTTTGCGCTGGAATCCGCGATGGACGAGCTGGCGGCGGCGCTCCATATGGATCCGATCGCGCTGCGGCTGCGCAACTATGCCGAAGAGGACGAGCACCAACGCAAGCCGTTCGCCAGCAAGCTGCTGCGCGAATGCTACGCGCAGGGCGCGGATGTGTTCGGCTGGCACCGCCGCACGTCAGAGCCGCGCTCGATGCGCGACGGGCGGTTCCTGATCGGGATGGGGATGGCGACCTCGACCTACCCGACCAACCGCCAGCCCGCTTCGGCGCGCGTGCGCCTGTTCGCCGACGGAACGGCGGTCGCGATGTCGGGGACGCAGGACCTCGGCACCGGGACCTACACGGTGATGGCGCAGGTCGCGGCCGAGGAGCTGGGCCTGCCGATCGGGCGCGTGCGGTTCGCGCTGGGCGACAGCCGGCTGCCGGCGGCACCCACCTCGGGCGGGTCGCAGACGGTCGCGAGTGTCGCACCGGCGGTGCAGGCGGCGGCGCGCGCGGTGCGCGACAAGGTGCTGGCGATGGCGCTGGCCGATCCGCGGGGCCGGTTCCGCGGCGCCGACCGGGCGATGATGCGCCTGCGCGACGGCGCGGTGAGCGGTCCGGGCGGGCGGATTTCGATCGCCGAACTGCTCGCGCACCGCAACCTGCAATCGGTCGAGGCGACCGCCGGTGCGAAGCCCGGTGCCGAGGCGCAGGCGTATTCGATGCACGCGTTCGGCGCCCAGTTCGCCGAAATCCGCATCGACGAGGACACCGGCGAGATGCGGCTTTCGCGGCTGGTCGGCGCGTTCGATACCGGGCGCGTCCTGAACGCCAAGACCGCGCGCAGCCAGCTTCTCGGCGGCATCGTGTTCGGCATCGGCATGGCGCTGTTCGAGCAGACGCTGGTGGACGGCGAGACGGGCCGCGTCGCGAACGCCAACCTCTCCGACTACCTGCTGCCGGTCAATGCCGACGTGCCGGAGATCGAGGTGATGACGGTCGGCGGCGATGACGGGATCAGCAACCCGCTCGGCGCCAAGGGGATCGGCGAGCTGCCGATGGTGGGTGTGGCCGCCGCGATCGCCAACGCGGTCTGGCACGCGAGCGGCGTGCGGGTGCGGTCGCTGCCGATCCGGATCGAGAATCTGCTGGGCGCGTAACGCCGCGCGCGCTAGCTGTCGCGGGGAGCGATCACCATGTCGCGCGTCAGCGGCACATGGGTCCGTCCGCAATGCGAGCCGCCGCTCACCTGCAGCGTCGCGCCCGTTGTCCAGGCCGAGCGATCGGAGGCGAGAAACGCGACCGCCTCCGCAATGTCGCGGGCATCGCCGGTGCGCCCGAGCGGTGTCGCCCGCCACATCGCGTTCACGTACGGATGCCGGGCCGGGTCCTCCGCGGTCATCACGTCGTCCATCACCAGCCCCGGCAGCACCGTGTTCACCCGGATGCCGTGGCGGCCCAGCTCGGAGGCCCAGACCTCGGTCATCATGTTCACCGCCGCCTTGGAGGCGCAGTAATGCGATCCGCCGGGACGGGCCGAGCGCGACGCACCGGAGGAGAGATTGACGATCGCACCGCGGGTCCCGCGCGCCACCCAGCGGCGTGCCATCGCCTGATTGCACAGCATGACGCCGCGCACGTTGACCGCGAACACGCGTTCCCATTCCTCAACCGGCATGTCGAGAAGCGGGCAGTTCGGGAAGATGCCTGCTGACGTCACAAGGATGTCGAGCGGGCCGGTCGCGCGCTCGGCCTCGTCCACCATGCGCCCAACCTCCCCGGCATCGGTCACGTCGCCGCGCACCGTCGCAGCCCCCGGCAATCCCGCCGCCGCACGGTCCAGCGCGTCCTGCCGCAGGTCGGCGAGCACGACGCGCGCCCCCTCGCGCATGAGCACTTCGACGATGGCGCGGCCGATCCGACCGGCGCCCCCGGTCACCAGGGCAGCGCGATTTTCGAGCAGCATGGGCGAGACCTCCTTCGGGACGAAACTCCGCCACCACATTGCCGACCATGATCCGGCCCCGCTAATCTGCGAAGTGGCAGGCGGCGAAATGGTCGGGCCGTACCTCGCGCAGCTCGGGCCGCACTTCGGCGCAGACATCCTGCGCCATCCAGCAGCGGGTGCGGAACGGACAGCCCGACGGCGGATTGAGCGCGCTCGGCACGTCGCCGCGCAGGATGATCCGCACCCTCCCCGTGGCGCGCTCGCTGCCCGGAATCGCAGAGAGCAGCGCCTGCGTGTAGGGCATGCGCGGATCGGCATACAGCGCCTCCGCGCCCGCCAGCTCGACCAGGCGGCCGAGATACATCACGCCCACGCGGTCGCTGAGATATTCGACGACCGAGAGATCATGCGCGATGAACAGGTACGTCAGTCCGAATTCGCGCTGCAGCTCGGAGAGCAGGTTGAGCACCTGGGATTGCACGGACAGGTCGAGTGCGGAGACCGGCTCGTCCGCCACCACGAATTTCGGGCGTGTCGCGAGCGCGCGCGCGATGCCGATGCGCTGCCGCTGGCCGCCGCTGAACTCGTGCGGATAGCGGTCGAGATGTTCGCGCCGCATACCGACGACATCGATGAGCTGCCCGACCCGCGTATCGCGCTCGTCACGGCCGACGCCCTGCACGACCAGACCTTCGCCGATGAGCTGGCGCACCGTCATGCGCGGATCGAGCGAGCCGTGCGGGTCTTGGAAAATTGCCTGCAGGTTCCGACGGAGATGCTTGAGCCGCGCCGGCGGCAGGCGCAGGATGTCCTCGCCCTCGAACTGCACCTCACCCGATTGCGGCTGCTCAAGCCGGAGAATTGAGCGACCAAGCGTGGTCTTGCCGCAGCCGGACTCGCCCACGAGGCCGAATGTCTCGCCACGGCGGATGGCGAAGGAGACATCGTCCACCGCCTTGATCCAGTCGGTCTGCCGTCCCAGCACGCCGGTGCGGCTCGGGAAATACGTCTTGAGATTGCGCAGCTCCAGCAGGGTATCGCGCGTCGGCGGCGCGGCATTGCCGACGGCGGCTCCTTGCACGTCGCTCACCCTGCCGCGGCCTTGTCGTCGAACAGCCAGCACGCGACATGACGTCCGTCGCCGGGATCGCGCAGGCCAGGATCGGTGGTGCAGACATCCATCGCGTGCTCGCAACGCGGGCGGAACGGGCAGCCCAGGGGCATGCGCAGCGGGTTCGGCACCGCGCCGCCGATCGCGTTCAGCTTTCGGCCGCGCATTCCGCGCGAAGGCATCGAGGCGAGCAGGCCGCGGGTATAGGGGTGCTTCGGGGCGTCCGTCACCTGTGCGACGGTGCCGCGTTCCATGATCCGGCCGCCATACATCACCACCACCTGTTCGCAAAGTTCGGTGACGACGCCGATGTCGTGCGTTATCAGCAGCACCGCCGTGTTGACGCGCTGCCGCAGCTCGCGGACGAGATCGAGGATCTGTGCCTGGATGGTGACGTCGAGCGCCGTGGTCGGCTCGTCGAGGATCAGCAGCTCCGGCTCATTGGCGAGCGCCATGGCGATGGTGACGCGCTGCCGCATGCCGCCGCTGAGCTGGTGCGGATAGGCGTCCACACGCCGCTCCGGCGACGGAATGCCGACCATGCGAAACAGCGCGGCCGCGCGCGCCATCGCCGCCTGCTGCCCGATCTGCTGATGCGCACGGAGTGCCTCCACGACCTGCGCACCGACGGTATAGACCGGGTTCAGCGCGGTCATCGGGTCCTGGAAGACCAGGCAGATATTGCGTCCTCGAATGTCGCGGATCTCGCGCTCCGACAGCGTCATCATGTCGCGGCCGCGGAACCGGATGCGCCCGGCAGCGACATAGCCCGGCGGCTCGACCAGCCGCATGATCGAGAGCGACGTCACGGTCTTGCCGGAGCCGGATTCGCCCACGATCCCGAGGCTCGCACCCGGCGCGAGGTCGAAGCTGACGCCGTCCACCGCCTTCACGATGCCGCCGGCTGTGCGGAAATAGGTGTGCAGGTCCTCGACGCTGAGCAGGCTTGCCGAATCCGGGAGGCCCGCCTTCATGCCGCGCGTCTCTCCCTGATCTCGCCGCCCTGCATGACCAGCCTGATGTCCCGCAGCCGACCGAGACCGTCGAGCGGATTGCCTGCGACGACGATCAGATCGGCGTCGAGCCCCGGCCGCAGCGTGCCGACCTTGTCGGCGACGCCGATCACCTCTGCGGCCCTCCCGGTCGCGGCGACGATCGCCTGCATCGCGGACAGTCCGCCCTGCTGCATGAGTTCAAGCTCCAGCGGCAAACCCTCGACCGCCGTGAAGCGCCAGCCGGCATCGGTCCCGGCGACCCAGGTGACCCCCGCTTCATGCATGCGGCGGAACTGCGAGAGATTGGCGTCGAACATCCGCAGCCAGCGCTCCAGCACGCGCTGATCCTCGGGCGAGAGCGCGCCATTGGCCTGCCTCTCGCGCAAAGCTTTGAGCATGAAGCCGCCGACGGCCAGCGTGCTCGTCACCGGCACGCCGGCGCGCGCCACCTTGTCCGCCACCGCCGGGACAAACTCCTGTCGCCCGTCCGGCCCCACCATGAAGCCGCCATGCTCGATCTGGTCGAAGCCCGCGTCCACCACCATCTCGGTCGCCGACGCGCAGAGACAGTGCGCCGTGATCCTGCGGCCGAGCCGGTGCGCCTCGTCGGCCAGTGCGGCGAGTTCCTCTCGGCTGTAGGACGGCAGCCAGGACATCGTGTTGACCGTGCCGCCGCCGCTCGCCATCACCTTGATGAAATCGGCGCCGAGCTTCGCCATCTCGCGCACCTTGCGGCGCGGCGCATCCGCGCCATCGGCCTCGCCGCCGAAATACCAGGTGTGGCCGCCGGTGATGGTGATCGGCTGGCCGCAGGCGAGGATGCGCGCGCCATGGCCGTAGCCGAGCGCCAGCGCGCGCCGCACGTCGAACACGGTGGTGCGCGCGCCGCCGACATCGCGCACGGTCGTGATCCCGGCCGCCAGTGCGCGTGCCGCGCACCAGGCGGAGGTCGCGACCAGCACGCCATCGCTCTCGCGCACCGCCTCCTCGAGCATCGTGCCGTCGCCCGGAAGATTGAGATGCACATGCGTGTCGATCAGACCGGGCAGAATGGTGCCGCCGCGGATTTCGATCCGCGCCGCGTCATCTGGCACGAGGCCGGCGGGGGCATCGCCGCGGAACACCGCCTTTATCGTCCCGCCCT
>DATAYA010000195.1:0-15218 GCA_036272815.1 Acetobacteraceae bacterium
GCCTCGATGATCTCGCCCGGACGCAAATTCGTCTCCACCTCGGGCGCGTCGCCCGGCGCACAGTGCAGGTCGGCAACCGCCATGCGCCGCGCGCCGTCGGACGATTGCAGCATGATCTCGGCGTCGAGTGCCACCAGCGCCGTCGCCATGTCGCTCGGATAGGTCGCGCTGCAGGCGGCACTGCCGCCGAGGATGGCGTTGATGCGGTTCTCGCCCTCCTGCGCAGGGCAGCCGCTCCCGGGGATGCGCCTGTTGCAGGGCGAGGCCACGTCGCGGAAGTAGAGGCACCGCGTGCGTTGCAGCAGGTTGCCGCCCACCGTCGCGCGGTTGCGGACCTGCGGCGAGGCGGTCTCCGCCAGCGCCTGCGCCAGCACCGGATACCGCGCGCGGATCGTCCTGTCATCGGCGACATCGGCAAGCTTGGCGGCGGCGCCGATGCGTACGCCGCCCTCGTGCTCGCCGACGCCGTGCAGGTCGAGCCCGCCTATGTCGATCAACGCGGCGGGCGCTATGACGGATTCCCGAAGCAGTTGCAGCATGTCCGTCCCGCCGGCGATCAGCATCGCGTCGGGCACGCGTGCGCGCCATGCCAGCGCGTCCGCAAGCGTCGTGGCCGCGGCGTATCCGAAGGGCTGCATCGGGTCAGGCCTCCTCGCCCGCGTCGGCCACTTCGCGGTCGGCCACTTCGCGGATGGCAGCGACGATGTTGGCATAAGCACCGCATCGGCAGATGTTGCCGCTCATCTGCTCACGGATCGCGTCATCGGAGATGGCACGCCCTTCGGCGAGCAGTCCGACCGCAGACATGATCTGCCCGGGCGTGCAGTAGCCGCACTGGAACCCGTCATGCGCGATGAAGGCCTGCTGCATCGGATGCAGCTCGCCGTTGCGGGCGAGCCCCTCGATGGTCTCGATCGCGTGTCCCTGCGCCGAGACCGCAAGCACGAGACAGGCGTTCACCCGCCGCCCGTCCAGCAGGACGGTGCAGGCGCCGCACTGCCCCAGCGCGCATCCCTTCTTGGTCCCGGTCAGATGCAGCCCGTCACGCAGCGCGTCGAGCAGGGTCACGCGCGCGTCGAGGTGCAGCGAGTGCTCCGCGCCGTTGATCGAGAGCGAGATGTCGAAGCTGCCGCGAAGCAGCGCCGCCCCTTCGCGATCCATGTCACCGAGCCTCCCCGCGCAGGGTATCGGGGGATGCTTCCGCCAGCACGTCGGCGACGGCGCCCGGGTCGATGCGGTCCGCCTCGGCGAACAGGCGATCGGCCGCCTCAGCGTCGCCGATGCGGCGCGCGGCCAGGGCCTGCTCCGCCAGCCGGCGCGCCTGCAACCGGCGTCCGGAATGCGGGGATGAGATATCCGACATCCCAGACCTCCTCGGGAAGGGTGCAGCCGGACAACGGCGCGTCCTGCGTCGGGTTGCCGGTCAGCGCAGCGCAAATCCCGCGGCGAGCACAGCCAGGCCGGCGACGACCCAGGCGACGTAATCTCCCACGATGCCGCTATGGATACGCAGCAGCAGTCCCGAGACCGGCCAGGAAGCTGTCTCCAGCACGGCGCGCAAGCCATGCGGCGCCCGATGGCGCAGCAGCGCAAACGCCGCGAAGCCGCACGCGATCGCGAGCGACGTCCAGGCGCCGACATCGGCCGTCGGCGGCAGATGCGGGATCGTCGCCGTGCCTCCCGACGCAAGCAGGAACCCGCCCGCGGCAATGGCGGCCCATCGCGCAGCCCAATGCGCCGGCACCAGTGCCAGGCCGAGCATCACCAGCAGCGGCGCGAACATCAGCCAGAGCGGCCGCTGCGCCGGCTCGCGCTCCTCCTCCGTCGGGCCATCCCGCTCCACGCCCGGATGGGCACCGAGCCCGGCGAACACGCGGCCGGCGAGGCGCAGCACCGCTGCACCGGTCAGCCCGGTCCCGACCGCGAGCGCCGTCCGCAATATCTCGTGATGCGCTTGCGCGTCGTCGATCAGCGACGCGCCGGCATCCATCACGCCGAGCGGCGCGCCGCCGAGCAGCAGGCCGCCGATCGCGCAGGCGAGACCGACCGGCCAGATCGCCCGCCCGGCGCCGCGCAGCCGTATCTCGTCGACGCCGCCGAGCAGCGCCAGCATGATGCCCGCGACCATGAACAGCGCGCCTTTCACCAGCCCCTGCCCGATCAGATAGGCAAGCGATCCCGCGATGCCGGACGCCGAGAGCGAGGCGATCCCGACGACCAGAACGCCCATATGCGCGATCGTGGAAAACGCCAGCAGCCGCTTGACGTGGCGTTGCAGGATGCACATCACCCCGCCGACGACCGCCGTGAGCGCACCGAGATCGACCAGCATTCCGTGCGCCACGCCCTGCACCGCAGGCGACGCCGCGAACACCGCGAACAGCAGGCGCGCGAGCCCGAACAGGCCGAGCGGCACCATGATCGACGAAAAGATCACCGAGACCGGGCTCGGCGCCACCGCGTGCGCGTCCGCCAGCCAGAAATGCAGCGGCACGATCGCCCCCTTGATGAGCATCGCCATCGCGATGAGGCAGAACGCCGCAAGCACCACAGGATCGTCGCCCGCCGGTGCCACACCGCGCGCGAGTGCGGCGAAATCGAGCGCGCCGACGCGCGCGTAGATCAGGCCGGTGCCACCCAGCATGAAGAAGCTGCCCAGGGTGTTCACGACGGTGAAGCCGAGTGCGCCTTCCAGCGCCGAGATGTTGAGGGCATAGGCGGTGAGCGCAAAGGCGGCGACGCTCATAAGCTCGAACCACACAAAGAGGTTGAACAGATCGTGGGTGAGCGAGAACCCCTCGATCGCGCCGAGAAATACCAGGGCAAGAACATGGAACCGGGTGCCGGTATCGGCGAAGAAGCCCCAGGCAAAGACGAAGGTGAGCGCGAACAGCAGCGCCGCAAACGCCGCGACCGCCGCACCGACCGGATCGACCACGAAGCCGACGCCCAGCACCTGCGCCCCGTGCGGAACCCAGCCACCGAACCAGTAGGCGATCGGCGCGGCCACGCTGCCGCGCGCAAGCAGTGCCGCGATCACCATCACCGCCGCAGCAGTCGCGATCGCGACCAGATCGGGCAGGCGTCGATGCAGCCGGCCCGCCAGCGTCAGCAGCAATGCCGCGACGGCAATCGGCAGGACCGCGGGCAACGGCACAAGGGAATGCAACGCGATCACGGCCGCAGCGGCCGCAGCGCCTCCGGGTCGAGGGTATTCTTTCGCCGGCAGATCTGCAGTGCGATCGCAAGCAGCAACGCCGTGACCGCCGCGCCCACCACCACGTCGGTGAGCACGAGAGCCTGCACGACCGGGTCCACGGCAATGGTGCCCGGCGGCTTGTCGTAGAAGATGGGCGCCGCCGCGCCGGCACGGAAGCCGACGGAGAGCAGCACGACATAGGTGCTCGACTGCACCACCGAGAGGCAGCCGATGAGGTGGACGACGTGCCGGCTGGTCACGATGCCGAAAATTCCGACCGCGGCGAGCCAGGCCGCGATGATCCAGGGCAGCAGGTTCACTCCGTCTCGCCTTGCAAACCCGCCGTCTCCTTCAGGAACTCGACGAACAGCGTCAGGAAGCCGGCGACCACCGCAAGCGCCACCGCCGCGTTCAGCACCTGCATCAGGCCGCCCGACAGCATCGATTTCAGCGCGCCCCTTGGCAGCACGTTCTGCAGGAAGGCGCCGCCGGCGAGCATGGTGCCGAGGCCGGCGGCCGCGTACGCGGCAACGCCCATCCCCTCGCACGCATCCACCCATCCCGTGCGCACCAGCCGCCCCCATGCAAGATGCCCGTCGCCGAGAAACACCCAGAGCAGCGCCGTCGCCATGACGAGGCCGCCCTGGAAGCCGCCGCCCGGCGTCACCATGGCGTGAAGCGCGACGTAGAGGCCGAACAGGAAGGTGAAGGGTGCTGCAATCCGGCTTGCGAGCACGATCGCCTCGCTCCGCCCCCCGTGCGGCCGTGGCGGTCCGAGCCGGTCGCGCTCGCCTCCCTCGCGCTGCCCGCGCAGCAGCACGGCGGTGCCGGTCACGGCCGCGAGCAGCATCGTCTCCTCGCCCAGCGTGTCGACGCCGCGATAGTCGAAATTGACCGCGCTCACCATGTTCGTCACATGCCGCTGCTTCGGTGCCGCGGCGTTGATCGCATCGCCGTACGGCAAGGCGTGGTGACCGAAACGCGGCAGCGCCTGCATCGTGCGCCACGCCGGGACCGCGAGCACCGCAAATGATCCGGCCAACAGGACGACGCGCAAGCGCGGGCTCATCGGTCCTGCGAGCGGGCGCGCGCGCTCGCCAAGGTGACCAGGAACAGCAGCGGCAGCGCCGCCCCCCCGACGACGATTTCGGAATAGGCGACGTCCGGCGCCCGCAGTGCCAGGAACAGCAGCGCGAGGACGACGCCGTTGGCCGAGATCGCCATCACCTGTCGCCGCGGATCGCGGATCAGCGCCACGCAGCCGCCTCCCGCCGCCGCAAGCACATAGAGCAGACCGAGCAGGATCGTCATCGTTCTACGTCCCGGGGCTCGACATCCCAGTCGCCGCCGAGATCAAGCGCGCGACCGATCGCGTGCAGACTGACCGCCCCGCCACCGAGCAGGATCGCGAGCAGCACCAGAGCTTTGAACGAAACGGTGGCGATCCCCTCGCCCACCAGCACGGCGAGACCCAGCAGCACGCCGCACGCGACACCGAGAAAGGCGAGCGCGTGCAGCGCATCGGGCGCGGCGCGGAGGCGGAGGAGTGCCAGCACGGCGACGAGCGCGCAGCCGACGAGACCTGCGAGCAGCGCGTCCGCGACCATCGCGATCATAGCCAGCGCGCGACGAAATAGGCGAACACCAGCGCCCCTGGCAGACCGGTGAGCGCCAGTGCAAGCGGCAGATCGACGAAGGATGGCTGGCCGAAGCCGAGCGCGAGTGCGAACAGCGCGAGGGCTCCGACGATGGACGCAGCCTGCATCGCCACCAATGCACGGCCGAGGCGCGCCCGCACCAGGACCACGCCCGGCGCCACCAGACATGCGGCAAGCCCGGTGCCGCAGGCGGTCCAGGCGATCACAGCGGGGCGATCACAGCGGCCAGCGCCGGTTCGAGGCCGACGGCCGTGGCAGCAGCCGGTGCAGGCGGAGCCCGTCGTCTTCGACTGCAAGCGCGTACCCGTTCGGCGTCAGCGAGGCGGCCAGAACCACCAACGCACGCCGCCCGCGCGCCAGCGTCTCGTCGCCGCCGGCCTCGAACGGTTGCAACGTGAACACGCCGGCGACCGGCCGCGCGACATCCGCACGCAGCAGGGCTCCGCCGACCGCGATCGTGTCGGAGAGAAGCGAGCGGACGACACGCGGCACGATCCGCAACCAGGCCGCCCTGACCCGGAAACGCTCGCGCTGCACGCTCCTGCTCACGCCTGCGAGAGCAAGCGTCGCCGTCGCCACGGCCGCCGCGGCCACACATTCGATCACCGCCGCGCTGCCTGCGAGCGCGAGATAGAGCACTGCGCAAAGCAGCCACGCGCCGGCGGCGGCCGCGAGGTGCCGCATCAGGACCTTGCGGGCGGCTGCGGCGGCGGGACACGCCGGACCGGCTCCGGCCCGGTGGGCGCGTTCGGCGGCGGATCGCGGTTCTCGTCGGCCTGCGGTTCGGGTGGCGTGCGGCGGATCGTCCCTGCGGGCAGGTCTGCGCGCTGCCCGGGAAGCTGTCCCCGCTCCACAGCCTCCGGCGGCGACCTGCGCTCAGCCGGCATGAACCCCTCCTGCCCGCTCATGCATCGGAGACGTTCCAGCATCAGGCGAGTTCCCGCCGCGCTCGCATCCTCATGCGCATCCAACAATCGATCATCGGTTTGGGAACATCTTCTTTCGATGCTCGTTCAATGGGCGCGAGACACGCAGATCATAACACTTGCCTTGATGATCCGGAACGCGAGGGTGGAGGGAGCAGTTTTGTGCCGGAGACAATCCTGATTACGGGCGGCGCCGGTTTCATCGGATGCCGTCTGGCCGCCTCTCTTCTCGCGCGCGGCCACGCCGTTCGCGTCATCGACAGCCTCGTGCCGCAGGTGCACGGCGACGCCGGCCTCCACCCGATCCTGGATGACGTCGAGTTGATCGTGGCGGACGTGCGTGATGCGGATGCGGTCAGACGCGCGCTGCACGGCATCGATGCCGTCGTGCATCTCGCCGCCGAGGTCGGCGTGGGCCAGAGCATGTACGAGGTCGACCGCTATGTCGGGGCCAACGATCAGGGAACAGCCGTGCTGCTGGAGGCCCTGATCGCCAATCCGGTACGCCGCCTCGTCGTCGCGTCGTCAATGAGCATCTACGGCGAAGGGCTGTACCGCGACGCGGATGGTGGGCGCGTCGAGGACGCAGTCCGCGGCGCACGCCTCGGCGAGGCGGGCTGGGACCCGCTGGATGCGCACGGGCGCCCGCTCTCGCCGCTGCCCACGCCGGAGGGCAAGCGGCCCGCGCTCGCCTCGGTTTATGCGATCACGAAATACGTGCAGGAGCGACTGGCACTCACAGTGGCACCCGCGTACGGGATGGAGGCGGTCGCGTTGCGCCTGTTCAACGCCTATGGACCGGGACAGGCACTCTCCAACCCGTACACCGGCGTGCTTGCGATCTTCGCATCCCGGTTGCTGAACGGCGAAGCGCCCCTGGTGTTCGAGGATGGCGCGCAGCGGCGCGACTTCGTCCATGTCGACGATGTGGCGAACGCGTTCGTTCTGGCGCTCGGCTCGCCGCACGCCTCCGGGCATGTCTTCAACATCGGCTCCGGGATGAGCATCACCGTGCGGGAGATCGCGAGCCGCCTGGCCGCCGCCATGAGCCGGAGCGGCGTCGCGCCGCAGATGCTCGGCAAGGCCCGGACCGGCGACATCCGCCATTGCTTTGCCGATATCGCGCACGCGCGCCAGGTTCTCGGCTTCGCCCCGCGACGACGGCTGGATGAGGGGCTCGCCGAATTGGCCGAATGGCTGCCGCACCAACGCGCCACCGACCGGGTCGCCGACGCACGGCGCGAACTCGAATCGAGGGGCCTCGTCGCGTGAGCGGCCATCTCCTGATTACCGGTGGCGCCGGCTTCATCGGCTGCAACCTCGCCGACCGTCTCGCAGGCGAAGGACACCGCGTGCTGCTGCTCGACAGCCTGGTGCGGCCGGGCGTCGAACGCAATGTCGCGTGGTTGCAGGAGCGCCATCCCGGACTGGTTCGCGCGCGCATTGCCGACATCCGCGATCCGCGCGCCCTGATCGAGGCGGTGCGCGGCGCGGAAGGCGTGTTCCATTTCGCGGCGCAGGTCGCGGTCACCAGCAGTCTCGACGATCCGCAGGCAGACCTGCAGGTCAACCTGCTCGGCACCGCGAACCTGCTGGAAGCAATGCGCCTCCATGCGCCGGACGCGCCGCTGCTGTTCGCGAGCACCAACAAGGTCTATGGCGGCATGGGCGGCATCCGTCTGCGCGCGGGGCGCGAATGCTACACGCCGGAGGATGCGGCGATCGCGGAGGCCGGCTTCGACGAGACCACGCCGCTCGAGTTCCACACGCCCTATGGCTGCTCGAAGGGCGCCGCCGACCAGTATGTGCTGGACTACGCCCGCAGCTTCGGACTGCGCACCGCGGTGATGCGCATGAGCTGCATCTACGGGCCGCGCCAGCTCGGAACCGAGGACCAGGGCTGGGTCGCGCATTTCCTGATGCGCGCGCTGGGGCGGCGACCGATCACGATCTATGGCGACGGACGTCAGGTGCGCGACGTGCTGCATGTCGCCGACGCGGTGGCGGCCTATGTCTCGGCCTGGCGCAACATCGCATCGGTTGCCGGTCGGGCCTTCAACCTCGGCGGCGGCCCGGAGAATGCGGTGAGCCTGTTGCAGCTGGTGCGCCATGCCGGCCGCGTCCTCGGGCGGCCGCTGGAACTGCGCTTCTCGCCGTGGCGGCTGAACGACCAGCGGTATTACGTGTCGGACCCGCGCGCCGCGCGGACGGCGCTCGACCTGCCGCCGCCGCGCGGCTGGCGCGCCGGAGTCGCCGACCTGCTCACCGACCTCGCACTGCGCGACCGCGCACCGTACGATCACGCCGACGCGACGGCGCTCTCCGCATGAAAGTGGCGCTCGTCAATCCGCCGTGGAGTTACGAAGGCAGCATCTATTTCGGCTGTCGCGAGCCGCATCTGCCGCTGGAGCTCGGCTACGCGGCAGCGCTCCTCGCGGCGCACGGACACGAGACGCTGATGCTGGACGCGCCGTTGCAGGGCCTCGACGATGCCGATCTTGCAGCACAGGTGGCGGCGTTCGGACCCGACATGACGGTCGTGACGACGGCGCCGACCTACCTGTTCTGGCGCTGCGCCCCGCCGGAGCTCCGGGTGCCTTGTGCCACGATCCGGGCGCTGCGCCCGATGGGCGGCTTGATGGTCGCGGTCGGGCCGCACGGCTCCGCGACGCCGCATCCGGCGCTGGTGAAACTCGGCGCCGATGTCGTGGTGCGCGGGGAATGCGAAGAGGCCATCGCACTCCTGGCTGATGCCGGCAGCCCCGATGCGATCGCGGGCGTTGCCTTCCGCCGCGCGGATGGCGACCTCGTCATGGGCGGTCCGCCAAGGGAAGCCGCGTTCGTCGACGCGCCAGCGCTGCACTGGCCCGACGCGTGGGTGACGCGGCATCGGCATCACCATCACCGCTTCGATGCGGCACCGCTCGGGCCGGGTGCCGAGGTCGAGGCGTCGCGGGGCTGCCCGTACGCGTGCAGCTTCTGCGCCAAGATCGACTTCCGCGACCGCTACCGCCGCCGCCGGCCCGACCTGCTGCTCGCCGAGATCGATGGTCTCATCGCCCAGGGCGTCACCTACCTCTATTTCATCGACGAGATCTTCCTGCCGCAGCGTCCGCTGCTGGAGGCGCTCGCGGCGCGGCGCGTGTCCTTCGGCGTGCAGACGCGGATCGATCTCTGGAAACCCGAGATGCTCGACCTGCTCGGCGCTGCCGGCTGCGTCTCCGTGGAGGCCGGCGTCGAGAGTCTGAGCCCCGAGGGACGCGACGCGCTGGACAAGCGCTGTCGCCTCGATACGGAGGCGCTCGCGGGGCTGCTGATCCGCGCGCGGCAGACGATCCCGTTCGTGCAGGCGAACCTGATCGCGTCGGAGGGCGACGACCCGGACGCGATCGCCGCGTGGCGCGACCGGCTGCAACGGCACGCGGTCTGGGCGAACGATCCGGTGCCGCTGTTCCCCTATCCGAGTTCTCCCGACTATCACCGCCTATGGGGCCCGCCGGACGACGCGGCGTGGGAGCGGGCGCACGCGTATTATCTCGAGCGGCACGGCAAGTTCAGCGACATCCAGGACGCGGCCCCGCTGCCGCTGGCAGTGCTTGAGCATCCGGCGTGACGACCGCACCGCATCTGCTGATCACGACTGACGCCGTCGGCGGCGTATGGTCCTATTCCGTCGAGCTTGCAGCGGGGTTCGCGCGTCGCGGCATTCGCGTGACCGTGGTGACGCTGGGGCCGCGGCCGACGGCGGCACAATGCGCGGCGCTCCACGCCGATCTCGTGCAGACCGACCTGCCACTCGACTGGACAGCTTCCAGCCGTGCGGCGCTCGACGCCGCGGCGGCCGCACTCGCCGCTGCGGCGCACCACGCAGGCGCCGACTCCGTGCATCTGCATACGCCGGCACTGATCGGACATGCAGCCTGGCCATGTCCGGTCGTCGCGGTCGCGCACTCCTGCGTCGCGACCTGGTGGCGCGCGGTGCGCGGAGGAGCCTTGCCGGCCGATCTCGCATGGCGCGCGGATGCGATGGCCGCCGGACTGGCGCGCGCGGACGCGGTCGTCGCGCCGAGCCGGTCCTTCGCGCGCATGTTGCTCGACGCCTATCCGGCGGTGCCGCGGCTTCATGTCGTCCACAACGGACGGACGCCGCTGGCGGGCCGGCGGACGAAAGCCGCCGCACCGCCTGTCTTCACGGCAGGACGGTTGTGGGACGAGGCGAAAGGTGCGGCCACGCTCGACGTCACCGCCCGGACGCTGGGCACCGCAATCCGCGCGGCGGGGCCGGTCATCGGCCCGAACGGTGCCGCGTTCGCCGCCGGCACCCTGCGTCTGCTGGGGCCGCTCGACAGCGCCGCAATGGCGAGCGAATTCGCTGCCGCCGCGGCATTCGCGAGCGCCGCCTGCTACGAACCATTCGGCTTGGCGGTACTCGAGGCGGCGCAGGCGGGGCTGCCGCTCGTGCTGTCGGACATCGCCACCCATCGCGAGTTGTGGGACGGCGCCGCCCGGTTCGTGCCATGCGGCGATGCCGCCGGGTTCTGCCTGGCACTCCGCGAGGTCCTGGACGACGCATCGCTTGCGGAAACCCTCGCGCAGGCGGCTCGCGCGCGCGCCGCCGATTTCAGCGCCGATGCGACGGCTTCGCGCACGCTTGCAATCCACGCCGCGATCGCGCGCGGAGAGTGGGCGACCGCCGCATGAAGGTCTGCTACTTCACCCATTCTCTCGTCTCCTGCTGGAACCACGGCAACGCCCACTTCCTGCGCGGCGTGCTGCGCGCCCTGCTGGCGCAGGGACATGACGTGCACAGCTTCGAGCCCGCCGAGGGATGGAGCCGCTCCAACCTCATCGCCGACCAGGGTGGCGCGAGCCTCGGTGCCTTCGCCGCTGCCTATCCCGACCTCGCGCCGCGCGCGCACAGCCTCGGTCCGGACATCGACGCCGCACTCGACGTGGCACTCGACGGGGCCGACCTGGTGATCGTGCACGAATGGAACGAGGCGTCGCTGGTGTCGGCGATCGGCGCGATCCGCCGCCGCGGCGCGCGGTTCACACTGCTGTTCCATGACACGCACCATCGCGCGGTGAGCGACCCCGATGCGATCGGCCGTCTCGGGCTCGACGGATATGATGGCGTGCTGGCGTTTGGTGCCACGCTCGCCGACATCTATCGTCGTTCGGGCTGGGGCGACCGGGCCTTCGTCTGGCACGAGGCGGCGGACGACACGCTGTTCCGGCCTCCGGCGATCGCGGCACGCCGCACCGGACTCGTCTGGATCGGCAATTGGGGCGACGGCGAACGCAGCGTGGAATTGCGGGACTATCTGCTGCGGCCCGTCGAGGTGCTCGGGTTGCCGCTCGATGTCCACGGCGTGCGCTACCCGCGGGAAGGACTCGACGCGATCGCGGCGGTGCATGGGCGGTTTCACGGCTGGATCGCGAATGCCGACGTGCCCGCCGCCTTCGCCCGTCACCGGATGACCGTGCATGTGCCGCGGCGCCTCTATCTGGAACGGCTTCCCGGCATCCCGACGATCCGCGTCTTCGAGGCACTGGCATGCGGCATCCCGCTCGCCTGCGCGCCGTGGACCGATAGCGAAGGGCTGTTTCGTCCCGGGCTCGACTATCTGCTCGCGTCAGACGCCGCGATGATGGCGCGCAACCTTCGAGCGCTCGATCGCGACCCCGCCCTCCGTGCGAGCCTGGCCGCGCACGGGCTCGAGACGATCCGGGCCCGTCACACCTGCGCGCACCGCGCGGCCGAGCTGCTGTCGATTGCCGACCGGATCGGATGCGCGGCCCAGATGGAGCCCGCCTGATAGGGAGCCCGCTTGATAGGGAGCCCGCTTGACAGGGAGACTGCCTGATGCCGCGGTTGGCGTTCTACGGATCGAGCCTGCTGTCGAGCTACTGGAACGGCGCCGCGACCTATTATCGCGGCCTGCTGAAGAACCTTGCCGGTCTGGGCTGGGACGTCACCTTCTATGAACCCGACGCGTTCGGCCGCCAGGACCGGCGCGACATCGCACCCCCCGACTGGGCCGGTGTCGAAATCTATGCCGCGAACGAGCACGCGGCACGGGCGGCGCTGCGCCGGGGCGCTTGTGCCGATGTCATTGTGAAGGCGAGCGGCGTCGGCGTATTCGACGGCGAGCTGCTGGCCGGTGTCGCCTCCGTCCCCGATCCCGCTCTGCGCGTGTTCTGGGATGTGGACGCGCCGGCGACGCTTGCCGAGATGGGCGCGGACGCGACGCATCCGGTGCGGCGGGCGCTGCCGTCGCTCGATCTCGTTCTCACCTATGGCGGCGGCACGCCTGTCGTCTCCGCCTATCGCGACTTCGGCGCCGCCGCCTGCGTGGCGGTCTACAATGCGCTTGATCCGGACACGCATTTTCCGGTGGCACCGGACGCGGCCTTGGCGGGCGATCTCGGCTTCCTCGCCAACCGGATGCCGGACCGCGAGGCGCGCGCGGACGCGTTCTTCTTCCAGCCCGCGGCGGCGTTGCCGCAATGCCGGTTCGTGCTCGGCGGCGCCGGGTGGGACGACCGGCCGGTGCCGCACAATGTCCGTCGGCTCGGGCATGTGGGTACGCGGCAGCATAACGCATTCAACGCGTCCTGCCGCGCGGTGCTGAACGTGGCGCGCGACAGCATGGCGAGCATGGGCTTCTGCCCGGCCACGCGGGTCTTCGAGGCGGCGGGCGCCGGCGCCTGCCTGATCACCGATGCCTGGGACGGGATCGAGATGTTCCTTGCCCCTGGGGAGGAGGTCCTGGTCGCACGCGACGGCGCGGACGTCGCCGCACACCTGCGCGGTCTCTCGCAGGAGAGGGCGCGGCGGATCGGCGGCCGTGCGCGGGCGCGCATCCTCCGCGAGCACACCTATGCGCGGCGCGCCGCGCAGGTGGACCGGCTGTTCCGCGAGGCGCTCGCACGCAAGCGGTCGATGCGGGCCGCGTGATGCGGATCGTCGTCCTTGGCCTGACGCTGAGTTCGTCCTGGGGCAACGGCCATGCGACGACGTGGCGCGCGCTGCTGCGTGCGATGGCGGCGCGAGGTCACGACACGCTGTTCCTGGAACGCGAACAGCCCTGGTATGCCGCCAACCGCGACCTCACCGATCCGGATTTCTGCACGCTCTCGTTCTATGAGGGCATCGCGGCACTCGATCGCCACGCGGGCGCCCTTGCCTCGGCGGACGCGGTGATCGTCGGCTCCTATGTCCCGGACGGCGCCGAGGCGATCCGCGCCATCGCGCCGCACGTTCGCGGCACGTTTGCGTTCTACGACATCGACACGCCCATCACCCTCCGCAAGCTTGCTTCAGGCGACTGCGATTATCTCGCACCCGAGCTCATCCCGCTGTTCGACCTCTATCTCTCGTTCACCGGCGGCCCCACCCTGCGCCGGCTGGAACGCGGGCTTCGCGCCCGGATGGCAAGGGCGCTCTACTGCGCCGTCGACCCGCAAGCCAATCGCGCCGTCGATGCCGCGCCACGGTGGGCGCTCGGCTATCTCGGCACTTACAGCGACGATCGCCAGCCCACGGTCGAAAAGCTGCTGGTCGCGGCGGCGCAGCAGCGTCCGGCCGAGCGGTTCGTCATCGCCGGACCGCAATATCCGGCGGACATAGAATGGCCCGCAAACGTCGATCGCATCGAGCACCTGCCGCCCGCCGAGCATCCGCGCTTCTATTCCAGCCTGCGCTGGACGCTGAACGTCACGCGGGCCGACATGATCGCGGCCGGCTGGAGCCCCAGCGTGCGCATCTTCGAAGCGGCGGCCTGCGGTGTTCCCATCATCTCGGACGCCTGGGAGGGCATCGGCAGCATCCTGCGTCCCGGCAGCGAGCTGCTGGTGGCATACGGGACCGCGGATGTTCACGCCGCACTCGACCTGCCGCCGGCGCGGCGCGATGCCATCGCTGCCGCCGCGCGCCGGCGCACGCTGCGCTCGCACACCGCCGCGATGCGGGCGGGTGAACTCGAATTCCATCTGCGGGAAGCGGCACGGAGACGGCAGCCGCAGACCGACGCCGCCGATTGATCCTCAACCAGCCGCGTAACGCTCCGCATCCTGCCGCTTCAGCGCGATGCCGATCCCGGGTCGCGTCAGATCGGGACGGATCGCGCCGTCTTGCGGGCTCGGTGCGCCGTCGAACAGCATGTGCTCGATCCGGACATGGTCGTGGAACCATTCGAGATGCCGGAGCCGCGGCACCGCACAGGCGGCATGGAGATGGACCGCCGGCGCGCAATGCGCCGACAGGTCGCGATGATGCGCCGCACACAGCACGCCTGCCGCGAGAAAGCCGGTGATGCCGCCGCATCGCGTCGCGTCCGCCTGCTGCACGTCGACCGCGTGGGCCTCCAGCATCCGGCGCACATCGTCCATCGTGTAGGAATATTCGCCGGCCGCGATCTCCATCGGCGCCGGTACGCGCTCTCGCAACAGGCGCAAGCCCGGCAGGTCGTCGCTCGAGACCGGCTCCTCGAACCAGCGCACGTCGGCTTCGACGAGCCACCGCGCCATGTCGAGCGCTTGCTTCACCACGCAGGCGCCGTTGGCATCGACGAACAGCCCGGCATCGCCGATCGCGCGCCTTGCCGCCCGCACCCGCGCGGGGTCACGGTCGGGCTCGCGGCCGATCTTCATCTTCACCCAAGCGCAGCCTTGGCACTCCACCCAGCCGCCGAGCTGGGCCGCAAGCGTCGCGTCGTCGTAGCTCGTGAAGCCGCCGCTGCCATAGATCGGAACGCTGTCCCGCACCGCCCCGAGCAGTGCCACCAGCGGCAGTCCGAGCAGCTTCGCCTTCGCATCCCACAGCGCGGCATCGACGGCGGAGATCGCGGTCTGCGCGATCCCGGAACGGCCGAGATTGCGCACCTCCCGCTGCATCGCCGCGAAGCATCCGGGCACGTCCATCACGCAGCGCCCGCGCACCGCGCCCGCGAGCGCGCCGGACACGACGGCGGCGGTCGGCGGATCGGCATAGGTATAGCCGATGCCGGCCACGCCACCGGCCGTGACATCGACGACGATCAAGGTCGTCCTGTCCCACGCGAACGTGCCGTCCGACTCGGGCCGGTCGGTCGGGATCGTGTAGGCACGGGCCTCGACCCGTTCGATCGGTGCCTGCGGTCGCATGGGTCGGCGCCTCGCTCTGCGGTCCCCCGGCGAACGCGCGGTAAGCGGCATCGTTCGCCGACATGGCGCGCGGCAACCGGCCGTCGCCCGCCGTCGTTGGGCCGGCATCAAGGAGCAGCGAGATGCCTGACCCCCAGCCGCCCAAGCAGTCGCCCCAGCCGTCGCCCAAGCCGCCGGCCTCGCCGGACCGACAGCAGGACGAGACAGTCGAGGACAGCTTCCCGGCAAGCGACCCGCCCGCCCACACCGGCACCACCGGCCCGGGCCGCACAGGAGAGAAACCGGGGC
>DATAYA010000196.1:0-12262 GCA_036272815.1 Acetobacteraceae bacterium
CGAGGTCGCGATCGGCCGCTTGATGAAGGGGGTCGAGATGCTCACGCGCCGGCCTCGACCAGGCTGCCCTGTTGCAGGCGGGACTGCCCGTTGACCACCACACTCTCGCCTGCGGCGATGCCGTTTGCGATCACCGCCTCGCGGCCGTTGTCCTGCCGCACCTTGACCGTGCGGCGCGACGCCCGCTGGTCCGACCCGACGACGTAGACATAGAGCCCGTCCGGCCCGCGCTGCACCGCCGCTGAGGGCACCGTGACCGCCCCCTTGAGCAGGCCCACCTGCATCTGGGCATGCACGAACTCGCCCGGCCAGAGCTTGTCGTGCGCGTTGGCGAACGTCGCCTTCAGCTTGAAGTTGCCGGTGGTCGCATCGACCGTGTTGTCGATCGTGAGCAGGCGGCCCTGGCCCAGCAATATCTTGCCGTCGGAGGTGGTGGCGCGCACCGGCAAAGACGGGCCGCCCGCCGCCGCCTGCATCGCCGCCTGCACCACGGGCAGGTCGTCCTGCGGCAGACTGAACATCACCGCGATCGGGTGGATCTGGTTGATCGTGACGATCCCCTGCGCGTCGGTGGCATGGATCAGGTTGCCGGCGTCGACCTGCCGGAAGCCGACGCGGCCGGCGAGCGGCGCCCGGATTTCGGTGAACTCCAGATTTAGCCGGGCCGCCGCCATCGTCGCCGCGTCACCCTCGATCGTCGCGGTGAGCTGGCCCACGGTCCCGGTCTGCTGATCGACGCTCTGGACGGTGCCGAACTTGTCGCGGGCAAGATTGCTGAACCGCGTGAGGTCCTTCTTGGCGCTGGCGAGCATGGCCTGGTCCGACGCCTGCTTCGCCGCCGCCTGCGCCAGCACCGCGGCATACGGCCGCGGGTCGATCACGGCGAGCAACTGGCCCTTCGCCACGTCCTGGCCCTCGTGGAACAGCACCTGCTCCAGCGTGCCGTCGACCCGGGCGCGCACCACGACCGAGTGATCGGCCTGCACCGCGCCGATGTTGGCGAGCATCACCGGGACGTCGGCGACAGCCGCCTTCGCGACCTGGACCGGGATACCAGGGGCGGGCGCCGCTGGCGGCGCAGCGCGGCTCGGGGTGAGTGCCACCACCACCGCCAGCCCTGCGGCGACGGCCACGCCGAGCCCCGCCAGCATCGTCCGCCTCGCGGAAGAGCGGGTCATGCCCGGCTCCCCATCTCGTGCCGCCTCGCCATCAAGCCCGCCTCGCCCAATTTGGTCTACCCCGCAGCCACGGGTCCCGCAGCCACAGGCAACTTACATCCTACGCAGCCGGGCCGCGTCAGGCCACCGTCATGTGCCGTGCCAAAGTAACAGCCGCATTGCAATGTCATCGACTTCAACCGGCCGTTCCGGTAAGATGAACCCGCGGGTGTTGACCGAGCGTCGACGCTTGTGCGGCATTGTCGTGCGACGGTCCACCGCTCGGGGTTCTGCATATGTGCGGCTTGGCTGGCCTTTTCCGTCTTGCCGGCAAGGGACGGGGCAACCTGGACACCGACGCGGGCGCCGACCTGCGCCGCATGACCGACGCGATGACACATCGCGGGCCGGACGGGGACGGGTTCCTGGTCGAGCCGGGCGTGGCGCTCGGCCACCGGCGGCTCGTCATCATCGATCCCGAAGGCGGCCACCAGCCGATGTTCAACGAGGACGGCTCGGTCGCGATCGTGTTCAACGGCTGCATCTACAACCACCTCGACCTGCGCCCGGAGCTGGAGGCACTCGGCCACCGCTTCGCCTCGCGCTGCGACACCGAGGTGATCGTCCATGCCTGGGAGGCGTGGGGGCCGGCCTGCCTGGAGCGCCTCGCCGGCATGTTCGCCTTCGCGATCTGGGACCGCAACCGGAACTGCCTCTTTCTCGCCCGCGACCGGCTCGGCAAGAAGCCGCTGCACTACGCGACGCTGCCGGACGGGCGCTTCGCCTTCGCCTCCGAGCTGAGCGGGCTGACGGCGCTGCCGACGCTGCCGCGGCGGATCGACCCGGCTGCGGTCGACGACTTCTTCGCCTACGGCTTCGTCCCGGAGCCGGCGACGATCTGGCGCGACATCCGGAAATTGCCGGCGGCCCATTCCATGCTGATCGGGCCGGACCGGATCGTGCCGGCGCCGGCATGCTACTGGCGCATCCCGCTGGCCGAACAGGCGATGGCCGAAGCGGAGGCGGTCCGGGCGCTCGACGCCCACCTCGTCCGCGCGGTCCGCGCCCGGCTGATCGCCGACGTGCCGCTCGGCGCGTTCCTCTCGGGGGGTGTGGATTCGAGCGCGGTGGTCGCGGTCGCGGCCGGGCTGAAGGCGCAGCCGCTCGACACCTTCACGATCGGCTTCTTCGGTGCCGACGAGCGACCGCTCTCCGAACAGGTCGCGACCCGCTACCACACCGCCCACCACTCGGAGGCGGCGACCGTCGACTACATCGCCGCCGCGCGCGCGCAGGCGGCGGTCTATGGCGAGCCGTTCGGCGACCATTCGTCGGTGCCGACGCTGCGCGTCTGCGAGCTGGCGCGGCGGGATGCGACGGTCGCCCTCTCCGGCGACGGCGGCGACGAGATCTTCGCCGGCTACCGCCGCCACCGCTGGCACCGCATCGCCGAGACCGCCCGCCGGACCCTGCCCGCCGCCGCCCGGAAGCGGTTGCTGGCGCCGCTCGCACGGGCGTACCCGAAGCTCGACCGTGCGCCGCGCTGGCTGCGGGCGAAGCACACGCTGACCGAGATCAGCCTGGATGCGGCGGCGGGCTACTACCGCACCCTCTGCAAGCTGCACCACGACCAGCGCCGCGCGCTGTTCTCCCCGGCGCTTCGCGCGGCGCTCGACGGGCATGACCCGGCCGAGCAGGTGGCGGCGCTGATGGCGGAGGCCGAGACCGAGACCGACGATCCGGTGCGGCAGGCGCAGTTCGTCGACCTGCGGCACTACCTGCCCGGCGATATCCTGACCAAGGTCGACCGCGCCGGGATGGCGCATTCCCTGGAAGTCCGGGCGCCGCTGCTCGATCACACGCTGGTCGAGTGGGCGGTCTCGCTTCCCACCGCACTGAAGCTGCGGGGCGCCAGCGGCAAGCATATCTTCAAGCAGGCGCTCGCGCCGCGTGTGCCGGGAGCCCTGCTGCACCGGCCGAAGCAGGGGTTTGCCGCGGCACTCGCCGCCCCGCTGCGGGCCGGCAGCCCGCGGCTGCGCGAGCGGCTGCTCGGACCGGCGATGCAGGAGAGCGGACTGTTCGACGCGGATGCGGTCGCGGCGATGATCGAGGCGCACGCCTCCGGCGGGTCCGACCACAGCCAGGCGCTGTGGCAACTCCTGGTGTTCGAGGGCTTCCTGGCGCGTGAGGCGGCCCTGCCGGGGGCGGCACCGCGCGTGCCGGAAACCGCCCTGTCCTGAGGCTCGAACCGTCGTGAGCGACCCGAGCGGAAAATCGCTGCTGGAGCAGACTGCGCACGGCGCCGGCTGGATGATCGCTTGGCGCTTCGCGACCCGCGTGCTCGGCCTGGTCAGCACGCTGACGCTGGTGCGGCTGCTGCTGCCGGCGGATTTCGGGCTGGTCGCACTTGCCAGCAGCCTGTCGCAGGCGTTCGGCGCCTTCGCCGCGCTCGGCGTCGAGGAGCAGGTGATCCGGGAGAAGGACCCGGGGCGGGCGATCTACGACACGGCGTTCACGCTCAACGTGCTGCGGGGGCTGCTGACGGCGGCGCTGGTGGCCATGGCCGCCTATCCGGCCGCCGCCTTCTTCCGCGAGCCGCGGCTGGCGACGGTGATGTTCGCGACCGGCTTCGGGCTCTGCCTCTCGGCCTTCGAGAACATCGGCATCGTCGATTTCCGCCGCGAGTTCGCCTTCCACAAGGAATTCCGGCTCTTCATTCTCCCGCGCATCCTCGGCATCGCGCTGGCGATCGCGACGGCATTCGTCTTCCGCAGCTATTGGGCGCTGGTCGTCGGCATCCTGGCGTCCCGGATCAGCCGCCTCGTGCTCAGCTACGGGATGCATCCCTACCGGCCGCGGCTGACGCTCTCGGCATGGCGCGGCATGGTGGCGTTCTCCACCTGGGTCTGGCTGACCTCGATCGTCGGATTGCTGCGCGGGCAGGTCGACAGCTTTTCAATCGGCCGCATGCTGGGGGCGGCGCAGTTTGGCATCTATTCCGTCGGCGGCGAGGTGGCCGCGCTGCCGACCACCGAACTGGTCGAGCCGATGTGCCGCGCCACCTTCTCGGCCTTCGCCGCGGCGCGCAACAGTGGCACCGCCGTGCTCTCGACCTATCGCCGGGTGATCGGCGCGACTGCAATACTCACGTTTCCGGCCGGGTTCGGCATCTCGCTCGTCGCAGACCCGGTGGTTCGGCTGGCGCTCGGACCGAAATGGCTGGACGCAATCCCGGTGATCGAGGTGTTCGGGATCGGGCTGCTGGCAAGCTCGTTCGGCAGCATCGCCGGCACCATGCTCGCCGCGCACGGGCGGATGGGCACCAGCTTCCGGATTGGCCTGGTGGCGCTGCTGCTGCGCGCCGCGTTCGTGCCGATCCTGGCGCTGCACTTCGGGTTGGTCGGTGCGGCCGCTGGTGCCACGATCTCGATTGCCGGCGAGCAGGCGCTGTTCGTGGCCTCCATGTCCCGAGGGTTCGGCCTGCGCGCAAGCCACCTGCTGGCAGACGTATGGCGACCGCTCCTCGGGGTCGGCGTGATGGCGTGCGTGCTGGTCGGGAGCGGCCTAGGCTGGAGCGGCGGACCCGGCACGATGCTGCACATCGCCGGCCGCCTGGCACTCGGCTCGACCGTCGGTGCGGCGACCTTCGGTGCCGTCGTCCTGCTCGCCTGGGTCGCCACGGGCAGGCCGGACGGCGCGGAGCGCGACCTGCTGGAACTCGGGCGCCGCATCCGTCGTCGTTTGGTCCGGCTGGTCTGGCGCCGGTCTGCCGCTACGGCCGAGCAGACATGACCGTGCGACGTCGCGGCCGGAACCGATGCCCGATACCGCACAGGTCTGGCGTGACAGTGCGACTGCGCCGGCCACAAGCGAGATGTCAGAAGCGCAGGTGGACCGCGTCTGCTTCGGTCGGGACGGCCCTCATTCGGCCGGCTTCGGGCCGCCTGTAATCGCCGTGAGCGTTGCCGCGCCGATCGCGCCGAACCGCCGAAGCAGGTAGTCCCGCACGCCGGCCCGCACGGCGCGCGCGTAGCGATCCGGCGAACGGATATCCAACAGTGCCAGCACCGCCGCAATCGTCCGACCGCGCTTCGCCTGCTTGGCGAAGACCCAGAGTATCGACTTCAGTGCCGCATGGTATCCGGGCAGCGAGAACCGGCTTTGCTCCGTCAGGAGCAGCGTGTTGCGGCAGATGTAGTAGGCCTTCATCGGGGTCATCCTGCCGCCGAAGGATTTCGACTCGACGTGGGTGATCTGCACGCGCGTGTCGCAGAGGGAACGGACGCCGGCGCGGCGCGCGCGCATCCAGAAATCCGTCTCCTCGAGCTGGAGGAAAAACCGCTCATCGAGGAGGCCGACGGTCCGGAACAGCGCCGCCTCTATCACAAGGCACGCCCCATAGGCGTAGGCCAGTTCGAATATGTCGGGGTCCTCGGGCCGGGGGCGCCCCGGTGCGCCGGCGTCGCGCCGTCGCGGATCAAGCTGGTATCCCTCGTCCGGATCGGCAAACTTGATGACCGGATGCATGAGGCGCGGACCCAGCTTCGCCGCGGAGGCAGCCAGCATGGCGATGGCATCGGCCGGCAAGATGGTGTCGTTGTTGAGCAGGCAGAGATACTCGTAGCCCTGGGTCAGAGCGAACCTGATCCCGACATTGTTGCCGCCCGCCCATCCAAGGTTCTCGTCGAGTTCGATGATGGGATATCGGGGAACGATGCCTTGATCGCGGCGGCGCCGCCGTCAGCGGAGGCGTTGTCGACAACGACGATGTCACCTGCTGCGGTCGACCCGCTCAGCAGGCTTTCGATGCAGGCAACGGTGCATGCCGGATCGTTGTAGCTGAGCACGATCGTGCAGACGGAATTTGCCATTCGCATGCCGGCTTGTGCGGCATTTGGAATGAACAAATGGTGTATGCGTCATCGCCGAGGCGGCGGCCCGGCGCTGCGGTCTCACCCCGCTCAGCACTCCGCCCCGATCAGCACTCCGCGTAGGCGACCGCGAGGCCGCCCAGCGACGTCTCCTTGTATTTCGCGTGCATGTCGGCACCCGTGGCCCGCATCGTCGCGATCACCCGGTCGAGCGAGACGTGGTGGGTTCCGTCGCCGGCCAGCGCCAGCGAGGCGGCGGTGATCGCCTTGACCGCGCCGAAGGCGTTGCGCTCGATGCACGGGATCTGCACCAGGCCGCCGATCGGGTCGCAGGTCATGCCGAGATGGTGCTCCATCCCGATCTCGGCCGCGTTCTCGATCTGAGCGTTCGTGCCCCCGAGCGCCGCCGCGAGCCCGGCCGCCGCCATCGAGCAGGCGACGCCGACCTCGCCCTGGCAGCCGACCTCGGCCCCCGAGATCGAGGCGTTCATCTTGAACAGCGCCCCGATCGCGGTCGCGGTAAGCAGGAACTGCGCGATCCCGTCGCCGCTCCCGCCGCCTGGGCCGCCGCCGCCTGGGCCGCCGCCGCCGGGGCAGTGGTCGCGCCAGTGGCGCAGCACCGCCGGGATCACGCCTGCCGCACCGTTGGTGGGGGCCGTGACCACCCGGCCGCCGGCCGCGTTCTCCTCGTTCACCGCGATCGCGTACACCGAGATCAGGTCGATCGACCGATGCGGCGGCGCGCTGTTGGAGCCGGACGCCGCCTCGGCACGGCGCAGCAACTGCGGCGCGCGGCGGCGGACGCGCAAGCCGCCGGGCAGCTCGCCCTCGGCGCGCAGGCCACGGTCGATGCAGGCCATCATCGCCGAGGCCACGTGCTCCAGATGCGCCTCGGGCGGCGCGTCGGGATAGAGTGCCCGCTCGTTGGCCGCGACGATCCCGGCGATGCTGAGCCCCGCGTGCTCGCCCATGCGCAGCAACTCGGTGCCTGAGCGGAAGGGAAACGGCACCACGGTGCCCCCGGTCTGCGCCCGGCCGAGATCCGCCTCCCGCAGCACGAAGCCGCCGCCGACGGAGCACCAGCGTTCGGTGAACAGTCTATCCCCGGCGGCATCGAACGCCGCGAAGGCGAGGGTGTTCGGATGCGCGAGACCGCACGTCGTGCGGTCGAGCACCAGCTCGAACCCGACAGCGCTGCCGCCGGGCAGCGACACGCGCGCCTCCGCCGCGATCGCGGCCGCGAGCGCGTCCGCCTCATCCGGATCGACCGTCTCCGGCGCGTGCCCGGCAAGGCCGAGCATCACCGCCTTGTCGGTGCCGTGCCCGCGCCCGGTCCAGGCGAGCGAGCCGAACAGCGTCACCGAGACCCGCGCGACGCGCCCGACCAGCCCAGATGCCGCCAAGCCGGAGACGAACACGGCGGCCGCCTTCATCGGCCCGACCGTATGCGAGGACGAGGGGCCGATGCCGATCTTGAAGAGGTCGCGCGCGCCGATCATCACGCGCACTCGATAGGCCAGGTCGGGCACAAGTCCAAGCGCCGCCGCAGGCGGGCCGCTCGCGCATTCGGCATCCGGCCGTCAACGCAGGCGCCGAACTGCCGCGGCGGCGGCCCGTTGGCATTGCAATACCAATCGCTTTCGGAGATCGCATCATGCGCGTCCTGTTTACCACCGCCTCGGCACTGGCGCTGTTAGCGGCGCCGGCTTTCGCGCAGACACCGCCGCCCGGCGTCGGCACCTCGGGCGCCACCACCAGTGGATCGAGCGCCTCGTCTTCCACGACCAGCCCCAGCCTCGGCGCCACCACGGGTTCGATGACTGGCCGCACCGGCAATGCCACCACCGGCGGCCACGGCACGCCGGGCGCGGCCAGTCGGTCGGCCAGCGACCAGTCGAACCAGCCGAGTTCGTCCGACAAGAATTTCGTGAAGAAGGCGGCATCGAGCGGCATCGCGGAAGTGCAGATGGGCAAGCTCGCCGCGCAGAAATCGACCAACCCGGCGGTGCAGGAATTCGGCCGGTGGATGCAGACGGACCATACGATGGCGAACGCCCTGCTGATGCAGGCGGCGCAGTCGGCCAATGTCCCGGCGCCGACCACGCCAACGCAGGAGGACCTCACGAAGATGAAGGACCTCCAGACGATGAGCGGTGCCAGGTTCGACGCCCAGTACATCCGCGGGCAGGTCAGCGACCACAAGACGGACATCAACCTGTTCAAGCGCGAGGCGGCCGACGGCCGCGACACGCGAATCAAGAGCTTCGCCAAGGCGTCGCTGCCGATGCTGCAGGCGCACCTGCAGGAGGCGCAGGCGCTGGAATCTTCGCTCTCCAACGGCCAGACCGCAACCAGCGCTGCCGCCGGCTCGCCTGCAATTGGCAACACCGCGCTGGGTGCTGGCAAGCCGGTGCCGGGCGCCGCTCCAGGTCACTGAGCCGTCAGGCGCGGGCGATCGCCTCGACGATCGCCCGTACGCCCGCGGCGGGACCATCCGCGTGCGACCAGACGGCGCCGACGACCGCCAGGAAATCGGCGCCGGCGCGCACCAGCGGCGCGCAGTTCTCCGCCGTGATCCCGCCGATCGCGACGCAGGGCGGTTCCATCAGTGCGGACCACCAGGCGAGGATGTCCGGGTCGGCGCGCGTCGGCGCCTGCTTCGTGGCGGTCGGGAAGAAAGCCCCGAACGCGACGTAGTCGGCGCCAGCCTCGCCCGCCGCCATCGCCAGATCGCGGCTCGCATGGCAGGTTACGCCGAGCGTGCGCTCTGGCCCGAGCAGCCGCCGCGCTTCCGCAGCCGGCATGTCCTGCTGCCCGACATGGGCGCCGTCACAGCCGGTGGCGGCCGCGAGGTCGGGCCGGTCGTTGAGCAGAAACGCGACGCCGCGCGACTGCACCACCGGCCGCAAGGCATCGATGGCGCGCCGCAGCGCATCGTCGTCTGCCTCCTTGAGCCGCAACTGCACCGCCGCGACGTCACCCGCGTCGAGCGCCGCCGCGAGACCGTCGGAAAAATCCGGCGGCAATGCCGCGGGCGTAACCAGATAGAGCCGGCAGGCGCGCGACGAAGAACTCAACCGCGGCCCTGATAAATCGCGATGATCCGCCGCAGCATGTCGATCGCCTCCGCCTTCGGCCGCTGGAACGTGTTGCGGCCGATGATGCTCCCGGAAGCCCCGCCCTCGTAAAGTCCGCGGACCACCTCCAGCACGCCGTCCACCGTCGGCACCGCCTCGCCGCCCGAGAACAGCACGATGCGGCGCCCGTTGAAGGCACATTGCATGATGTGCGCCACACGCTTGGCGAGCGTGCTGCCGTCGAAGCCCTCATAGGCCGTCTTCGCCGCCGGCAGGCTGATATGCGCGGTCGGCGGCTTCACCTTGATGATGTGGGCGCCGAGCAGGGCCGCCATGTGCGCGGCATAGGCGCAGATGTCGAGCGCAGTCTCGCCCGCCTTGTCCAGCTCCGGCCCGCGCGGATAGCTCCAGACGACGACGGCCAGCCCGGCCGACTTCGCCTCCTCGGCGAGTGCGCGCAGTTCCTCGAACTCCTCGAGCGCGTATTCGCTGCCGGGGTAGATGGTGAAGCCGATTGCCGAGCAGCCGAGCCGCAGCGCGTCGTTGACCGAGCCGGTGATCGCCTGGTCTTTGGTCACCGCGAGAGAATTGCTGGAATTGAGCTTGAGGATGGTCGGGATCGCGCCCGCGAAAGTCCCTGCACCGGCCTCGATCATGCCGAGCGGAGCGGCGAAGGCATTCAGCCCGGCCTCGATCGCCAGCTCGAAATGGTAATGCGGGTCATAGGCCGGCGGGTTCGGCGCGAAGCTGCGCGCCGGGCCATGCTCGAAGCCCTGGTCGACCGGCAGGATCACCGCATGCCCGGTGCCGGCCAACTCGCCGGTCATCAGGATGCGGGCGAGGTTCGCCTTGCTGCCGGGATTGTCGCTCTCGTACCAGCCGAGGATATCCTTGACCTTCTGCGTGACACGCATGACGGGCCGCCTCCGCGTTCGACGCGAGCGGAAATAGCCGAAGGGCAGGGCGCTGTCACGGGCGGGCCAGCCAGGCCGCGAGGCGGCGGCCTGCATCGGCACCCGCCATGTCGAGCGCGGGCGGTGCCTGCTCCAGCACGCAGGCGCCGATCCCGTTTGCGGCCGAGACCACCACCTCCCGGGCCGCACAAGACCGCGCGAGGACGATCACGCGCTGGCCGCTGCGCAGCGCGTCGAGCGCGTATCCGGCGGCATCGGCGCAATCGAGGATGTCGGCCGCGACCAGGCCGGGTGCGGCCTGCCGCGCGGCGGCCGCCAGCGCGATCCACCACAGGCAGCCGCCGTAGCAGGCGGCGCCGGGTGCCGAGAGCATCACGAAGCGCCGCGCGTGCGCTGCGCAGGCGCGCGCGTCGGCGAGGGAATGCACGATCACGGCGGGCGGACCCGGGTCCATCCTTGACCTTCAAGCCGGGGCGAGGCTTGAGTGCAAACCTCCAGAGGGGAGACGCCCGCGCCGATGTCGGAGTCTGCGGGGCCGGACCGGGAAGCGTCCCGGCTGCAGGCCGCATTGGATCGGATCGCACGGGCGGTGGATCGCCGCGGCGAGTCCGCCGGCGGTGACGATCGCGCGCTGGCCGCCCGGCTGCACGCGGCGGAAGTGCGGGAGCGGCGGATGCGCGAAATCGCGTCGCGGCTCGACGCCCTGATCGAGGAGCTGCGCTCCTCGCTGAACGAGTGAGGAGCATCGCTCCTCACGGAATGAGTTAAGGAGGCGCGATTGGCCCAGCTCACAGTGAAGATCAACGGTTACGCCTACACAGTTACCTGCGAGGACGGCCAGGAGACGCATCTCCTGGCGATGGCCGAGGAGGTGGACAGGCGCATCGCCGACCTCAAGCGCAATGGGCCGCAGAGCGGCGAGGCGCGGCTGCTGGCGCTCGCCGCCCTGCTGCTCGCCGACGAGCTGCACGACCGCATCGCGGAGATGCAGCAGGCCGGCGGCGGACAGACGGCCGCCTATGCCAAGCCGCTCACCTCCCGGCTCTCGCGGCTCGCGGAGCGCGCCGAGGCGATTGCCGACGGCATGGAGCATGCCTAGATAGATTCTGCGGAGCTGCCGGGTGCGTCAGGCAATTCATCCCCGGGGCCAGTAAGCATCCTCCAGGGAGCTGGCTCTGTCGTGGCCCTGGTCACGGTATCTGGCGCCCACCTGCAAACGCAGGCTCTTGGAGGTTGAGACGCCAACGGCTTCGGTGGCTCCGCGCTTTTCTGCTCCCGACGCGGCCAAGGCAGCGATGCGGCAGCTCGCACTCGCGGCACGCGATCGGTGCGATCCCTCGCTCGGGGAGCGGCTCGCCGACCATCTTCTGCGCGAGGCGCCGCCGCCGAAGGACGCTGTCGTGGCCGGCTTCTGGCCGCTCGGGCGCGAGATCGACATCCGCCCTCTGCTCACCCAGCTTTCCGACCGCGGCCATGTCATCGTGCTCCCCGAGACGCCGCCGCGCGGCCGCCCGCTGGTGTTCCGCCGCTGGACACCGGGCGCGCCGATGCGCCGCGAGCGGTTCGGCACGCTCTGCCCGGACGGCGCCGTGATGCAGCCCGACTTCCTGCTCGTGCCGCTGCTGGCCTTCGATCGCGCCGGCAGGCGGCTCGGCTATGGCGGCGGCTACTACGACCGCACCCTCGCCGGCCTGCCGGCCGCGCGCGCCGTCGGCTGCGCCTATGCCGCGCAGGAGGTGGACGCAGTGCCGGCCGGCCCGCAGGATGTCCGCCTCTCCGCGGTCGCGACCGAGCGCGGCGTCATCGTCTGCGGAGACTGACCCGGTTGCGCATCCTGTTCCTCGGCGACATCGTCGGCCGCTCCGGTCGCGAGGCGGTCGTCGCCGCCCTGCCGGGCCTGCGGGCGCGGCTGCGGATCGACCTCGCTCTGGTGAACGCGGAGAACGCCAGCCACGGCTTCGGCCTGACGCCGGACATCGGCGCGGCGCTGTTCGCTGCCGGCGCCGACGCGCTCACCCTCGGCAACCACGCCTGGGACCGCCGCGAGGTGATCCCCTATATCGAGCAGGAGCGCCGGCTGATCCGCCCGCTCAACTTCCCGCCCGGCACGCCGGGGGCCGGATCGGTGCTGTCGACACTCCCGGACGGGCGCCGGGCGCTCATCATCAACGCGATGGGCCGGCTGTTCATGGACGCGCTCGACGACCCGTTCCGCGGCACGGCCGAGCTGCTGGCGCGGCACC
>DATAYA010000197.1:0-2403 GCA_036272815.1 Acetobacteraceae bacterium
CCTTCGATGATGTGCAGGTCGGTGCGGCATACGCCGGCACCGCCGATCCGTACGATCACGTCGGTCGGCCGCTCGATCTTCGGGTCCGGCACGTCCTGGTAGCGGACGAACTGCTCGGCGGTCAGCGCCTCGTCGTACTCCTCCAGCACCGCGGCTTTCATCCCGTCGTCCCCTTCGTGCCTGCGGCGTGCGTGCTCGTCTTCCGGAGCCGCCACCTGGTTCCGTTCGAGCAAACCGCGTGCCACTCGCCGGCACGCCATCGCAGCGCGCTTCCGGCGGGACGCGCCGGCGAGTGCCGTTTCGCGGCGGAACAGTGGCGCGCCCGCGCCTGTTTCATCATGGAACAGCGCCCGAGGTCTCCCGCAACGCGCGGCTTTGTGGCTGTCCCTGGCGGGCCAAACTGCGCTACGATGACAGGCTGGGCGCCGCGTTCTGACCCCGCTTCGCGCCCCAACAAAGCTGCCCATTGAGGCTTCCCGGGGAGGTTGGATGCTGATTTCGGCCGATGACCGAGTGACCCGGGCGCGATCCGCGCTGGAGCATCGGGGCGTGGCGCCGGTTGATCTGTTGGCGCCGGAAATCTCGGCCAGTTGGACGCGCTGCCTGCAGAGCGGGCTCGACCCCCGCCGGCCGCCGCCCTTCGACATGATCGGGGAGGCCGCCCTGCGCGCCGCGCGCGAGGAAGCGGAGGCCGCTCGCGTCCTGGCACTCGCCGAGATGCAGGCGCTGTATCACCAGATCGCCGGCAGCAACTTCCTGATCGCGTTTGCCGATCCGAACGGCGTGCTGCTGGACACGATCGTCGACCCAAGCTTTCACAGCGCCGCCCGTACCGCCAGCATCCGGCCTGGCACGCTGTGGACGGAGGCGCGGTGCGGCACCAACGCGCTCGGCACCGCGAACCAGATCGGGCAGCCGATCACCGTCCATGGCGCCGAGCACTTCTTTGCCCAGCATAACACGCTCACCTGCACCGCCGCCCCGGTGTTCGGCGCGAACGGCACGCTCGCCGGCGTGCTCGATGCGTCCTCGAACTGCGGCTCGCGCCAGCAGCACACTCGCGCGCTGGTCGGCATGGCCGCGACGCAAATCGAGAACGGCCTGTTCCGCGAGCACCACCGGTCGCACCTGGTCGTGGCGTTCCACAATCGCGGCGAGTACTTGCACACGCTCAGCGTGGGACTGCTGGCGCTCCGGCCGGATGGAATTGTGCTCGGCACCAATCCGCAGGCGCGATTCCTGCTGCAAGGCCTGCCGGCGCTGGCGGGCCGGCATTTCGACGACGTCTTCCGCACCGCGTTCACCGCCCTGATGGACGGCGCCCGCAGCCGCGATTACCAGCGCCTCGAAGATCGGGTCGGCAGCGCGTTTGTGGCAATGATCGAGAACGCGCGGCCGATGCCGCTCGCGCGCGCCGCGCCGCAACCGCGTGCTCCCGTCGCGGGAACCATCGCCCCCGATTTCGTGGCGGACGATCCGGCGGTGGTTGCGGCGTTGCGCCAGATCGAGGCGGGCGCGCTGCGCCGGCTGCCGATCCTGATCCGCGGCGAGACCGGCACCGGCAAGGAGCAACTGGCCCGCCACGCCCACGCCGCCAGCCGGCGGCGAGGGCCGTTCGTGCCGGTCAACTGCGCCGCCCTGTCGGACAGCCTCATCGAGGCCGAGCTGTTCGGCCATGCCGAGGGCGCGTTCACCGGCGCCCGCCGCGGCGGCGCGCCCGGCCTGGTCTGCGAGGCGCAGGGTGGCACGCTGTTCCTCGACGAGATCGGCGCCATGCCGATGCCGCTGCAGGCCGTGCTGCTGCGACTGCTGGACGATTGGACGGTGCGTCCCGTCGGCGGGGGTCGGGGGCGGGTGGTGGACGTACTGCTGGTTGCGGCCACCAACGCCGAACTCGAGGAGCTGGTCGCCGACGGGCGGTTCCGGGCGGACCTCTACTACCGTCTCGACGCGGTGAGCGTACGGCTGCCGCCGTTGCGCGCCCGGCAGGACTTTGCCGCGATCGCCCGCCGCATGCTGGCGGGGATCGCCCCCGCCGCCGCGATCAGTGACGACGCGATCGACCGGCTGGCGACGCATCCCTGGCACGGCAATATCCGCGAGCTGCGCAACGTGCTGACCCGCCTGACGCTCGCCGCGCCAGAGCGGATGATCGACGCGCCCGCCGTCGGTGGCGTGTTCGGCGCCGCGGCGGACCCCGGTCCGAGCACGCCGCCGAGCCTGCGGGAGGCGATGCGAATGCGCATTCTCTCCGCCCACCGCGAGAACGGCGGCAATGTCAGCGGCACCGCCCGCCAGCTGGGGGTGTCGCGGAACACGATCTACCGGGCGATCGGCATGGCCGGGGTTGGGCACCCCGGCTGACATTCATGGAGACCGTGCAGAATCTGGGGGTGGTTACGC
>DATAYA010000198.1:0-1788 GCA_036272815.1 Acetobacteraceae bacterium
CGGCCATGGCACCGCGGCCGCCGGCGATCGAGCGCCTCGGACCATCGCCTTCGCACGTGGCGTCGCCCCCACCGGCGCCGACGGTGCCGGCGGGCGGCTCGCTGCGCGTCACCTCCGCCACGACCGAGCGGCATCGGCCGCCCGTGCCCGATCACCGACGGGCCATGGTCGCCTCGGTCTGGCTCGGCTGGGCGTTGACGATCGTGGTGCTCGCCTGTGTCGCCGCCGCCGCCGTGACCTGGCGCAACGCGGTGATGGCGGGCTGGCCGCCGAGCACGCGCGTCTATGTGGCGCTCGGGCTCGCGCCGGCGGGGCCGAAGTAAAGCCGAGGGACGTCGTGCGGATGCACGCCTCGAGCGTCGTGCGGATGCATGCCTGTGGCGTGACGGCACCAAACCCCTTCACCCCAGAGCCGCGACCAGCGCCCGCAGGTCGCTCTCGGCGGCCGCTCTCGCATGGGCCTCGATCGACCGATACCGCGCCACGACCTCCGCCCCGAGCGGCGTCAGTGCCGCCCCGCCGCCGCGCCGGCCGCCGGGCCGCGCCGCCACGACCGGCGCCCCGAGATCGGCATTCAAGCTCTCCACCAGCCGCCACGCGCGGCGATACGACATGTCCATCGTCCGCCCCGCCGCCGCGATCGAGCCCTGCGCCGCGATCGCTTCCAGCAGCCGCACCTTGCCGTGGCCGAGTCGCCGTCCCGCACCGAGATCGAGCCGCAGCGTCAGCCGCACCGCATCCGCCTCCATGCCCGAACTCTAGCAGACGCCGCTTTGACCGCGCGCGTCCGCAGGCGCTATAGCCGACCAGGCATAACGCCAGGAGCCTCCCATGCACCGCCGCCACGCCTTGCTCGCGGCCCTCGCGCTGATTGTGTCGGCGCCCATCGCCCGCGCCGCGGGGCCGGTGCGCGTGCTCTATGCCGGCTCTCTGGTCGCCATGATGGAGCACGCGGTCGGCCCCGCCTTCGACCACGCCAGCGGCGATCGGTTCGAGGGTTATCCGGGCGGCTCCAAGGCGCTCGCCAACCAGATCAAGGGCAAGCTGCGCCGCGCCGACGTGTTCCTCTCCGCCAGCCCGAAGGTGAACGACGGGCTGAGGGGTGCCGGCAACGGCGACTGGGTGCGCTGGTACGTGAGTTTCGCGCGCTCGCCGCTGGTGATCGGCTACAACCTGCGCAGCCGCTTCGCCCATGACCTCGAGACCAAGCCCTGGTGGCAGGCGCTGGCCGAGCCTGGCCTGCGCCTCGGCCGCACCGATCCGGCGCTCGATCCCAAGGGCGCGCTGACCGTGGCCCTCTTCAAGCACGCCGAGACAGTGCTGCATCAGCCCGGCCTCGCCGCCCGCGTGCTGGGCCGGCCCGACAACCCGGCGCAGGTTCTGCCGGAGGAGTCGCTGGTGGGGCGCCTGCAATCCGGCCAGCTCGATGCCGGGTTCTTCTACTCGACGGAGACCGCCGAGGCGCACATCCCGACCGTGACCCTGCCTGCAAACGTGCGCTTGCAGGCGGTCTACACGATCACGGTGCTGCAGGGCGCGCCCGATGCGGCGGCCGGCGCGCGCTTCGTGGGCTTCCTGCTCGGGGCCGAGGGCCGGGCGATGCTGCACGCGCATGGGCTCGACCTCGTGACCCCGCAGATCACGGGCGATACCGCTTCCGTGCCGGCGGCGTTGCGGCCGGTACTGACAAGCGCGAAGTGACAGCGGCAGGCGGAAGCCAGGCCAGAGGCTCTGCCCCTGGACCCCGCCAAGGGCGGAGCCCTTGGAACCCTGCACTTCGTCACGGGA
>DATAYA010000199.1:0-4140 GCA_036272815.1 Acetobacteraceae bacterium
GGAGGCGCTCTCGGTCGCCAACCGGGTGGCGCTGGAAGGCGCACAGGCGGTGGCGCGGCGCCACATGGAGATCATGCAGCAGGCGATGACCGAGCTGTCCGAGACGATGCAGTCCTTCACCAGTACCGAGACCGCGCAGGCCAGGGCCGCGAAGCAGGCCGAACTGCTCAAGCGCGGCTACGAACGGGCGGTCGCCAACATGCAGGAGCTGAGCGAGCTGATCCAGCGCTCCAACGCCGAGGCGATCGGCGTGCTGCACCGCCGATTCGCCGAGGCGATGGACGAGGTGCGCAGGCTGATTGAGAAGCCGAACGGCGCCGCCTGACGCGCACCAACTTACGCGCCCGTCTGACCAGGCCGGTTTGACACCGCCACGCGCCGCGCCCGATAGAGGCGCGGGGCGGGCGCGGGAGGCATGCGCGTGGACGAGGCAAGGTTGCGGCTGATCGCCGTCTCCCGCGTGATGAACGAGGCGGACGTCATCGAGCCATTCGTGCGTCACACGGCCGCGTTCGTCGCCGGGCACGTCATCCTCGACAATGGCAGCAGCGACCGCACGCTGCACATCCTGGCCGAGCTGAAGCGCGAGGGCATCGAACTCGTGGTCTTCCGTAACGAGGCGGCATTCTTCGCCGAGTCGATCTACAACACCATGCTCTACGGCTACGCGGCCGGCGCGCTCGCACCCGACTGGGTGCTGCATCTCGACGCCGACGAGTTCATCGACGACCGCGCGGCACAAGGGGGCGTCGCCGCGATGCTGGCGCGGGTGCCGGCGGAGCTGCCCTGCGTGCGCATCCCGATGACGAACTACGAGGCAGCAACCGACGCGACGCGCGGCGAGGCCAATGTGGTGCGTCGGCTGGTGCGGCGGCAGGCATCGCCAGGCGAGATCGCCAAGGTCTTCGTCCGCGGCGGCTTCCCCGCCACCCGCATCGCCGTCGCCTGCGGCAATCACGCGATCGCGCTCGACGGTGTGACGACGCAGGGCCTGACGCAGGATGCGGTGCGGCTCGCGCATTATCCGATCCGCAGCGCCTGGCAGCTCGCCGCCGAGGTCGCGGTCGGGCGGCTCAAGGTGCTCGCCGCCGGCCCCGCCGATGCGGAGGTGAACAGCCATTACACGCCGCAGTTCGAGCTGCTGCGGACGCGGCCGGAGGCGTGGCTGGAGACGTGCGCCGAACGCGATCGCCGGCAGGCAGACGGGGTGCTGATCGAGGATCCGATCGAGTATCGCGGCGGTGCGCTGCGTCATACCGGCGAGCCCGCGGGTGCCGAAGGCGCGCTCGCGCGGATCCTTGCGGCCGCCGAGCGGATCGCCGAGGCGCATGGTCGCCGCATCGGTGCGGACGAGCGCACGCAGCTTGCCGCGATGCAGGAAGCGATGGCGTTCCAGCGCGTGCTGTAGACGGGCCATGCTGTTCAACTCGCAGCCCTTCATCCTGGTCTTCCTGCCGTTGGTGCTGGCCCTCTATTACGCCGCCGCCGAACACCGGGCGCTGCGGCAGTCGATCGTGATCGTCGCCTCGCTGGTGTTCTACGGCTGGTGGGACGTGCGCTTCGTGCCGCTGCTGGCCGGGCTCACGGTCGCGAACTGGCTGGTGGCACGGGCCTTCGGACGCTGGCGACACGCGGCGATTCCGGCGGCCGGCGTCGCGATGAATCTCGCGGCGCTCGGGTTCTTCAAATACGCGAGCTTTCTCGCCGGCAATGTGGCGGCGGTGTTCGGACTGAGCGCGCCGCATTTCGACATCGTGCTACCGCTCGGCCTGAGCTTCTTCGTGTTCCAGAAGATTTCTTATCTGATCGATCTCAAGCGCGGCGACGGGCATTTTTACGGGTTTCTCGATTTCTGCATGTTCGTGATCTTCTTCCCGCAACTGATCGCCGGCCCCCTGGTGCGGCACAACGAGATCATCCCGCAGTTCGAGCACTCGCCGCTGCGGCCGGAGGTGTGGGAGAATCTCGGGCGCGGACTGCTGCTGTTCACCTGCGGGCTGGTCAAGAAGGTGGCGCTGGCCGACACCATCGCGCCGTTCGCCGACCGGCTGTTCCACATCGCCGCGACCGGCGGCCCACTGAACGCCGCGATCGCCTGGGCCGCTGCCGGGACTTACGCCTTGCAGATCTATTTCGATTTCTCCGGGTATTCCGACATGGCGATCGGGCTCGCGCGCATGTTCGGCCTGGTGCTGCCGATCAATTTCGATGCGCCTTACCGGGCCGTGTCGATCCGCGATTTCTGGCGGCGCTGGCACATCACCCTGTCGCGGTTCCTGCGCGACTATCTCTACATCCCGCTCGGCGGCAACCGGCGCGGCCCCGCGCGGCAGGCAGCGAACGTGATCGCGACCATGCTGCTCGGCGGGCTCTGGCACGGCGCCGGCTGGACCTTCGTCGCCTGGGGCGGAATGCATGGTGCAGCCCTCGCCGCCAACGGCGCCTGGGACCGCGCGGGACTGCGGATGCCGCGTGTCCTCGGCTGGGCGGTGACGCTGGCATTCGTCGTCGCGTGCTGGGTGCTGTTCCGCGCACCGGATTTCACGACCGCGGGACGGATGCTCACGGCGATGACGGGCGCCGGCGGGATCGGGCATGTGAAGGTGGACAACGCGGGCGTCGTTGTCATCGCGGCGGCGCTGGCGCTGCTTGGTCCGACCAGCCAGGAGCTTTCGCTCCGCCGCCTGCCGCCGGCGCGCTGGGTGGCGCTGCCGGCCGGGGCCGCATTGGTCGCGATCCTGCTGCTGGTGGGCGGGCGCATCCCGAATGCGTTCATCTATTTCCAGTTCTGATCCCGCGTCGCCCGCGTGGCGGCGCTTCCTGCGCACCGCGATCGGGGCCGCGCTCGCGATCGGGCTCGCGCTCTATGCCTTCATCGTCGTGGTCGATCCGTGGCACACGCTGCCGCTCGCACCGCCGCTGCCGCGCGTGCCGGTGACGTCGAACGCGCGCTTCGTGTTCCCCGCCCTCGCCCGCAGCCCGCGTTTCGACAGCGCTATCTTCGGTACCTCGACCAGCCGGCTGCTGCGACCCGCGGTGCTCGACGCGGCACTCGGCGCGCGCTTTGCCAATCTCGCGATGAACAGCGCGACCTCGTGGGAGCAGGTCCAGCTCCTGCGCGTGTTCGCACGCGCGCACCCGCATCCGCGCTACGTCATGATCGGGCTGGATGCGATGTGGTGCCAGACGAAGCTGCTGTACCAAAAGAAGACCTTCCGGCGATTTCCCGCATGGATGTACCGGCGCGACCTCTGGCCCGGCTACCTGCACGTCTTCAACGCCTTCGCCTTGCAGGAGGCGGTGAGCGAGGCGGCAACGATGGCGGGGTTCAAGCGGCGCATCTACGGCCGCGACGGCTACACTGACTTCACACCCCCCGAGAGCGACTGGACCGCCGCGCGCGCGCGCGCGCACATCGACGCGCGTGCCGATATCGACTTCATGGAAGACGGCACTCCGCCGCCACACGTCTTCCCCGCGCACGCGCTGCTCGTGCGCGCGCTCGCGATGCTGCCGCCATCGACGCGCAAGGTTCTCTTCTTTCTGCCCTACGAGCGCGCGCACCAGGGTGCGCCCGGCAGCGCCGATGCCGCGATTTGGGCGGAGTGCAAGCGCCGCGTTGCCCGGATTGCGGCGGCCACCCCGGAGACGGTGCTGGCCGACTTCATGCGCCCGAGCCCGATCACCGACGACTGGCGCAACTATTGGGACCCGATGCACTATCGCCACCCGATCGCGCTGCGTCTGGCGCACGACCTGGTGCGCGCGGCGCGCGGCGAGGCGGCGGGGGCGGACGACCGCATCCTCGTCGCCCCGACGGCGGTCGCCGCGAGCGAGCCGGAGGCGCGCCACGATTGACCCATGCCGCATGTCTCGCGCACGGTGCGCGGCCATCGCGACGGACCCGCAACATGCCCCCGCTCTGCCTCACTCGCCGCTCCACCGTGTTGCTGCCGCTGGGCCTGCTGCTGCCGCTGGGCCTCGCCGGCTGCGCCGGGGCGGAGCCACCGCCGCCGATCGCCTATATGCCGCTCCGGTACGATATGCTGCGGCCGCTGCGGCTCAACGTCGCGACCCTCACCATCGAGGACCATGCACCGCCGCCGGGGCCGGGAGATGTGGCCGCGCTGTCGCCGGCGC
>DATAYA010000200.1:0-39133 GCA_036272815.1 Acetobacteraceae bacterium
TGCGCGTGCCCGCGATCTGCTTGCTGAAGTCGATGATCTACACTCGATGTTCGCAGGCGATCGGGTGGCACTTCGCGGGCGTTTACGGGTCGATCTTCCGAGTGAGGTGGCGCGCACGACGATCATGCCGGCCTTGCCGGATTTCATGGCGACTCACCCCGAGTTGGAGCTGGAGATGTCGAGTACGGATCGGCAAGTCGATCTGGTTCAAGAGGGGTTCGACTGCGTATTGCGGCTTGGACCCATACGGGACGAGACGTTGATTGCCCGCAAGCTGGGCCTGTTGCGCATGGTCAACGCTGCCAGTCCCGCCTATCTGGCGCGCTATGGCGTCCCTCGATCGCTAAAAGATCTCCAGCGTCAGGAACATCGGACAATTCATTTTTCGACGATGCTGGGCGCAAGGCCCTATGGATGGGAATATCCGGACGACGACAGCTACGCGACGCTTCAGTTGCCAGGTGCGCTACACGTCAACAGTGCGCAGACCTACGACGCCGCTGCCGTCGCCGGCCTTGGCCTGATCCAGGCGCCACTCCTGGGGATTGGCCAATACTTAGCGAGTGGAGCGCTTCTGGAGATCTTACCCGATTTTCGTCGTCAGGCGATCGCCGTTTCCCTCGTCGTAGCACATCGGAGCAATCTATCGCGCCGAGTCCGCGCATTCATGAAATGGATCGAAGATGTGCTGACACCGTATCTGGAATAGCGAGACGAACATCTTCGTGCAGCCCTCGAAACTAACATTCTAAAGTTATGTCTGCCGGTCGGCAGCCCGGCGGTCCAACAGAATACGACACTGAAACCGGCGATCTTTGAAGTCCGACATGAGATATCCTCAAACTCTTCCGCCTTCTGTCTCCTCGACGCCGTGCCAATGCAACAGAGCCATTACGTATCAGGTTCGGAGATATCCGGCTGCTCGCAACCTTATCCGGGGCCGCCCGCCGATGTCCGTAAGGCAGCAAACGGGCAATCGGAACGAATGGCCGCGTTCGAGACGGCTCACTTTGCCCGGGAACGGCGAGGATGGGCGCAAAGCAGCCACGGGCGTACGTCGTCTACGTCTGCTTCCCGCCATGAACGGATACCCGGCGCCGGAGGATCGCGGCAGGCCCCGGCCCTACGACAGCCCCGCCGTGACCGCCGACAGCGCGAGCCCGATCCCGAGATCGAGCGCCACCAGGGCCGCCGCCTGCATCCGCCCGGTCGCGAGCGCCACCCGGATCGCGAACCATTCGAGCCAGATCGCCCAGCCGACCGCGACCAGCCCCAGCGTCTCGTCGAGCCATTCCGGCGCGCCGAGCAGCCGCGGCAGGGCCGCCGCCACCAGCAGCAGGTACTGCACGACGTTGCACCAGTTCCAGACCGCGATGAACAACGGCCAGCGCGGCAGCCGTCCCATCGCCGCGACCAGCGGCCGCGAGGCGAGCGCAAACCCGGCCCAGCCGGTCACATAGGCCATCAGCTCCAGCGCCATTGCGTGCCCGGCATGGCCCGGCACGCCGCCCTGCCACGCCCAGTCGAGCAGCCGCAGGAACAGGAACGCCGGCAGGCACAGCGCCACCGCCCAGAAGCTGCGCTGCGCATCCCGCGGCTCCGGGCCGACCCGCGCCAGACCCTCCGCGCGTCCCCGCGCCAGCAGCCACGCGCCCGAGAGCGCGCTTGCCATCTCGTTCACGCCCGCCGCGCCAATGCGACCGCGAGCAGCGTCGGCCCGAGCAGCAACGCCGCACTGCCGAGATTGACCAGCAGCACCAGCAGCACCGCGCGCGCCCGCGACAGCGCAAGCCCGTGGCGCGCGATGAACCAGTGCAGCCACAGCGCGTAGCCGCCGAGCACCATCGCCGCCAGCGCGGCTGCCCCTTGCACCGGCATCCCCGCCGCGACCAGCGCCTCCATCCCCAGCACCGCCAGCGTGCCGATGACCGGGATCGCCCACTGGCACCAGTTGAAGGCGGTCGCGTAGCGCAGCCAGCCCGCCTCGCGACCCCAGGCGCGGGCCAGCGCGTGCGAGATCACCGGCGGCGCCAGCAGCGCGCAGACCGTGGCCAGGAAGTCGGTGACGGCAGCGACCCCGCCGCCCTGCGCCAGCGCGAGCAAGCTGGTGACCAGCGGGAAGGCGATCAGCGGTGCCAGGCTTGCGAGGAAACCCTGTCCTGTTGCCGCGAAGTGCTGCAATCCCGCGCGGCGCCCGCGCGCCAGCAGCACGATGCCGGCGACGATGTTGCCCGGCCGCGTCCGCCACCCCCGATCGTCCCCGGCCGATTGCGTCATCCGGCAGATCGCCTCACGACGCGAGCATCGCCGCGATCACCGCGCGGTAAATCCGCGCGAGTGCGCGCAGTTCGGCGACCGGCACGCGCTCGTCCGCCTGGTGCATGGTGGCGCCGACCAGTCCGAACTCCGCGACCGGGCAGTGCCGGGCGATGAAGCGCGCATCCGAGGTGCCGCCGCCGGTGTCGCGCCGCGGCACGATCCCGCTCGCCGCCGCGATCGCGCCGCAGAGCCGGTCGAGCAGCGGACCGGGCGGCGTCAGGAACGCCTCCCCGCTCACTGCGATCACGCACTCCGCCGCCGCCGCGTGCTCGGCGAGCACCGCGCGGAGCCAGGCGGCGAGGCCGTCGCCGGTATGGCGGTCGTTGAACCGGATGTTGAGCGCCGCCCGCGCCTGCGCCGGGATCACGTTGGTCGCCGCGTTGCCGACGTCGATGCTGGTCACCTGCAGGTTCGACGGCTCGAAGAAATCGGTCCCGGCATCGAGCGGCGCCGCGATCATCGCGGCGAGGGCGCGCAGCAGCCGATGCACCGGGTTGTCCGCCAGATGCGGATAGGCGACGTGGCCCTGCCGGCCATGCACGGTGATCCGCGCGTTCAGGCTGCCGCGCCTGCCGACCTTCACCACCTCGCCGAGCCGGGCCGGGTTGGTGGGCTCGCCGACCAGGCAGAAATCCGGGATTTCCTCGCGCGCCGCCAGCCACTCCAGCACCCGCACCGTCCCGTCGGTCGCCGATCCCTCCTCGTCGCCGGTGATGAGCAGGCTGATCGCGCCAGTGAGCGGGCCAGTGAGCGGGCCGGCCGTCAGATGCGCCTCGACGGCCGCCACGAAGGCGGCGATCGCGCCCTTCATGTCGCAGGCGCCGCGGCCGATCAGGACGTCGTCGCGCACCTCCGCCCCGAACGGGTCGGCGCTCCAGGGCGCGTCGCCGGGGGGCACCACGTCGGTGTGGCCGGCGAAGCAGAAATGCGGGCCGCCGCTGCCGATCCGCGCGAACAGGTTCTCGGTCGCGCCGAAACGCAGCCGGGCGACGCGGAAGCCGAGCCGCTCCAGCGCGCCCGCGAGCACGCCCTGCGCGCCGGCATCGGCCGGTGTGACCGAGGCGCAAGCGATCAGCGCCCGCGCCAGCGGCAGCGGGTCGGGCCCGCTCAATCGCGCAGCAGCTCGTTGATCGAGGTCTTGGCGCGCGTGCGCTCGTCCACCCGCTTGACGATCACCGCGCAGGCGAGCGAGGGGCCCGGGCTGCCGTCGGGAAGCGGGCGGCCCGGCATGGCACCGGGGACGACCACGGAATAGGCCGGCACCCGGCCGAATATCACCTCGCCGGTCGCGCGGTCGACGATCTTCGTGGTGGCCGAGAGGAAGACGCCCATCGAGAGCACGCAGCCCCGCTCCACGATCACGCCCTCCACCACCTCAGAGCGGGCGCCGATGAAGCAGTCGTCCTCGATGACGACCGGGTTCGCCTGCAACGGCTCCAGCACGCCGCCGATGCCCACACCGCCCGAGAGGTGGCAGTTGCGCCCGATCTGCGCGCAACTTCCCACCGTCGCCCAGGTATCGACCATCGTGCCCGCGCCGACATGAGCGCCGACATTGACGAAACAGGGCATCAGCACGACGCCCGGCGCGACATAGGCCGACCGCCTCACCACCGCGCCCGGCACCGCCCGGAATCCCGCCTCGCGGAACCGGTTCTCGCCCCAGCCTTCGAACTTGAGCGGCACCTTGTCATAGACCGGCGCGCCGCCCGTGCCCGGCATCGGTGCCGAGTCGACGAGGCGGAAGGACAGCAGCACCGCCTTCTTGAGCCACTCCTGCACCACCCACCCGTCCGGCCCGGGCTCCGCCACGCGCAGGCGGCCGGCGTCGAGCGCGTCCAGCGCGGCCTCGACCGGGCCCCGCGCCGCCGCGCCGGATCGCGCGGTGAGGGTCTCGCGCTGCTCCCACAGCGCCTCGATGCGGTCGCGCAACGCGGGGTCGCTCATGTGCTCGCCATTCCCGGGCCAGAATTGCGGCGGACCATGCGCAGCACCCCGGTGCGTGTCAACGAGCGGTTTGGTGCGTTTCGGCGGGCGGGATTGTCGCGTGGCGACGCGCGGGATTGTCGCGTGGCGACGCGCGGGATCAAGGCACGCGAAAGAGGCGGATCGGCCCGGCCGATAACCTCCGCTTTACGCCGCTGCCTCATCCTGGGACGGATCGGGGAGGGCCAGATGGTCGAGAGCGGGAATTGGCGGAGTGTGGCGGCGGGTGCCGCCGAGCTTGCCTTCGAGACCGACGCGGCAGGGCGGCTGGTCTGGGTCGGCCCCGACCCGGCGCTCGGCTGGTCGGCTGCGACGCTGCTGGGCCAGCCCGCGCGGCTGCTGCTGGCACCCGCTCAGGATGCGGCGGGCTTCGATCCGTTCGCGGCCGCGGCCGCGGTGCGACGGCGCCCGGTCTGGTTACGGTCTCGCGGTGGCCCGGCCGTGCGCTTGCCGATGACGGTCGAGTGCCTGCGCGATGCCGGCGGGACGCTCTGTGGCGTGCGCGGCCTCGCGGTCGCGAGCGCCGCCGAGGCGGATGCCGCGCCGGCTGGCGGCGCGGGCGCACTGCGCCGCGCCGAGGTGCTCGACCAGATGCTTGCCCGGATGCGCGGGCACGTTCTGACGCCCGAGATGCTGGTCGCCATGCTCGACCTGCTCTGCACCGCGTCCGGCGCCGAAGGTGCGGCGATCCTCGACACGCTGCGCGAGCCGGGTCACTCGCCGGTGCTGCATCGGGCAGGGGGGGATGAAGCGGGCGGGGATGGTGCAGGCGGGGATGGGGCAGGCGGGAAGGTCGGCGCAGAGGCGGTGTTCGGCACGGTGCTGCCGCTGCTCGCCGACGCATCCGGCCAGCCGCACGCGGTGGTCGCGGCCGACGGCCGGCCGGTGCTCGGCTGCCCCAGCTACACTCGCTTCGGCGAACGGATCGGGCTTGTGCTCTGGCGCGCGCCGGGCGGCGAGCGGTGGGCTGCGGACGATCTCCAACTCGCCTCCTCGGTCGCGGCGCTGGTGCGCATCGTGCTGGAACATGCCGCGATCCAGCGGCAGATGGCCTTGCAGGCGCGCACCGACCTGCTGACCGGCCTGCTCAGCCGCCGCGCCTTCATCGAGGATTCGAGTAAGCGGATCGAGCGGCTCGATCGCGAGGAGCTGCCGGCGACACTGCTGTTCCTCGACCTCGACGGCTTCCGTGCCGTCAACGAGCGATTCGGCGTTGCGGCCGGCGACGGCGTTCTGCTCGCGGTCGCCGACCTGCTGCGCAGCACGGTGCGGCCAACCGACCTCGTGGCGCGCCTGGGCGGCGACGTGTTCGCGGTCTGGCTGGATGGGGCGGACAGGTTCACCGCCGCCGAGCGGGCGGAGGCGCTGCGCCTGCGCCTGCCGGAGCGCGCGGCGGATGCGCTGCCGGACGCGGCGGTGCGACCGACCGCCTCGATCGGCCTCGCGGCCCGGCGTGCGGGATCGGGCGAGGAGGTCGAAAGCCTGCTGCGGCGCGCGGCACTGGCACTGCACGAGGTCAAGCGGCAGGGCCGGGCGCATTGGCGGGTGTCGCTGGACGAACCGCTGTAAGGCGCACGGCCCCGCTGTCGCGTTCTACCGCCCCGGCCGCACCAGCGGCACGTCGATCCAGCGCAGCCCCGCGCGGTTGCGCACCAGGAACAGCACCCAGAGCCGCCGCTCGCGCAGCATCGCCTCCATCGCCGCGTCGACCTCCGCGGGCGTCGAGACCGGGTGCTGCTGCACCGCCAGCACGACATCCCCCGCCGCCATCCCGCGGGTTTCCGCGATGCTGTCGGGGGAGACATAGGAGATCTCCACCCCGCGCGGGTCGCCTTGCAACCCCCAGGCCGCCCGCGTCGCCGGATCGAGCGGCGCGAAGCGCAGCCCGACGTGTGTCGTCGGCAGCAGCTTTGGCAGCATCGGCCGCATCGGCGCTGGCATCGGCCCCTTGGACGCCGGTAACGCGATGGTGACACTGAGCGTGATCTCGTGCCCGTCGCGCCAGATCGCGAGCGGCTCGGTCGTGCCGATCGGCGTCACCGCGATCGAGCGGGCGAAGCCGCTCGCGTCGATCACCGGCCGGCCGCCATAGCGCACGATCACATCGCCGAACCGCAAGCCTGCCTTCGCCGCCGGGCTGCCGCCGATCACGCCGGTCAGGATCGCGCCACGGGCTTCCGGCAAGCCGAGGCTCTCGGCGAATTGGCTGGTGACGGTCTGCACGCCGGCGCCGAACCAGCCGCGCTCGACATAGCCGTGCAGCCGCAGTTCCCGGACCACGCTCCGCGCCATGTTCGAGGGCAGCGCGAAGCTGATCCCGACCGAGCCGCCGGAGGGGGTGTAGATCGCCGAGTTCACGCCGATGACGTGATCCTCCATGTCGAACAGCGGGCCGCCGGAATTGCCGCGATTGATTGCCGCGTCGGTCTGGATGAAGCTGTCGAACGGCCCTTCCTGGATGTCGCGGCCGGTGGCGCTGACAATGCCGGCGGTGACGGAGCTGCCGATCCCGAACGGATCGCCGATCGCGAACACCTCGTCGCCGACCGCGACCTTGGTGCTGTCCCCCCAGGTCACAGCCGGCAGCGTCCGGCCGGTATTGATCGCCAGCACCGCGAGGTCGGTCGGCGGGTCGGCGCCGAGCAGGGTCGCGATCTCGAATGTGCCGTCGGCGAGCGTGACTCCGATCACGTCCGCTCCGGCGATGACGTGGTTGTTGGTCACGATCACGCCCGTGGGGTCCACGATGAACCCCGATCCGGTGCTGTCCACCCGCCGCGTCACCAGACCCTGTGCGGGCGCGGCGCCAGTGGCGGCGGCCGGCTGCGCGCCCGACTGAGTCGCCTCCGCCTGGCTCAACGGCACCTGCACCGTGCCGCTCGCCAGGACCTTCACCACCGTGGGCAGCGCGCTGCGCACCAGCGGTGCGAGCCCGGTCGGCGGCTCGTGCGTGTCCGCCAGCGCCCGGCCGGCGGTCGGAATCGCCCAGGCGCATCCGATGACGAGGGTGGCGCCGAGAGTGGCGGCGCGAAGGCGGGGTCGCAGGCGGAGCAACATGGCGCGCGTCCGTGGGTTGGGGGGCCTGAAATGTTACAGCCTTGAGGCACCGACGCGAAGCCGGTAAGTCCCGCAGGTCAGTAATTGAACTGGTAGCTCAGTCCGACGCTGTTGCCGCCCGGCCCCGAGCCGGCCGTGCTGTTCAGCTTCAGCCCGCGCCAGAGGTCGACCTGCACCTCCGCCTGCGTGCCGGCGCTGTTCGGGCCGCCAGTGCCCTGCTTGGCGCCCACGAATACGCCGCGCGAGACATACGTGCCTCCCTCGACCGAGGGGCCGGCGCCAGTCGCGGTGCCGCCGGTCACGTTGAGCCGGTCGAGGCCCAGGCCGCTGCGGATGGAGCTGAGCGGGTCGGTGACCGAAGAGCTCGCACCGCTCAGCGAGGCCAGCGCCTGCGCGATCTGGGCGTACTGGAACGGCCCGAGATTCTTCACCGACTGGCCGAAAAGCAGGTGCGCCAGCACCTCGTCCTGCGGCAGCTGCGGCGACGAGGTGAGCTTGAAGGTGGGCGCGTCGGCATAGCCGCCGATGATGATGGAGGCGGTGACGTTGCCCTGCGCGCTGTCGGCCTGGAAGTCGAGCGCCGGGTCGATCTTGTGGGCGAGCCCGGTGCCGGTGAAGGTGATCCGGCCGCGGCTGAAGTTGAGCGTCGTGCCGGCCAGGCTGAATGTGCCGTATCGCAGCGAGAAGCCGCCGCTGATCTGCGGTGCCGTCGCGGTGCCCCCGACATGCAGCCGGCCGCTCAGTTCGGCGTCGAGCCCGTGGCCGCGCACGAACACCTGTCCGGGCGCATCCAGCGTCAGGTCGAGCGCGATCGGCGGCGCGGGGGTTGGCGGCGGCGGCGGCTTCTGGCCGACGAAGCGCACGTCGAGCGTCGGCACCGAGCCGCCGAGCTTGTTCGGGATGTTGATCGTCGCCCGCAGCACCCGGATCGTGCCGCCGAGCGAGAGCGCGCCGGTTGCATGCCCATGCACCGCGAGCTGCGCGTCGAGATCGGCGGTCAGCAGGTCGGAGACGAGCGGCCGCGCCCGATGCGCGGTGATCGTGAGATCGACCGGGATGCCCGGCGCCAGCGCGCCCACCGTGCCCGCGATCGCAATGGTGCCGGGGCCGGCGCGCGCGGTCAGCGAGGCGATCCGCAGCGTCGTCCCGCTGGCCAGGAGCCGCCCGGAAATCGCGGTCAGGTGGGCGCCTTGCACGTAGTCCTGGAACTCGCCGCCCGCGAGCGTCGCACCGCCCGAGAGCGCGGGCGCCGCAAGCGTGCCGCCCGCAAGCACATCGAGCGTCACGACGCCGCGCGCCTGCCGGCCGGAGGGGGTCAGGAACGGGTCGGTCAGCGCGAGGTCGATCCGCCCCGTCATGTGCAGGTCGACCGCCCCGCCGGCCATCAGCGGCACCGGTCCGGCGATCGCGAGGTGGCTCGCTCCGGCATCGAGATGCGCATCGAGCCGCGCCGTGGTGCCCGTCAGCGCCAGCGTCGCCCGCAGCCGTGCCGGCGGCATTCCGCCCGCTGGCCCCGAGAGCAGCCGTAGACCGCTTGCGGTCAGCGTCACGGTTCCGGTCGGCCGCGCGGTCGTGCCGCCCAGCCGCGCCGTCGCATCAATCATTCCGGCGGCGGCGAACGTCGGCGCGAAGGGTTTCACGAGCGTCGGCGTGAGGCCGCGCGCGGTGGCGGTCAGCGCCAGCGTCGGACTGATCCGCCCCTCGAGATCGATCACCGCTGCGCCCAGGCCGATGCGCAGCCGATCGACCGCCATGCCGGGAGCGAGCGCGATCCGCGCCGGCGCCAGCAGCCGTGCCGCCTCGCCGTGCCAGTCGGCGAGCAGGCGTTGCAGCGTGACCTGCCGGGTCGTCGCGTCCACCCGTGCGGCACCCGAGATGCGCGCCGGCTCACCCGCCAGCCCGGTCAGGTTCGCGGCCAACGTCACGCCGAGCGCATCCTGCGGACCGCTGACCGAGACCTTCGCCGACCCGCCGATCTTGCCGGCGGCGATCCTGGATGCCGTCAGGTCCGCGCTCACCATCGGATGCGTCGTCGGATCGGTGATGCGCGCGGCGAGGTCGATCCGTCCGACCCGACCCGCCGGCACGCCGGCGCCGTTTGCATGAAGGTGCAGCGTCGCCGCCTGCGCGGTCAGGTTCGCATCGGCCTGGAGGCTGCCGGCAAGGTTCTGGCCGACGAAGGGGGCGAGGTCGGCGAGCCGCGACATGCGCAGCTTGACCGCGCCCGTCGGCAGCGTGGCACCCTTGGCCATCGCGAAGGCGCCGGACACGTCTGCACTCTTCCAGGTCGCCCGCGTGATCGCCGCGTGCAGCGTGCCGTCGGCCGCCCGCCTGACCGCCGCATCGACCGCGAGCGGCGCGCCGGCGAGGCTGCCGCGCGCGGTGATCTGCCCGGTCGGCGCGCCCGGCAGGCCCTGCGCGCGCAGCGTGGCGCTGATCGGCCCGCGCGGCACGCCGGGCGCGCCGACCGCGCCGGACAGGTCCGCTGCCACCGTCAGGTCGCCGTGCCGCCCGCGCACCGTGCCCTTCGCGGCAAGGTCGCCGGTCAGGCTCGGCGCCAGGGCCGCGAGGTCGGGCAGGCTGGCGTCATAGGCAAGGTCGAGCGCGCCGTCGTTGTCGCGTCCATGCGCGTCGAGCCGGACGTTTGCGCCTGCGATCGAGAGAGAGGTGAGGTCGAAAATCTGCCCGTCGAGCTTTGCCGCCACATGATAGGTCGTGTCCCGCCCGAGCAGCGCCGGCGCCGGCGCCGGGCCGGAGAGCACGGCCAGATTTCCGTCGATCGTGGCCGTGGTGACGCTGTCGGCAGTCGCCGCCCGCAGCGTCAGCGCGGTGCGCCCGTGCAGATCGACCCCGCCGATCGCCGCGAACGGGGCGAGGTCGGGCAGCGTGAGCGCCGCCTGCACGGAGAGCGCGCCGCCGGTCTCGGCCGTGCCCGCCATCCGCAGCAGCGGATGGGCCAGCGCGAAGGCGACTGGCCGGTCCGGCCGGTCGAGCCGTAGCTGCGCCTGGAACAGCAGTGGCGCGGCCCCGAGCAGGCCCGCCTGTGGGCCCGGCAGGCGCAGGCCGTCGAGGATCGCGCGCAGCGCCACCGCCCCGCGATTGCCGGAGAGATCGGCCACGATCGTGCCCACGGTCCCGCCGCCCGCGTGCAGGCCGAACACGCGCAACTGCCCGGTCGCGTCAGGCCGCGCGAAGACGCCGCTCACATGCGCGTCGAGCCCGACCGCCTGCCACGAGAGGTCGGGCCGCGGCGCCATCGCGGGCGCCGTTGCCGCGATGTCGAGATCGGCCCGGTTGGCCGCGAGATCGACGGTCCCGTGCCCGTCCGCGTGCAACGGCCCGGCCGCGAGGTCAAAGCGCGTGGCGAGCGCGCTGCGTGGGCCGTCGACGTTTGCAGAGAGTGCCAGCGCCCCGAGATCTGGCAGGCCCGATGCGGTCGCGACCAGCCCGTGCGCCGGCTCCTGTGCCGTCAGCCGCGCCGCGATCCGCGCCGCATCGATCCGTCCGGCGACGCGATAGTCTCCCGGCATGTCGAGCCGGGTTATCGCGATCGCGCCGCTGCCGGTGGTCAGTGTGTCGAGCGTCAGGTGCCCGGAGACCGCGAGGGCCGCCACCGTGCCCACGACCGGCGGATCAAGCTCCAGCCGGTTGATCGCGAGCCGTTGCACCACGACCCGCAGCGGCAGCGTGAAGCTCGATTTCCGCGCCGCCGCTCCGTTGCCCGGCGTGGCGGAGACCGGCAGCCGCAGCACATGGATGCCGTCCGCGGTCAGGCTCCTGGCCGCGACCTCGCGCGATAGCAGCCGCAGTGGCGACCAGACGAGCCGCAGGTTCTCGGCCACCGCATACAGGCCGCGCGCATCGCGCAGCTCCACACGACGAATGCGCACGTCGGTCGGGAATGTCCCTCCAATGCCCTGCGCCACCACGGTCCCGCCGGTCAGCCGCGCGACCAGTGCGGAAATCTCCGCCCGGCCCGGCGCGGTATTGGCCGCCAGCAGCACGAGGGCCACCAGCAGCACCGGCACCGCGACCAGCGCACCCGCGACCCAGAGGGCTATCTTTCCTGCGCGCCGCATCAAAACGCCTGCCCAAGCCCGATGTAGATATCGTACTTGTCGCCGCCGGGCTCGCGATTGACCGGCACCGCGAAGTCGAGCCGGATCGGTCCGAACGATGTATAGTAGCGCACGCCGACCCCGGTGCCGACCCGGGGCGTGCCGGTGAACGGTGCGCTGCTGGTGCTGACCTGGCCGGCGTCGACGAATGCGACCGCCCCGAAGCTCTTGAAGAAACGCTGCCGGAACTCGACCGTCCCGGCATCGAGCGAGAGCCCGCCCACCGGGTTGTTGTCCGCGAAGCGCGGCCCGACCGACTGGTAGCGGAAGCCGCGCACGGTGTCGCTGCCGCCGGCATAGAAGCGCTTGTCGGGCGGCACGGCGGCGAGCGTCGCGCCCTGCGCCGTGCCGATGGTGCCGCGCAGGGCCAGGACGCTGCGGCCCGGGGCGCCGAAATTGAAATAGGTCGACGCCGTGGCCTCGATCAGCGCGAAGCCGCCGGCACGCGGGCTGCTCGTGGTGCCGGGAACGATGTTGCCGGAGCTGGTGTTGACCGGGAAGGCAACGGTCGGCGTTACGAACATGCTGGCGCGGATACCCCTCGTCGGGTTGAGCAGATTATCGGTGCTGTCGTAGCGCAGATCGAGCGGCAGGCCGACCAGGCCGTAATGGTTGACCACATCCTGCTGGAGGATACGCTCGACCTCGCCCGCCTCGCCGACGCTCGCGGTCCAGTGCGGCGAGAGCGTGCGGCTGACGGTGATCGCTTGTGTTGCCGCGCGGCGTTCATAGGCCTGCAGGTTCTCGTCGATCGCGCCGAGCAGGACGTCGAGAGTCTGGTCGCGGCGCAGGAAGGCCGGCTTGATGAACTCGGCGGTGATGGCGAATCCCGGCGAGCGGCTGGAGGAGCCGCCGAGTTGCGTGTTCTCGGCCGTCAGGATGAGCTGCTCCGCATTGCCGAACAGGTTGCGGTCCTTCCACGAGACGGAGCCCTGGAAGCCGACGTCGGTCGCGTAGGCGCCGCCGATCGTGACCGCGTGCTTCTTCGCCTCGGTCACCTGGAAGGTGATCGGCAGCGTGCCGCCCGGACCGAGCGCCGGCGGGGCCATCGCCGCGACCGAAGAAAAGACGCCGAGGCTTTCGAGGCTGACCCGCGCCTTCGCGATCGCCGCCGGATCGAAACGCTGCCCGGCGTGGACCGTCAGCATCCGGTTGACGACACCGGGATTGACCGTCTTGAGACCCGCGACCCCGACCGGCCCTATGGTCACCACATGCCCGGCGGTGACGGGATAGGTCACGTCGAGCGTCCGCGTCGCGCGGTCGGCCAGCGCCTCGGGCGTCCCGACCTTCGCGAGCGCATAGCCGTCCTTCTGCAACTGCGACAGCAGCCGGCCCCGCGCCGCCAGCACGTCGGCCGCGACCGCCGGGGCGCCCGGCGCCAGCGGCGCGAGCTGCGCCCGCACATCCTTTGGCACGGTACCCGCGATCGTGATGTGGCGCAGGTGATAGAGCGGTCCGCGGTGGATGGTGACCAGGACGGGCACGCTCTGCCCTTTCGGCACCGCCTCCAGAAGGCCGGGGAGCGCCGGGTCGTCGGTCGCATGGCCGTCGATGCGCACGCTGGCGTGGCCGTCGTAGTAGCCGAAGCCGCCGAGTGCCGCTTCGAGCTGGGTCACGTCCTGCCGCGCGCGGGTGATGAGCGCGAACGGGGGCACCGGCGCCTTCTTGCGCAGCGCGACGAGCTGCGAGCTGCCGGACAGCGCCGCGTCGAGCGCCGCATTGCCGGTCTTGGCGATCGTGACGGTGTAAGGTTGCGGATCGGCAGCCCTGGTTGGTGGCGTATCGGTCAGCGCCACCGCGAGAACGGCGAGGGCGAGCAGGCCGGCGGCGCCGGGGCGAGGGGGACGGAACCGCAGGGCCATACGCCATGCTAACTCAGCCCCGGGGTATTAGGGATGCGGGCGTTAAGGATGCCGGCTTCAGTTGCTCCGGGTCGCGGAACGGTCATCAGGCCATCATTGAGGCGTCGCAATGGCGGGACTATTGCAGGGGCCATGCAAGACCAGCCCCGCCACATGCTTGGGCGCCCGGCCTCGCTCCTAACGGAGCAGAGCTCGCGGCTGACGGAGTCGCCGCCACTCGGCGCCGCGCCCCGCGGCTGGGCACTGTTGCGGCCGTTGCGGGCGGCGCGGCGGCTGCTCTTGGTCGTACTCTGGACACTGGTGGCGAGCGTGGTCCAGGCGACGCTGCTGGCGCTGCCCGGCTCCGGGAAGGTGTGGTTCGCTCGGCTCTACTGGCGGGTGACGCGGCGGCTGATCGGGGTGCGGCTGCACGTGATTGGCGAGGTGGCCGGGCCGCGCGACGGCCGGTCCGTGGTCTATGCGTGCAACCACTCCTCCTGGCTTGACATCCCGGCGCTCGGCGGCGTGCTGCCCGGCTGCTTCGTCTCCAAGGACGACATCGCCGCCTGGCCGGTGATCGGCACCGTCGCGCGCCTCGGCCGCACCGTCTTCGTCAGCCGCCGCGCCACGAGCACCGGGCGGGAGCGCGACGACATGCTCAGCCGCCTCGCCGCCGGCGACAATCTGGTCCTGTTCCCCGAGGGCACCAGCTCCGACGGCGCGCGCGTGCTGCCGTTCCGTACCTCGTTCTTCGCGATCGCCGAGGGCGAACGGCCGCCGATCATCCAGCCGGTCTCGATCGTCTATGACCGGCTCGCGGGCCTGCCCGCCGGCCGCGCCAGCCGCGCGGTGTTCTCCTGGTACGGCGATATGGAGCTCGCCCCGCATGCCTGGCGGCTGATGCAGTGGCGGGGGATGAGCGGGACCGTGCTGCTGCACGCGCCGCTCGACCCGCGCGATTTCGGCTCCCGCAAGCCTGTGGCGCAGGCGGCGTGGCAAGCGGTGGCGGACGGCGCGAGCGCGCTGCGACAGAACCGCCCGGCGCAGCCCGCGCCCGCCCACCCGGTCGAGGCGGCGACGCCGGCGCCGGCCGAGTCGGCCGTGTTTGCTTGACAGGAGGGGCCGCCATCCCGCCACGATGCGGCGCAGGAGGACATGCTTCGGCCTTGACCCGATCCGAGCCGCTTCGCATAGCCGGCGCGCGCCGCCGGAACCCGCCGGCCGGCAAGGAGACGCGCCGCCGTTGAACCCCTCCACGCCGCCCCTGCGCCGCCTGCACGTCATCACCTGGGGCTGCCAGATGAACGTGTACGACAGCGCCAGGATGGCCGACCTGCTGGCTCCGCTCGGCTACGCGGCCGCCGCCGGGCCCGAGGATGCCGATATGGTCATCCTCAACACCTGCCACATCCGCGACCGTGCCTCCGAGAAGGTCTTTTCCGAACTCGGCCGTCTGCGCGTCCTGAAGGCCGCGCGGGCCCGCGCGGGCGGACGGATGATCCTCGCCGTCGCCGGTTGCGTGGCGCAGGCCGAGGGGGCGGAGATCATCGCCCGCGCGCCCTTCGTCGATGTCGTGCTCGGGCCGCAGAGCTACCACCGGCTGCCCGAGCTGGTGGCGCGCGCGAGCCGGGCGGCCGGGGCGGTGATCGACACCGAGTTCCCCGCCGAGGCCAAATTCGATTTCCTGCCGCCGCCCGTGCATTCTGGGCCGACCGCGTTCCTGACCATCCAGGAAGGCTGTGACAAATTCTGCTCGTTCTGCGTCGTGCCCTATACCCGCGGCGCCGAGGCGAGCCGTCCGGCCGCCGCCGTGATTGCCGAGGCGCGACATCTGGTGGCACTCGGCGCGCGCGAGATCACGCTGCTGGGGCAGAACGTCAACGCCTGGGCGGGTGCGGCGCCCGCCGGCGGCGGGACGTGGGGCCTCGCCTGCCTGCTGGAGGCGCTGGCCGGGCTGCCGGGGCTGGTACGGCTGCGCTTCACGACGTCGCACCCGCGCGACATGGACGAGCGGCTGATCGCGGCGCATCGTGACATCCCGGCGGTGATGCCGTTCCTGCATCTGCCGGTGCAGTCGGGCTCGGACCGGGTGCTGGCGGTGATGAACCGCCGCCACAGCACCGGCGACTATCTTCGGGTGATCGACCGCCTGCGTTCGGCGCGGCCCGACATCGCCCTCTCGTCGGACTTCATCGTGGGCCATCCGGGCGAGACGGCAGAGGATTTCGCGGCGACCTTGGCACTGGTGCGCGCGGTCGGCTTCGCGCAGGCCTACAGCTTCAAGTATTCGCCCCGCCCCGGCACGCCCGCTGCCGCCGCGCCGGGCGTCGTGCCCGAGCCGGAGAAGGACGCCCGGCTCGCCGAGTTGCAGGCGCTGCTGCGCGCGCAGCAGGCCGCCTTCGCCGCCGATTGCGTGGACCGCGTGCTGCCGGTGCTGCTGACCGGGGCCGGACGCCATCCGGGACAGCTCGCTGGCCGCTCGCCCTATCTCCAGCCGGTGCATCTGGAAGCGCCCGCACACCTGATCGGCACCGAAGCGATGGTGAAGATCGCCGCCGCCCACCCCAATTCCCTCTCGGGAACCCTCGTCCCAACCCCAGCCACGGAGCGAGCCTGCGCTTGACCCACCTCTCCCCCGCCGCCGCCGGGAAGCCGGTGACCCTCCACTTCCAGGACCACGCGCTGATGCCGTTTCTGCTCGGTGATCACGACCGCCACCTCGCCCGCATCGAGCAGGCGATGGGCGTGCGGCTGTCGTGCCGCGGCAACCGCATCGCGATCGCCGGCGACCCGGCTCGGGTGGAGGCGGCGCAGACCGCGCTCGCATCCCTCTATCGCAGGCTCGAACGCGGCGAGGGCGTGGGTGCGGGCGAGGTGGAGGCGGCGATCCGGCTGTCGGACACCGACGGCGACCCGCGCCTGCCGCTCTCGGATTTGCCGGCGATCCGCACCCGGCGCGGTGCGGTCGGCCCGCGCTCGCCCGGCCAGGCGGCCTATATCGAGACGCTGGCGCGCGACGAGATGGTGTTCGGCGTCGGCCCGGCCGGTACCGGCAAGACCTTCCTCGCCGTCGCCCAGGCGGTCGCGATGCTGCAATCCGGCCGCGTCGACCGGATCGTGCTGTCGCGGCCGGCGGTCGAGGCGGGCGAGCGGCTCGGCTTCCTGCCCGGCGACATGAAGGAGAAGGTGGATCCGTATCTCCGCCCGCTCTACGACGCGCTGCACGACATGCTGCCGGCCGATCAGGTCGCCAAGCGCCTCGCCTCCGGCGAGATCGAGGTCGCGCCGCTCGCCTTCATGCGCGGCCGCACGCTGGCGCACGCCTATGCGATCCTCGATGAGGCGCAGAACACGACGGCGGTGCAGATGAAGATGTTCCTCACCCGCATGGGCGAGGGCACGCGCATGGTGGTGACCGGCGACCTGAGCCAGATTGATCTTCCGTCGGGCACGCGCAGCGGCCTCCATGACGCGCTGGAGACGCTGGAGGGGATGCCGGGGATCGGCGTCGTCCGCTTCGACAAGCGCGACGTGGTGCGTCACCCGCTGGTGGCCCGCATCGTCGATGCCTATGAGCAGCGCGAGGCGGCACGGCAGGAGCGCGGCCGCGGCGCGGCCGCGGCGAAGGGGCGTGGGCAGTAGGGGGCATGGGCAGTAGTCGCGGCCCGGCGCAGGACGCCGGGCCGGAGATCATTCTGGCCGACCCTGCCTGGCGCCGCATGGTGCCGGGCGCAGAGACCGTCGCGCGTCGCGCCGCCCGCGCCGCCGGTGTTGCCTGTTCCGTCGTGCTCGCCTCCGATGGCGCGGTGCGGCGGCTCAATCACCGTCACCGCGGCCGCAACAAGCCGACCAATGTGCTGACCTTTCCGCCGCTGCCCGCTGCGCTCGGTGGCGCGGCCGGAGAAATAATCCTCGCCTGCGGCGTGGTGCGGCGGGAGGCGCGGGCGGCCGGCCGCCGCGCGGCGCACCACCTGGCCCATCTCGTCGTGCATGGCTGCCTGCATCTCGACGGCCACGACCACCACGGTGCCGGCGAGGCGCGGCGGATGGAGCGCGAGGAAGCGCGCATCCTGCACCGGCTGCGGGTGCCCAACCCGTGGCGCGGGTCGTGAGCGGCGCGGGCGCGATACGGCCGGGGTTGTTGGGGCGCCTGCGCGCGCGGCTGCGCCGGCGCAGCATCGAGCACAGCGTCCGCGAGTCGATTGCGGAGCTGGTGCAGGAAGCCGCCGAGGCGCCGCACACGCCCGGCTCCGCTCCCGAGCTGGACCGCCAGGAGCAGGCGCTGATCGCCAACGTGCTGCGCCTGCGCGGCACCTCGGCCGACGACGTGATGGTGCCGCGCGCCGACATCGTCGCGATCGCCGCCGACAGCACCCACGAGCAGGCGATCGCGCTGATCCGCCGCGAGGGCCATTCGCGCCTGCCGGTCTATCGCGGCCAGCTCGACGACATCGTGGGCATGGTCCACATCAAGGATGTGTTCGGATACGAAGGCCGGCCGGAGGCATTCCGGCTGGAGCAGGTGCTGCGCCGGCCGCTGATGGTCGCCCCGCAGATCCCGGTGCTCGACCTGCTGCTGCAGATGCGCCAGGCGCGGATGCACCTGGCACTCGTGGTCGACGAATACGGCGGCATCGACGGGCTGGTGACGATCGAGGACCTCGTCGAGACGATCGTGGGACCGATCGCGGACGAGCACGACGAGACGCCGGCGCCGATGATCGTCGAACGCGCCGACGGCACGCTCGACGTCGATGCGCGGCTCTCGATCAAGGCGTTCGAGGCCCGCTTCGGCCAAGTGCTGAGCGAGGACGAGCGGGAGGCCGACATCGACACCGTGGGCGGCCTCGTGTTCATGCTCGCCGGCCGCGTCCCGGCGCGGGGCGAGGTGCTGGGGCATCCCTCCGGGCTGGAGTTCCGGGTGCTGGATGCCGACGCCCGCCGCATCCGCCGCCTCCGCGTGCGCCGCCCGGCCGCGAACGAGGCGGCAAGAGCGGCGGAGTAGCTTGCCGGCCTAGGAAGGCCCTCCCCTAAGGGGAGAGGGAGCTGTTCCTGATGACGGCCCACTTTGTGGCAATGCGACCGCATGGGTGCTTTCCTGGAGCGGTCCGACCGCCCACCTGTTGGCTACACTCTGTCGCACGCCCTCCGGGAGCATCCGATGACCGAGACCTGCATCGTGGGCTGGGCCCACACGCCGTTCGGCAAGCTCGAAGAACCCGACGTCGAGGCCCTGATAGCCCGCGTCGCCGGAGCCGCGATCGCCGATGGCGGCGTCGAGCCAGCCGAGATCGATGCGGCCTTCGTCGGCCTGTTCAACAACGGCTTCTCGCGGCAGGATTTTCCGTCCTCGCTGGTGGCGCAGGCGGTTCCGGAGCTGCGCTTCAAGCCCGCGACCCGCTACGAGAACGCCTGCGCGTCCGGCTCCGCCGCGATCCATGGCGCGCGTGATTTCCTCGCCGCCGGCCGCGGCCGGTTCGCGCTCGTGGTCGGCGTCGAGAAGATGACCGCGACACCCGGTCCGCAGATCGGCGACAACCTGCTCGGCGCTTCCTATCGGCGCGAAGAAGGCGAAATTCCGGCGGGTTTCGCGGGCGTGTTCGGCCGCATCGCCGAGCGGTATTTCCAGGCGCATGGCGACCAGTCCGACGCGCTCGCCGCGATCGCGGCGAAGAACCACAAGAACGGCGTCGACAACCCCTATGCGCAGATGCGGCGCGACATCGGGTATGAGTTCTGCCGCACGGCCAGCGAGAAAAATCCCTACGTCGCCCCGCCGCTCAAGCGCACCGACTGCTCGCTGGTCAGCGACGGCGCCGCCGCTCTGGTGCTGACCGACGAAGATACCGCGCGCGCGATGGGGAAGGCGGTGCGGTTCCGCGCCGCGATTCACGTCAACGATTACCTGCCGCTGTCGCGCCGCGACCCGACGCGCTTCGAGGGCGCCGCCGCGGCATGGGCGCGGGCGCTCGACGTGGCCGAGGTCGGCCTCGCCGATCTCAGCTTCGTCGAGTTGCACGACTGCTTCACCATTGCCGAACTGCTTGCCTACGAGGCGATGGGCCTGACGCCGCACGGCCAGGGCGCCCGCGCGGTGCTGGAGGGCTGGACTGCGCCGGACGGACGGCTGCCGGTCAACCGTTCCGGCGGACTGAAGGCGAAGGGCCATCCGGTCGGCGCCACCGGCGTCTCCATGCACGCGATCGCGGCGATGCAGCTCACCGGGCAGGCAGGGGCGATGCAGCTCCCGCGCGCCGAGCTGGCGGGCGTGTTCAACATGGGCGGCGCCGCAGTCGCCAACTACGTTTCTGTTCTCGAGCCGCTCGCCGGGTAATCCCGATCGGTGTTCATCGCTCCAGGGCGAGGGTGGCGCCGAAGCCCATGAAGGCGAGGCCGCCGAGGCGGTCGATCCAGTGGCGGAGGCGGGTGAACGCGGAGGCGGCCGGACGCGTGGTCAGGGCGCAGGCGAGGGTGCCGTACCAAGTGAGGGCGATGGTGGTCATGATCGCCGCGGCGCCGAGGCCGAGTGCGATCGTCGGATGCGGCGGCAGGGTGGCGGCGAACAGGCTGGCCGTGAACAACGCGGCCTTGGGGTTGGCGAGGTTGGTGATGAGGCCGAGGCGGAAGGCGGACCCGGCCGAGAGCGGGCGGAGATGCGGGGTTCGTGCAGTCCGGCCATGAAAGCTGCCGACGAAGAGCCTGGCGCCGAGATAGAGCAGGTAGGCACCGCCACCGAGCTTGAGGGCGAGATAGAGCCAGGGTGCGGCGGCAAACAGCGCGTGGATGCCGAAGAACCCGGCCAGCCCCCAGACACAGGTCCCGCAGGCGACCCCCAGCACGGTCCTGATCCCGACGGCGCGGTCGTTGGTGACGGCGACCCGAGTCGTGACCAGGAAGTCGGGTCCCGGCACGAGAGTGGCTGCGAACCATATCGCGGCGATGGAGAGGAGGACGGTTGCGGTCTGGTGCATGGCGGCAGCGTTGGGCCAAGGCGTCATCACTGTCCAGGCCCGCTCGCGTGACCGGCCCGGTTCTGCTCGTCCTCGGGCTCGGCTACAGCGGCGGCGCCGTTGCCCGCGCCGCCGCCGATGCCGGGTTTCGGGTTATCGGCACACGTCGCGCGCTGGATGGCGCAAAAACGGACGGCGTTGAAGTTCTCCGGTTCGCGCAGGCCGCGCCAGCCATCGCCGCCGCCACCCACCTCCTGGTCACGGCACCCCCTGACGAGGCCGGCGACCCCGTGCTCGTCCGCTTCCGCGCCGAAATCGCCGCAGCCCCCGCGTTGCACTGGATCGGCTATCTGTCCAGCCTCGTCGTCTACGGCAACCGCGACGGCGCCTGGGTGGACGAGACGAGCCCGCTCGCCCCCAGCGGCGAGCGCGGCCGCCGCCGGGTCGCCGCCGAGGCTGCCTGGCGCGGTGCCGCCGCCGGCCGCGCGCTCGACATATTCCGCGTCGCCGGCATCTACGGCCCGGGCCGCTCCGCCTTCGACAACCTCCGCGCCGGCACCGCCCGCCGCGTCGTTAAGCCCGGCCACGCCTTCAGCCGCATCCACCGCGACGACATCGCGGCAGGTGTCCTCGCGGCGATACGCCAGGACCGCCCGTCCGGGCCGCGCGTGCTCCATCTCGCCGACGACGAACCCGCCGAGAGCGCCGCAGTGACAAAGGAGGCCGCACGCCTCCTCGGCATCCCGCCGCCGCCCGCCGTCGCGTTCGCTGACGCGCTCCCCGCGATGAGCGCGATGGCGCGCAGCTTCTGGGCCGAGAGCCGCCGCGTGCGCAGCACCGCGACGCAGGCCGCACTCGGCCGCGCCTGGCTTCATCCCACATACCGCGACGGCCTGCGTGCTATCCTCGACGAGGAGCGCCGGGACAGCGCCCGAAAGCTTTAGACCGGCAGCCGTATCCGCGCCCGCAAGCCTCCCATCGGGCTCTGCTCCAGGTAGATGTCCCCGCCATGCGCGCGGACGATATCGCGCGCGATCGTGAGGCCGAGCCCGGTGCCGCCGGCCGCCCCGCTCTCGAACGGGCGGAACACACTCTCCCGCCGTTCCGGCGGGATGCCGGGCCCGTCATCGTCCACCGTCACCTGCACCGTGCGCCCCTGCGGCAGTGCCGAGAGCGCGATCCGCCGGGCGTGCCGACGCGCATTGTCGACCAGGTTCGTCACCGCCCGCCGCACGGCGTCCGGCCGCAGCCGCAGCGTCAGTCCCCCCGGCGTTTCCAGCGCCACCTCCGCCCCCGCCCGCCGCGCGCCGCTCGCGACCTCCTCCAGGAGCGCCGAGAGATCGACCGCCTGCGCCTCCTCGGTCCCCTCGCCACGGGCAAAGGCGAGATAGCCGCCGATCATGCGGTCCATCTCCTCCACGTCCGCCGTCATCTCTGCGATGTCCGGCGCCAGCGCCTCGCTCTGCGGCAGCATCGCGATCGCCAGCCGCAGGCGCGTGAGCGGCGTGCGCAGGTCGTGGCTGACGCCCGCCAGCATCTCGACGCGCTGCAACAGGAAGCGACGGATGCGGTCCTGCATCCGGTTGAACGCCGCCGCCGCCTTGCGCACCTCGGCCGCACCCTCTGGCTTGATCGGGCCGGCGTCGCGGCCCATGCCGAACGACTCCGCCGCCCCCGCGAGCCTGCGGATCGCGCGCACCTGGTTGCGCATGAACAAGGCGGCGATCGCGAACAGCAGCGCCGCACTGCCGCCCACCCAGACGACGAAAATGTAAATCGCCGAGGTCGAGAGCCGCTTGCGCGGCGCCTGCACCACCAGCACGCCGTCGGAAAGCTGCACGCGGATCATCACCGATTGCGGATCGGTGCTCCAGTCCATCGTGAACGGACGCGTGAGTTTCTGCTGCAGCTCGGCGGAGAGGTCGTTGTCCACCGGCCCGATCACGCTGGTGCGCTTGACCGGGAGCAGCTTCGCACCGGGGTCGATGTGCATGCCGAAGATGTATTCGTCGTGCGCCATCTGCATGATCCAGCGCTCGTTGGCGCGGCCCGGGAAGCGGCGCATCAGGTCGAGCACCGAGGCGATCTCGCCTGCGACCGACCCGGACAGCCGCCGCGAGACGATGTCGAGATGGCTGCCGTAGAAGATCTGCAAGGCCACCCCCTGCAGCAGCAGCAGCGGCACCAGGATGATGAGCAGGCTACGCCCCAGCAGCGAGCGCGGCACGATCTTGCGCCCCATGCGGCCGAGCCCGAAGCCGAGATTCGCGCGCATGGCGGTTCAGCCGCCCGGCTTGAGCACGTAGCCGCGGCCGCGCACGGTGTGGAGGAAGCGCGGCTCGCGGCTGTCCGGCTCGATCTTGCGGCGCAGGCGCGTCACCTGCACGTCGATCGCGCGCTCGCCGGTCTCGTCCATGCCGAGCACGGCGGCGAGGTCGCCACGCGAGAGCACCTCGCCCGGCCGCCGCGCCAATGCCTGCAACAGCGACGCGTCGCCGCCGGTGAGGTGGATCGGCCCGTCCGGCCCGCGCAGGGCGGCGCGCACGACGTCAAACTCCAGAGGGCCGATCCGCACCGGCCCGGGCGGGTCCGTGCTCGGCGGCGGCAGGGCTGCGCGGCGCAGCATCGCGCGCAGCCGCAGCAGCAGCTCGCGCGGCTCGAACGGCTTGCCGAGATAGTCGTCCGCACCGGCCTCGAAGCCCGCGATGCGGTCCTCCGGCGCGCCGCGCGCGGTCAGCAGCAGGATCGGCACCGCGGTCTCCTCCTGCCGCAGCGCCTCCGTCAGCGCGAGGCCGCTCTCGTCGGGCATCATCACGTCCAGAACCAGCAGGTCAGGCTGCAGGAAGCCGAGTTTGGTGCGCGCCTCGGTGGCATTCTCCGCAACGGTCACGCGGAACCCGTTCTCCGCCAGATAGCGCGACAGCAGTCCGCGCAGTCGCGCATCGTCGTCGACGACGAGAACATGCGCCTCGGCGGTCATCGCATTGCCGCATTCATGCGCGCACCCGTCGCGGCGGCTCCGGTGCGTCGACATAGGCGCGACCGCCCGCGTCCATGATGCCGCGCATCACCCGCCGGAAGCCCTCGACGGCCACCGGCCCGGCCTCGCGATAGGCGGCCAGCAGCCGCTCGCGCTGCCGCTCGAACAGCCGGCGTTCGAGCGTCAGGCCCGCCTGCGTCAAGGTCAGCAGCCGCTGGCGCCGGTCGGCGCGGCCGGTCGCCTGCGAGACGAGCCCGCCCTCGATCAGCGCGCCCAGCACCCGCGCGAGGCTCTGCTTGGTGATGCGCAGGATCGCCAGCAGCTCAGAGACGGGTATGCCGGGATTGCGGCCGATGAAGTGCAGCGCCCGGTGATGCGCCCGCCCGAGCCCGAGTTCCTCCAGGATCGGGTCGGCCGCGCCGGTGAAGTCCCGATAGGCGAAAAAGAGCATGTCCTGCGCCGCCCGCATCTCCTCCTCGCGCAGGAACAGCAGCGACGAGCCGGCCGGGGCGGCGCGCGGATCGGTCAGACTCAACTCTCTCCTCCGAATGGCGCTATGACAGCATCGCCACTCTGCCCAGGCATATCTGGCATTCGTGTGGCATAGGGCAGTGTTGTTGACTGAAATGTCAAATCGCCATACGGTTTGTACGAGAAGAGCAACATAATTACTTGGAGACGGGTCATGGCGCTTGTTCCCTTCGACGACCGCGACGGCTGGATCTGGTGGGATGGCCAGCTGGTGCCGTGGCGCGAGGCCAAGCTGCATGTACTCACGCACGGCCTGCACTACGCGAGCGCGGTCTTCGAAGGCGAACGCTGCTATTCCGGCAACGTGTTCAAGCTGCGGGCGCATACCGAGCGGCTGCTCGCCTCCGGGCGCATTCTCGGCTTCGAAATACCCTGGACCGCCGACCAGATCGACGCCGCCTGCCGGGAGGTGTTGGCCGCCAACAACCTGACCGAGGCCTATGTGCGGCCGCTCGCCTGGCGCGGCTCGGAGATGCTGGCGGTTGCGGCGCAGCAGACCAAGATCCATCTCGCGATCGCCTGCTGGGCGTGGCCGAACCTGTTCGGCGCCGACCGGATGACGGGCGTCCGCCTTGGCATGGCGCATTGGAAGCGCCCGGATCCCGAAACGGCGCCCACCGCGTCGAAGGCCGCCGGACTGTACATGGTCGGCACGCTCGCCAAGCACGAGGCAGAGGCGGCCGGCTGGGAGGACGCGCTGATGCTCGATTGGCGCGGCCGGGTGGCGGAGGCGACGGGGGCGAACATCTTCTTCGTCATGGACGGGGAGGTTCATACGCCGACGCCGGACTGCTTCCTCGACGGGATCACGCGGCGGACGGTGATGGCGATCGCGCGCCGTCACCAGATGAAGGTGGTCGAGCGCGTTATCATGCCCGACGAATTGCCGCGCGCGACCGAGGTGTTCCTCGCCGGCACCGCCGCCGAGGTGACGCCGGTGCGGCAGATCGCCGACCACGCCTACACGCCCGGCCGGATCACCGAGACGCTGCTGCGTGACTACGAGGGGCTGGTGCGGCTCTCGCCGGCGGAGGTCTCGGCGCGGGCGGCCTAGACCGGGATCGGCGCTGACCGTCGTCGTGCGTTGAGGCGGGTCAACATGGCGTCGGCGACGATCGTCAGCATGAGCGCGGTGGTGAAGTAGGTCGGGATTTCGTATCGCATGTACACGTGCGTCACGACGTAGGGTGCGAGCGGCAGCAGGCAGAACAGCACGCACTGAAGTGGCCGGACCATGGCGATCAGGCTTGCTGCCAGGGCGAGAACCTTGAGCGCGCCGAAGGCCGAGAGGATCAACAAGGCGCCAGTCGGCCCGATGACGGGATACCAGCCGACCAGGTCCCTGTCGGGGATCAGGACCAGCCACGCCCTGATCGCGGTCAGACTCAGAAAACGGATGGGGTCCGCGCGGATCCAGTGGACCGCGAGCGCGGTCATGTGCGCCATGTAGCGGACTTCGCCAACCCGGCGCAGTGACCGGGCCGCTGTCATCGACATGCTAGGGTGAATCGGCGCCGTCCATCCGACCGATGATGGTCCTTGTGCGCCGGGCTGGTTTCCCTGTGCCAATTCGAGCCCGAAGTTGGACCGGGTCAGGATGAAACTGCCCAGTTCCAGCCGGTTCCTGATGCCCCACGGGAGCGCCAGCGCAACCACGATCAGGACAGCACCGATCGCGCGCCGCCGTGACCCACGGGCGCGGCGATCCCGCCACATCATCAGGATCAGACCAGCGATCAGAGACGGCATAATCGCCGGCGTGAACAGGAAGCTAACGCCCGCGAGCCCGGCCATCATCAAGACCAGGCTCGCCCGCGCTCCTTGCCTCTCGAACCGGATGAGCACCTGCCAGCCATACACCAGCATCAGCGCGGAGACCGGCTGCTCCAAGTCTCTACAGAAGGCGACAACGTAGAACAGAACGGGGGAAGTGGACAGCAGCACGCCGATAGCGATCCAGTTGCCCGAAGCCGAGACGCGGGCAAAATCCAGGGACCGCAGCGTGACGGCAGCGGCAGCGGCATAGATGACCGCCGCGACAATCCCGAGCGCCACGTTGGCAATCCAGGTATTAACCCCGAAGACCGCGTATACGGCGGCGAGATAGACGGCAAGCAGCGGCGAGACATGTGCGGTCGGTCCTGTCGGCAAAAGATAGGGATTGCCGATAAAGCCATGACGGAGCAGCGTGGCGGCGGCGTTCGTACTCTCGCCGGGTTGCGCTTCCACGACGGCGAAGTGGATCGCGAACAGGCAGCCGAGAGCGAACAAGCCGGCCGACAGAATGCGCCGTACTCCGATAACCGGCGGGACGGTCCTAATCGCATCGGCGATACTAAAACGAATGATGGTTCTCCGTCCCGGGAGCTTTGCCGGCGCGATCCAGCCCGGACTTGTTCAATCCGACATCGATGGGCGGTCCGACATCGATTGGCGGTGCAGCGCCGGAGGCTATAGACTTCCAATCCCGCTGCAACCTGGCTTGCGCCCCGAGCGGTCGCGCGCGCTATTCTCCCGCTTGCAGCATCGAGGCTCTCCATGACCGAAGACGGCACTTTCCGCAGCGGCGTCTTCCTCGCCCCGTTCCACGCGGTCGACGAGGATCCGACGCTGCTGCTCCGCCAGGACCTCGAACTCGTCGAATGGCTCGACCGGCTCGGCTTCGAGGAGGCCTGGATCGGCGAGCACCATTCCGGCGGCTTCGAAACGATCGCCTCGCCCGAGCTGTTCATCGCGGCGGCGGCCGAGCACACAAGCCGCATCCGCCTTGGCACCGGCGTCGTCTCGCTGCCGTACCACAACCCGCTGATGGTGGCGCAGCGCATCATTCAGCTCGACCACATGACGCGCGGGCGGGTGATGTTCGGCGCCGGGCCCGGTCTGCTGGTCTCGGACGCGATGATGCTGGGGATCGATCCGAACACCCAGCGCGACCGGATGATGCAGGCGCTGGCCGTGATCCTGCGGCTGTTCCGCGGCGAGGCCGTTACCGAGCGCACCGACTGGTACACCCTGGTCGAGGCGCAGCTGCACCTGTTGCCGTACAGCCGCCCGCATCCGGAGGTTTGTGTGGCCAGCATGGTCTCGCCCTCCGGCGGTCGCGCGGCGGGGCTGCTCGACCTCGGGCTGCTCTGCGTCGGTGCCACCGACCCGTCTGGCTTCGACGCGCTAGGCACCAACTGGCAGATCGCCCGCGACATCGCCGCCGAGCACGGCCGCACGATGGACCCGTCGCGGCTGCGGCTCGTGGCGCCGATCCACGTCGCGGCGACGCGCGAGCAGGCGCGCGCCGACGTGCAGCACGGGCTCGGAAAATGGATCGACTACCAGTCCAAGCTCAACCCGCAGCGCTTCACCAATCTCGCCGGGCGTGACCCGGTGGATGCCCTGATCGAGAGCGGTTTCGTCGTGATCGGCACTCCCGACGACGCGGTGGCGCTGATCGAGCGGCTGCAAGCGAAGCAGGGCTGGTTCGGCTGCTTCCTCAATATGGCGACCGACTGGGCGGACTGGGAGAGCACCCGCCGCAGCTACGAACTCTATGCCCGCCACGTCGTGCCGCAGGTGCGCGGCGCCAATGCGCATCGCACCGCCTCGCTGGACTGGCTGCGACGCGAGAGCGAGCGCTTCGCCGGCCTGCGCAGCGAGGCGGTGGCCCTGATGTTCGCCAAGCACGAGGCTGACCAGCGGTCCAAGCGCGGCGCGGGGTAGCGCGATCCGCCGCGGACCTCACTCCTCGTGCGCCTGCCCCGCCAGCCCCGCCACCCGGGCCAGCAGCTCGGGCGCCCGGAACGGCTTGCGCAGGAAGGCTGCCGCCGCCGGGCCCGCCATCGCCCGCACCACATCGATCCGCGAATAGCCGCTCACCAGCAGGATCGGCAGCGCCGGCCAGACCGCACGGGCCGTGCGGATCAGTTCCAGGCCGTTCATCCCCGGCATCGCATAGTCGGCGATCAGCAGCCCGATCCCCGGACCGTACTCAATGCGGCTCGCCGGGCCGTGCTCGTGCAACAGCCGCAGCCCTGCCGCGCCGTCGGCCGCGCAGAGCACCTCGTAGCCCGCATCCGCGAGAACCAGGGCCGCCATCTCGCGCACGTCGTCGTCGTCGTCGACGAGCAACACCCGCCCGCGCAGATGCAGGGCGGCGGCGTCCCGCTTGATGCCGGAAGGGCGCGAACCCGCTGGCGACCCGGACGACGGCATCGCGTAAATGATGGGACCTCCCCCGCACACATGCCGCCGCAGACTGCCGTCGCGACGGCTCCACGCGGCCTCCCGCTCCGGCCCAGGGACCAAGGACCAGGGACCCAGCTGCCACGGGAGTGGGATCGGAAGCAGACAAGGCGCGTGCCAGCAACATCAAACCGACGCCGCTCACGCGATTGCGTTCAGGAGGGCGCGCGCACCATCGCAGTCAGGCGCCCGGTGCGCCCGGCTCCGGCCTGGCGAGCAGGCTTGCGTCACCGTCCAGCACCTCGACCCGGGTCGCCCCCTCCTCGCGCACGAAACGCAGATCGAGCCGCGCCTCGCCCACCCGCAGCCCTCGCAGCGTCACGCCGAGCAGCCATTCGGGCAGCGCCGGGTCGACCATCAACCGCTGCCGCGGCGCGTCCAGTTGCAACCCGAGAATCGCCTGCAGCAGCGTGAACACCGAGCCGGCCGCCCAGGCTTGCGGCACGTTGGCACCGAGATACTGGACCGGGAAGTTGGTGCCGTCGCGCTCGATCCCCGAATAAAGTTCGGGGAGTTGGTTGAGCATGAAGAAACTCGCCGCCCGCACCACGTCATGCGCGATCGCCGCCGCCTCCCGGGCGAAGCCGTAGCGTCGGAAGCCAAGTGCGATGATGCCGTTGTCGTGCGGCCACACCGAGCCGTTCTGGTAGGAATAGGGATTGAACGACGGGTTGTCCGCCGAGAGCGTGCGGATGCCCCAGCCGCTCCACATATCCGGCCGCATCAGCCGTTCGACGACGCGCGCGGCACGGTCGGGCGGGACGATGCCGGACCACAGGCAATGACCGGGATTGGATGCGACCGAGAGGATCGGCCGCTTCTCGCCGTCGAGGCAGAAGGCATAGAAGCCGCTCGCCTCGTCCCAGAATACCTCGTTGAAGCGTTTGAACAGCGCGGCCGCCTTCTGTCGCAGCGCCGTCGCACGATCGGCGTTGCCGAGGGCGTCGTAGATTTCCGCCATCCGTTGCCAGGCGTCGTAGACATAGCCCTGCAACTCGCAGAGCGCCTTCGGCCCGCGGACGGGGTAACCCTCGACATCGACAACAGCCTCGCCCGCGTCCTTCCAGCCCTGGTTCTCATAGCCGACCGGCGAGCGCGTCTGGTATTCCTGGAAGCCGTCGCCGTCGCGATCGCCGTATTCGTCGATCCAGGCGAGGCAGCGTTCTGCCGCGCCGAGATGCCGGTCGAGCAGCGCGCGGTCGCCGGTGGCACGCCAGGCCGAGTGCAGCACGATCGGATAGAGCGGGGTCGCATCCGCGGTGCCATAATAGGGCGTGTGCGGGATCAGCTTGAAATGCGCGAGTTCGCCGAGGCGTAGCTCGTGCGCGATCTTGCCGGGCTCGGCGTCACGCCAGTCGTCGCGTGCATCCGCCTGCCAGCGCGCCAGCGCGTCGAGCGCGCCGCGGGCGAAATCCGGGCAGACGATCGCGTTCTGCAGCGAGACGATCAGGCTGTCGCGGCCGAACAGGGCGACGAACCAGGGCAGGCCCGCGGCAGGCACAAAGCTGCTGCCGTCGCCCGCGATCGGCAGCCGCATCGCCGACATGTCGTCGACCGCCTGCGCGAACAGACGGTTGAAAACCGGGTTCGTGCTGTCGACCGCCAGCACCTGCGGCGCCCATTCGTCGTGCGGGCACGCGATGTGGGCGTCCGACGCGACCGCCGTGCAGTCGTCCGGCGGTGCATAGTGGCGCATACCGTCGACGAGTTCGTAGAGCAGGCAGGCGTGCCATTCGGCTCCCGCCTCCAGCACCACCTCGAAGCTCATGCGGCCGTTTGCATAGACGGCGGGGCTGTCGCTGCGCTCGGCCTGGACGATCAGCTCGCGATGGAAATCCTTGTTGCGGTATGTCGTGTCGAGCCGCCCGGTCTGTCCGTCCCAGCTCGTCGTGATGCGGCCGCGGCGGATGATGCGGTTCGATTTCACCTCGAAGATGTCGGCGAAGTCGCTGCGCAGCACCAGTTCGAGGTTGAAGCGCACCGGCTTCATGCTGTGGTTGGCGATGTCGATGTCTTCGTGGACCCCGGCCCCGATACTGCGGCTGACGACGAGAGAGAGGGTGCGGGCGGGGATGTCGCCCTGCTCGGTCGGGATCGACTTGTTGGTGAGGTAGATGCGGGCGGCGCGGTGGTGCAGGCTGCCGCCGTTCAGCAACTCCCAGCTCTCGCCGTTGGCGTAGATGTACCAGCCGCTGAGCAGGCGCGTGTCGCGGAAATAGAGGCCCTTGTCGGTCGGCCAGTCGATCTGGCCGTCGGGCTCGGTGACCAGCACGGCGAGACCGTCATGGATCGCGATCTGCGGCGGGCCGACCTTTATCTCGAGCATCGGGCGTCTCCGGCGAGGGTCTCCGCCAAACCATCTGTGAGCGGGCGCGGATCGTGCAAGCCAAGGGCGGCGCGGGCGCGGGCGGGGGAGCCGACGCTGTCGCGGATCTCGCCTGCACGCGGCGGGCGGTCTTGCAGGATGGCCCGACGTCCGAGCAGGCCGGCGATGATCTCCGCGAGCCCGCGCACGCTGGTCGGACGCCCGGTGCAGACGTTGAACACAGCGCCGTGAGCGGGCGCAGCAGCCTCGGACTGCCGTGCCATCGCCGCCAGCAGGGCCGCGACCACGTCGGCGACGAACACGAAATCCCGCGTCTGGCTGCCGTCGCCGAACAGCTCGACCGGATCGCCCCGGCGCAGCCGGTCGCAGAAGATTGAGATCACCCCCGAATAGGGTGAGCGCGGGTCCTGCCGTGGGCCATAGACGTTGAAAAAGCGCAGGCCCACGGTCGGGAGGCCGAACACATGGCCGGCGACCCGCGCGTGTTGCTCGCAGCCGAGCTTGTCGGCGCCATAGGCCGAGAGCGGGCGGGTGGCCGCATCCTCCGCGATCGGCAGGCGGTCGCAATGGCCATAGACCGCCGCCGAGGAGGCATAGACGAACGGCACCGGTGCGGGCAGCCGGCGGATCGCATCCAGCAGGCCGACGGTCGCCGAGAGGTTGACCCGGTGCGTGCCCGGCCAGTCCCGCAGGCAACGCTCCACGGAAGCGATGGCCGCGAGGTGGAAGCACCCGGCGACCCCGTCCAGGGACGCCGCGATCGCGTGCGCGTCGCCGACGTCGCCCACGACCAGTTCGATCCCGGGCGCCAGGTTCCCGCGCCGTCCGGTCGAAAGGTCGTCGAGCACGCGCACCTCGTGCCCCGCCGCCAGCAGCGCGTCGCAGAGATGCGAGCCGATGAACCCGGCGCCTCCCGTGACGAGATAGCGGCTCATCCGCGCAAGCTCCGCCGCGCCCGACCGGCAGCGTCGCGCGCCAGCGCCAGCAGGCCTGCCGGCAGCCGCGGATTGATCGCCAGCAGCCCGATCCGGTCGCGCCGGCGGCTGGTCCAGAGCCGCTTGTACGGGTCGTCGCCGCGGCCGAAATCGATTTCCATCACGGTTTCCTCATCGAGCAGCCTGCGCAGCATCATGGCTGTCACCACCGTACCGGGAGAAAGTTGCCTGAAGGCTTCGTCGTGCGCGAGCTTGAATACAATGGCACGTCCGCCGCAGACCGCCCAGAACTGGGCTGCAATCGGCACGGTGCCGCTCCACAGCACGCCGAGCCGCAAGCCGCCGCCCGGCGCCAGCGCGCGCATCAGCGCGGCGTTGAAGCGGGGGTAAGGCTCCGGCTCCTTCCAGCTCCTCGCATAGACGTGCTCATAGGCAGCTATGCCGGCCTCGATGCCGTCCGGCCCATCGACGACCGCCCCGTCCAGCACCGAGAACCGCCCCGATGTCTCGCGCGCCCAGCGGGCGAGCTTGCGCCTCACGGTCTGCCGCAGGTTGCCTGGCCGGGCGGCGAGATAGGCGTCCCATCCGATGCCGCCGACCGGCTCGTGCCAGTTGCCGAAATGCGCGAAGCGGCGCACCGCGAGACCGGCACCGCGCAGTCCGGCGGCGAAGGCGTCGAGCGGCGGCCACTCGTCCGGCAGCGCGTCAAGCCGCGTCACCGCGCTCCCTCGCACCAGCACCCCCAGCCGCCGCCCGAGTCCCTCTGCCGCCTCCGCCCCCGCCGGCAGCGGCGTCCAGAGCGTGCTGTAGGGCGTCGTAAGCGACTGCCAGGTGTTCCCCGGGCCACGCTGCAAGGCGATCAGGCCCGCCGGGCAGACCACGAACGCGGGCGTGGCCTCGGCGGGCATGGCACTGGCCGCCACGGCCGCGAACCAGGCGGGCCCGAGGCAGACATGGGTGGCTCCGCCCGCTTCGAGCAGTTCACGGCCCGCGTCGGGCAGGCGCGCGGGATCGTCATGCAGGGTGAGTGCGGCGTCAGGACGCATCCGGCGCACCGCCGCTGCGCCGGCGCAGCGCATAATAGGCGCAGCCGACCCATTCATGGATCGCCAGATAGCTCCCGCGCCAGCCGCCGAGCGAGGGGATGAAGTCGCTCGCGCGCAACACCAACGGCGAATCGAGCAGCGGCGGCGCGGCGGTCAGGGTCAGGGGAAAGCGCCCGAACGCGATCAGGGCGCGGCGCTCGTGGAACGCGTCGGTCACGATGTAGATGGACCGGACGCCGTCGCGCAGCAGCATCGGCGCGCTGTAGGCGGCATTGCGCCAGGTGTCGCGTGAGCGTCCCTCCACCCAGCGGGCCGGCGTCGCGAAATCCTCCGCCAGCGTCCGGGCCATCAGCGCGGCGATCGGCGGCTCGCCCGGGGTCAGGATCCCGCCGGTGACCAGGATCGGCAAATGCGTCCGCCGCGCCAGCCGCACGCCGCCGAGCAGGCGCCAGAGTGTCATCGGCCCGACCGTCACTTCCGGGTGCGACCCGCCGCCGCGCCGCGCCTCGGCACTCAGGATCACGATCGCCTGCGGCGGCGCGCCCGGCGGCGGCGTGAGCGGCAGCCCGGCCTCCAGGCCGGCGGTCAGCAGGAGGCCCGTCACCGGCATGGCCAGTACCACCAGGACGAGCAGGCAGACCCCCGTGATCGCCCGCCCGGCGCGGCGCCCGCGCGGGCCGAAGGGCGGCAACCCGAGGAACCAGCCCAGGATCGCCAGCAGCACGAGGCCGAAGGGCGGCAGCACGAGCGCAGTCAGCAGCAGGCGCAGCGACACGCGATCGGGCTCTCCGGACGTGATAGGGAAGACACAGACTGCCGCAACCGACGCGATCTGGAAACTGCCGGCGGGACGGCGCGCGGCGGCTTGGTGCATCCCGCTGCTTGCAGCCGCGTTGCAGCGACGACGGCATCGCCGCACGGCCGTCCGCGCCGGATACGCCGGCACCGGTCACGACCGCGGGAGCGCCGCGACGGCCGAGATCGGGACCCCTAGGCAATACGACGCGGCAGTTGTAACGAGAAAAGTTTTTACCGAATCGGGGGGGACTGGCGTTATCCTTAGTCCACCACGAAATACATCCGCGGAGTGCTCGGATGCCGATAGCCGACGACCTGTTCTTCAGTTACGCCCGCTCCTACGAGGCCCGCCGGGAGGCGGAGCTGACCTTGGGGGAGTTCCTTGAAGGCTGCCGGACTGACCCGATGATGTATGCCTCCGCCCCGGAGCGCATGCTGGCGGCGATCGGCGAGCCCGAGGTGATCGACACCGCGAAGGACGCGCGCCTCGGCCGCATCTTCATGAACCGGACGATCCGCGGCTATCCGACCTTCCCCGAATTCTACGGCATGGAGGAGACCGTCGAGCGCATCGTCGGCTTCTTCCGCCACGCGGCGCAGGGGCTGGAGGAGCGCAAGCAGATCCTCTATCTGCTCGGCCCCGTCGGCGGCGGCAAGTCCTCGCTGGCCGAACGATTGAAAGCGCTGATCGAGGTCCACCCGGTCTACGTGCTGAAGGCGGGCGACCAGATCAGCCCGGTGTTCGAGAGCCCGCTCGGCCTGTTCGACCCGGAGACAATGGGTCCGGTGCTGGAGGAGCGTTACGGCATCCCCCGCCGCCGGCTCAACGGGCTGATGAGCCCGTGGTGCCTCAAGCGGCTCGACGAGTTCGGCGGCGACGTCTCGCGCTTCCGGGTGGTGCGGGTGCGCCCCTCCCGGCTGCGCCAGATCGCGGTCGCCAAGACCGAGCCGGGCGACGACAACAACCAGGACATCTCCTCGCTGGTCGGCAAGGTCGACATCCGCAAGCTCGAACTCTATCCGCAGAACGACCCGGACGCCTACAGCTACTCGGGCGGCCTCAATCGCGCCAACCAGGGCATCCTCGAATTCGTCGAGATGTTCAAGGCGCCGATCAAGATGCTGCACCCACTGCTGACGGCGACGCAGGAAGGCAACTACATCGGGACCGAGAACATCGGTGCCATCCCCTTCACCGGCCTGATCCTGGCCCACTCGAACGAGGCGGAGTGGCAGAGCTTCAAGAACAACCGCAACAACGAAGCCTTCATCGACCGCATCTACGTCATCAAGGTGCCGTACTGCCTGCGCGTGACCGAGGAGCGGCGCATCTACGAGAAGCTGATCGCCGGCTCGGAGCTGTCCGGCGCGCCGTGTGCGCCCGCCACCTTGGAGATGCTCGCCCGCTTCTCGGTGCTGTCGCGGCTGCGCAAGCACGAGAACTCGAACCTGTTCGCGAAGATGCGCGTCTATGACGGCGAGAGCCTAAAGGAGACCGATCCGCGCGCCAAGACGATGCAGGAATACCGCGACGCCGCAGGCCCCGAGGAAGGCATGGACGGCGCCTCGACCCGCTTCGCCTTCAAGGTGCTCGCGGCCACGTTCAACTACGACACGACCGAGATCGCGGCCGACCCGGTGCATTTGATGTACGTGCTGGAGCAGGCGATCCGCCGCGAGCAGCTCCCCGAGGAGGCGGAGCGGCGGTACCTCGATTTCATCAAGAGCGACCTCGCGCCGCGTTACGCCGAGTTCATCGGGCACGAGATCCAGAAAGCGTACCTGGAGAGCTACCACGATTACGGACAGAACCTGTTCGACCGCTACGTGTCGTATGCGGATGCATGGATCGAGGACATCGACTTCAAGGATCCCGACACCGGCCAACTGTTGAACAGGGAACTGCTGAACCAGGAGCTCACGAAAATCGAGAAGCCGGCGGGGATCGCCAACCCGAAGGACTTCCGCAACGAGGTAGTGAAGTTCACGCTCCGCGCACGGGCGAACCACGGGGGCCGCAATCCGTCCTGGACCAGCTATGAGAAGCTGCGCGAAGTGATCGAGCGGCGCATGTTCAGCCAAGTGGAAGAACTGCTGCCCGTTATCAGCTTTGGCTCGAAGAAGGACAGCGAGAGCGAGCGCAAGCACGACGAGTTCGTCACCCGCATGATGGCGCGCGGCTATACGGAGCGGCAGGTGCGGCGGCTGGTGGAGTGGTATATGCGGGTCAAGCAGGCTGGATAGCGAAGGCCCCGGTCCATGTACATCGTCGATCGTCGCCTGAACCCGAAAGGTAAGAGCCTCGGCAACCGGCAGCGCTTCCTCAAGCGCGCGCGCGCGCTGGTCCGCCAGGCTGTGCATGAGAACTCATCCAGCCGCAGCATCCGCGACGCGGAGCAGGGGGGAGAAATAACGATCCCCGCCGACGATCTGCGCGAGCCCACCTTCCGCCGCTCCGCCTCGGGCGGCGTCCGCGACCACGTACTGCCGGGCAACAAGCGCTACGTCGAGGGGGACGCGATCCCGCGGCCGCAGGGCGGCGCCGGCGGGCAGGGCAGCGAGGGCAGCCCCGACGGCGGCGGCGAGGACGCGTTCCGCTTCGCGCTCTCCACCGACGAGTTCATGGAGATATTCCTCGAAGACCTCGAGTTGCCCAACCTTGCCAAGCGCCGCGTCGCCAGCGTCGACGGCCAGGCATGGCGGCGTGCCGGATACTCGATCGTCGGCTCGCCCGCGAACCTCGCCCTCGGCCGTACCATGCGCAACAGCCTCTCCCGCCGGATCGCGCTCAAGCGCCCGAAGCCGGAAGACCTGCGCGCAATTGCGGCGGAGATCTTCGCCCTGGAAGCGAGCGACGATGATCCCGTCCGTCTCGCTATGCTGCGCGAGGAATTCGAGCGGTTGACCCGGCGCAGCCAGCGCATCCCCTACATCGACCCGATCGACGTCCGCTACCGCAGCTTCCAGGCGGTGCCGAAGCCGGCGGCGCAGGCGGTGATGTTCTGCCTGATGGACGTCTCCGGCTCGATGACCGAGCACATGAAGGACCTCGCCAAGCGGTTCTTCACGCTGCTCTACATCTTCCTCCGCCGCCGCTACCGGCAGGTCGACATCGTCTTCATACGCCACACGCACCAAGCGGCCGAGGTCGACGAGGAGACGTTCTTCTACTCGCCCGAGACCGGCGGGACCGTGGTCTCGACGGCGCTCGAGGAGATGGATCGCGTGATGCGCGAACGCTACAAGGCGGAGGACTGGAACATCTACGCCGCGCAGGCGTCGGACGGCGACAACACCTCCAGCGACAACGCCCGCACCGCCGCGATCCTCGCCGATCGCATCCTCCCCGCCTGCCAGTACTATGCCTATCTCGAAGTGGGCCGCGAGGGCGACGGCGGCCCGATCGGCTTCGCGCCGCGCGAGAGCGATCTCTGGCGCACCTATTCGATTGTGCGAAAGGCGGGCGCGCCGCTCGCGATGCGCAAGGTCCGCCACCGGCGCGACATCTACCCCGTGTTCCGCGACCTGTTCGCCAAGCAGCCGCCGGGCGGCGTCCCGGCCGAGGAGCACGCCTGAGACGATGAGCCGTCTTCTCTACGAAGGCGCCGAGTGGGATTACGACACAATCCGCCGCGCCCATGATGCGATCGAGGTTGTCGCCACACGCGATCTCGGCCTTGAGACCTACCCGAACCAGATCGAGGTCATCAGCAGCGAGCAGATGCTCGACGCCTACTCTTCCGTAGGCATGCCGCTGTTCTACCGCCACTGGTCGTTCGGCAAGCATTTCATCCGCCACGAGGGCCTCTACCGCCACGGCATGCAGGGCCTCGCCTACGAGATCGTCATAAACTCCAATCCCTGCATCAGCTACATCATGGAGGAGAACACCGCGACGATGCAGGCGCTGGTGATCGCGCACGCGGCGTTCGGGCACAATCACTTCTTCCGCAACAACTACCTGTTCCGGCAATGGACGGATGCCGATGGCATCCTGAACTACCTCGAATTCGCCAAGGCCTACATCACGAGTTGCGAGCAGCGCTATGGTGAGCAGCCGGTCGAGCGGCTGCTCGATGCCGCGCACGCGCTGATGCGCCACGGCGTGCACCGCTACCCGCGCAAGCGAACGACCGACCTCGCGACCGAGGAGAAGCGCGAACGCGAACGCCGCGAGTACGATCGAACGGTGTTCAACGACCTCTGGCGCACCGTCCCCGGCAAGCTCCGCAGCGCCTCCGACCGATCGGACGAGGAGCGACGCCGGGCGCTGCTCGAGCTGCCCGAGGAGAACATCCTTTATTTCCTGGAGAAGAAGGCGCCGCGGCTGAAGCCCTGGCAGCGCGAGGTACTGCGCATCGTCCGTCACATCGCGCAGTATTTTTATCCGCAGGGCCAGACCAAGCTGATGAACGAGGGCTGCGCCACCTTCTGCCATTATCGCATCCTCAACCGCCTCTACGAGAAGGGGCGGCTGAACGACGGCGCGATGGTCGAGTTCCTGCACTCGCACACCAACGTCGTGATGCAGCCCGACTTCGACGATCCGCGCTTCTCCGGCATCAACCCCTACGCGCTCGGCTTTGCGATGATGCAGGACATCGCCCGCATGGCCGAGGCGCCGACCGAGGAGGATCGCGCCTGGTTCCCCGAGCTTGCCGGCAGCGGCGATGCGATGGCGGCGTTACGGGAGGTCTGGGCCAACTACCGCGACGACAGCTTCATCCTGCAATTCCTCAGCCCGCGCCTGATCCGGAAATTCCGCCTGTTCCACGTCATGGACGACACCGACGAGCCGATCCTGCGCGTCGATGCGATCCACGACGAGCCCGGCTACCGCCGCATCCGCCAGCGCCTCTCGCGCCAATACGACGTCGCATGGCTCGATCCCGACATCCAGGTGGTCGACGTCGATCTCGCCGGCGACCGCAAGCTGATCGTGCATCACCGCGCGCTCAATCGCGTGCTGCTCGACGAGGAAGACGCGCGCCATGTGCTGCAGCACATGGCCGATCTTTGGGGGTATGACGTGGTGCTGAAGGAGATCGATCCTACGAGCGACGCCGTGTTGCGGGAACATTCGGCTCGGGCTCGGGATCGGTTGCGGTAGAAAGGCCGGGCGCGCGGCCCCTGGACCCTGCCGAGGGCGAGCCCTTGGAACCCGTCACAACGCGCCGCGGACCTCGTCGCGGTCGAAGCGGAATTCCAGGTTGCAGAACTCGCAGTTCATGCTGATCGCGCCATCGACCGCCATGTGGTCCAGGTCCTCGATCGGGAAGCGCTCGAGGATCCCGGACAGCTTCGCCCTTGAACACCGGCAGCCATAGGCGAGCGCCCGCGAACGGTCCGCCGCCACGCCCTCGGTGTGGAACAGCCGATAGAGCAGCCGCTCCGGTGGAAGCGTGTCATCCAGCAACTCGGCATCGGTCAGCGTGCCGGCCAGCGCCAGCGCCGTCCGCCAGCTCTCGTCCTGCGCCGCCGCGTCCAGCTCCGGCGCGATGCCGCCCTTGCCGGCGACCCGCTCCAGGATCAGCGCCCCGGCCCGCCAGCCGGCCGGCGTCCGTGCGCAGGCGAGACGGACCGAATACTGCAACTGCTCGCTGGTCTCGAAATAATGCAGCGCCATCTCGGCCAGGCTGGCGCCGCTGATCGCGACGATGCCCTGGTGGCGCTCCATGTCCGGTCCCTGATCCACGGTGAAGGCGAGATAGCCGCCGCCGAGCAGCCGCGCGGCCGAGGGCGATGGCTCGTCCCGCAGCAGCGCGTCGAGCTTCTCCGCATCGGCCCGCGCATAGCCGCGCAGCGCGCCGCTCTCGGTGCAATCGGCGAGCAACATCGACACCGGCCCGTCGCCCTTCGCCTGGAGACTGAACGAGCCGCGGAACTTCAGCGCGCCGGCAAGCCCCGCCGCCAACGCCAGCCCGTGGCCCGCGAGCGCGGTCACCACGGGATGCTGCTCGTGCCGCGTCAGCAGCGCGTCGGCGAGCGGGCCGAGCCGTACCAGCCGGCC
>DATAYA010000201.1:0-11466 GCA_036272815.1 Acetobacteraceae bacterium
GCCGAGCATCTCGGGACGGAGCGGGAGGATGTCCGCAGCGCACCGGCCGAGGCGGACGGTTCGCTGGTGCGCACGCTCGACCGGCTGATCCGGCCATCGGGCAAGAGCCTGCGTCCGTTCCACCCCTGCCCTCTCGGCCGCCGAACGGGCGCTCGGCGAAAGCCACGCGCTCGACCCGGACCGGCCGGAGGGGATGGCGAGCACCTTCGTCCACGCCGTCCGCGTGCTGCCGCCGCGCCGGCTCATAGCGGCCGTCGTCGCCGGCGCGGGCGCGGCGCTGGTGCTGGCAGGCCGGCGGCGCCGCACCTGACAGTTTGCCCTCCCGCGACTCCCGCGCCCGGTGCTACGGAGCCCCGATGCCGCATTTCCGTCTCGAGCGCTCCCATGGCGGCCGCGTCGCCGGCGTCGATGAGGTCGGCCGCGGCCCGCTCGCCGGCCCCGTTCTGGCCGCGGCCGTCATCTTCCCCGCCGGCGTTCCGCGCGGCCTCGGGCGGCTGATCGACGACAGCAAGCGCCTGTCGCCCGAGCAGCGCGCCGTCGCCTATGCCGCCATCCTCGCATCAGGTGCCGCCGAGATCGGCGTGGGCGCCGCCTCCGTCGCCGAGATCGCGCGGCTCAACATCCTGCACGCGGCGATGCTCGCGATGTGCCGCGCGGTCGGCCGGCTCGGCCAGGCGCCGGACCTGGTGCTGGTCGACGGCGACCGGCCGCCGCCGCTGCCGCACCGGATGCTCTGCGTTGTCGGCGGCGACGGCATCTCGCTCTCGATCGCCGCCGCCTCCATCATCGCCAAGGTGCTGCGCGACCGCGCGATGGCCAGGCTTGCGGCCCGCCTGCCGGGCTATGGGTGGGAGACCAATGTCGGCTACGGCACCGCCGAGCACCGCGCCGCCCTCGCCCGGCTCGGCCCGACCCGCCACCATCGGGCCGGCTTCGCCCCGGTGCGCGAGTGCCTGCTCGACCTCGCCTTCCCGCCCGGTTGACGCGGCGCGCGACCGCCCGCCAGTCTGATTCCTCGCCAGTCTGATCCCTCGCCAGTCTGACCGCTCGCCAGTCTGACCGCTCGCCAGTCTGATCCCTCGCCAGCCTGATCCCTCGCCAGTCTCGCGCCGCCCGGAGCACGCCCGCAGTTGGACGCCGTCCACGACCTGCCGCTCGACCAGATCCTGCGCGGCGACTGCATCCGCATGATGCGGATGCTGCCCGGCGCGTCGGTCGACTGCGTCTTCGCCGACCCGCCGTACAACCTCCAGCTCCGCGGCGAGCTGCGTCGGCCCGATGACAGCCTCGTGGACGGTGTCGACGACGAGTGGGACCGCTTTTCCGACTTCCCCGCCTACGACGCCTTCACCCGCGAGTGGCTCGCCGAGTGCCGCCGGCTGCTGCGGAAGGACGGCACGCTCTGGGTGATCGGCAGCTACCACAACATTTTCCGCATCGGCACGGCGCTGCAGGACCTCGGCTTCTGGCTGCTCGGCGACGTCGTGTGGCGGAAGTCGAACCCGATGCCGAATTTCCGCGGCCGCCGCTTCACCAACGCGCACGAGACGCTGATCTGGGCGGCGCGCGAACGCACCAGCCGCCACCGCTTCAATTACCAGGCGATGAAGGCACTGAACGACGATCTGCAGATGCGCAGCGATTGGCTGCTGCCGCTCTGCACCGGGCCGGAGCGGCTGCGCAACCAGCACGGGCTCAAGCTGCACCCGACGCAGAAGCCGGAGGCGCTGCTCCACCGCGTGCTGCTGGCGAGCACCGCACCGGGCGATGTCGTGCTCGACCCGTTCCTCGGCACCGGCACCACCGCCGCGGTCGCGAAACGCCTCGGCCGCCACTACATCGGCATCGAGCGCCACCCGGCCTATGTCGAGGCAGCACTCGGCCGCATCCGCCGCGAGCGCCCGACGTCGGAGGCCGGGCTCGCCACCACGCCCGGGCCGCGCGAGACGGTGCGTATCCCGTTCGGCAGCCTGGTCGAGCGCGGCATGATCCGGCCCGGCGCGCGGCTGCTTGACCGGCAGCGGCGGGTGAGTGCGACCGTCGCCGCCGACGGCAGCGTCGCGAGCGGCGCCGCGCGCGGCTCGATCCACCAAGTTGGCGCCGCGGTGCAGAACGCGCCAAGCTGCAATGGCTGGACATTCTGGCATGTCGAGCGCGACGGCGCGCTGGTGCCGCTCGATGCGCTGCGCCAAGCGGTGATCCGCGAAGGATCAGCGGGCGAGTGAGGCGTCGATATGCGCGAGCGCCTCGCGCATCGGCTGGCTCGACACCTGGATAAGTCCCGAGAACGGGCCTGCGAATTCGAGAATGACCCAGATCGCGACGGCGAGCGCCACGCCGCACAGCGCGGTGACGATGTAGGTAAGGAAATTGCGCGGTGCGCTCAGCCCGAGGCAGAAGAACACGATCGCGAGCCAGAACACCAGCACGGCCAGGAACGGGACCGAGACGGAATCGTGGACCTGCTCGATCAGGCTCCACCGCTCCTGCACCAGTTCCTCGACGCGGCTCAGGCTATAGAAGGCGAGACGCTGGTGCATGGCGTCCGCCGGACGGAGCTGCCGGGCCGCAAGGTCGATCCGTTCGAGCATCTCCCCGAGCGTGGGCGTTTCGACCGCATCGTCGGGGTTGTGCGCGAGGCCGACCGGATAGACGCCGGGCGGGCGGGGCTCGCCGGGCCAGGTGTCGGCGATGCTGGCGGCGGTGAAGCTGCGCAGCATCTGCTGGATGGGCAGCGCGCCGGGGCCGTATTCGCGCAGTGCCTGATCCGCCTCGATCACTATTGCGGAATAGCCGCGCAGGGCGGAATCGACGGCGTCGTACGAGGCCAGCACCGAACTGGTCAGCAGCCCGAGCACCAGGGCGGCGAAGGTGACGATCATGCCGAGCGTGAGCCGCACGGCCTCCACCGTGTCGCGCGAGCGGTGCGTCTCGGGCAGCAGCGGCTGCACCACCACGCCCGCCGTCGCCGCCCCCAGCAGGATCGCGAGCACGACGAGGGAGGTTGCGGCCTCGGTCACGGTCCGCGGCGGCGCAGCGCGGTGCTGGTTACGATTGCGGCGGCATCCCGCGCAGGATGCTGTCGATCAGCGAAATCGCGGTGCCGGTGTCGCCGGCGGCAAGCGCCCGCCGCGCCTCGCCGAGGCGGGCGATCGCCGGCCCGGTGATCGGGTCGGCTGCCCGCGAGGGTGCGACCGAGCGGTCCAGCAGTCGCGTCTCGGCGCGCTCCATCGCCTCCTGTGCCTCGCCCGTCTGGCCGCTCGCCAGCGCGTCCCGCGCGCTCACCAGATAGGCGCGGAAGGGCGCGTCGGCACCGACCCGCGGGGTCGGCAGGCGCGGCGCGATCGGCGAGCGCGTGTCGGCGCTGTCGATGTTGCTGGCCTGGCCGGAGGTCGGCAGCGACTCGCCGGTGCCGATCCGGTCGTACGGCGGCAGCACGTAGCCCGGACCCGATGACGCCGCTGGCGGCGGGGTGACCTGCGGCATGGGCGGAGGAGCCGCCGGCCGGGCCATCGGCACTGCCGTCCCGGCCGGCGGCGGGAACGGCAGCGGCGGCGGCGACGGCGCGTAGGACTGCGCCGAAGCGGTTGCGGCGAAAGCCGTCAACATGGTGGCGGTGAGAATGAGGGAACGCATGGCGCAGTCTCCTGCTGGCGGGCTCACGCCATCGGGTTCACCCGGGCGCGCGTCGATCGGGGCCGCATTAGAACGCTGCCAAGCCGTCTCGATGCAAGCCAGACCCAACCCGCCAGCCAGAATAGCGCGGCCACCTTCACCAGCCCGGTATAATGCGGGCTGAACGGCGCCGCGATCCGCGCCGCCACCGCCAGCAGCAGCAGCACGAGTGCTAGCGCGCGCCCGTCGAGCGTCGCCGCCGCGGCCAGCGCCAGCGCCGCGGCCAGGGCGTGCAGGCCGGTGCTCGGGGTGACCGCAACCGGCCACAGTGTCGCCGCCCCGAGGAACCCGAGACCGGCCGGCACCGCCGCACCCCCGAGCTGCCCCGCCAGGCCGGGGCCGCGCGCGGGGAGCAGCCAGACCACCTGCGCCGCCGCCGCCACCAGCAGCAGAACCGCCGCCGTCTCGGCGTCCGGCGCCGCGATCCAGGCCGCGAGTGCGACGCCAGCCAGCGCGTCGGCCAGCCGCGCGCCGCGCCGGCCGGGCGCGATCCGCCCAAGCAGCAGGATGGCCCAGCCGACGGCCACCGCCAGCGCGATCGGCTCGCCGGTCCAGGCGCCGATGGCAGCAACGCGCCGGCCGATCGCCCAGCCGATCGCGACCAGTCCGGCCGCGCCGCGATGCAACGAGGGCGGCCCCGCGATCCAGCCCGGCAGCACCCCCAGCAGCCGCCCGCCAAGCCAGGCGAGCGCCGCCACCAGCGCCGCCGCGACCAGGCCGACCAGCGGCGGCACGACGGGCGGCGCGGCGGCCCGCGCAACCGCGCCGGCGCGGCGATAGACGACCGCGAGCACCGCCAGCGCGAGCGCGAGCCCGATCCGGAAGCCGAAGCCGAGCCGCCCGGATGCGGCCTCGACATGGAACAGCGCATCCGCCGCCAGCAGCACCGCGAGGGCCGCCACCAGCCACCGATCGCGCCGCTGCGCGCGCAGCGCCAGCCCCAGCAGCAGCGCGGGGTAGGCGAGGTCGGCCACCGCCGCCGCCGGCAGCCCGATCCACGCCGAGGTCGCGATCGCGGCGCGGCCGAGCAGGAACACCAGCCCGAGCAGCAACCGGCTCCGCGCGCGGGCCGCCACCGCCATGCCGAGCACCGCCGAAAGCCCGGCGAACAGCAGTTCGTGCGCGTGCCAGAGGATCAGCGTCCAGCCGGTCGGCAACGGCCATTCGCGCAGGAAGGCGAGCACGAAGGCCGGCACTGCAATCGCGAACCAGACCGGCAGCAGGAAGCGCGCGGGCGCGCGGTCGTCGGCATCTTCTCGGGCGCGCACGGTCGGGCTTGCTTCCGGTCACGGGACGGTTTGTTATTCCGGCCATATTCGAAGGAGTGCAAGGGATGAAACGTCGGTTGGGCGCGATCGCGGGCGGCCTGCTCGCGTCGGTGCTGTGGTTCGGCCCGAGCTGGGCGGCGACGACATTCAAATGGGCGAATGACGGCGACGTCGGTGCGATGGATCCCTACACGCGCGAAGAGACGGTGCAGCTCTCCTTCCTCGGCAACATCTACGAGCCGCTGATCCGGCGCGACGCCCAACTCAAGCTGCAACCGGCGCTCGCAACCTCTTGGGAGGAGATCAACCCGACCACCTGGCGCTTCCACCTTCGCCACGGCGTGAAGTGGCAAGACGGCTCGCCGTTCACCGCCGACGACGTGGTGTTCTCCTTCAACCGTATCATGTCCAAGACCTCCGTGATGCGCGACGTGATGGCCTCGGTGAAGGACGCCAAGAAGATCGACGACTACACCGTCGACTTCGAGATGAAGCACATCGACCCGATCTTCCCGCAGGAGCAGTCGAATCTGCTGATCGTCTCCAAGGCGTGGATGACCAAGCACGGCGCGGTCGATCCGGTCATCATCGGCGGCACCGCAGACAACTATGCGGTCCACAACGCAATGGGCACCGGCCCGTACCGGCTGGTCTCGCGTGAGCCCGACCACCGCACCGTGGTCGAGAAGAACCCGACCTGGTGGGACAAGAACCCGAGCAACGCCGACCGCGTCGAGTTCGACGTCATCAACAACGCCTCGACCCGCGTTGCCGCCCTGCTCTCCGGCGAGGAGGACATGATCTATTCGGTGCCGGTGCAGGACATGCCGCGCATCGCGCACGCGCCCGGCCTGAAGCTGATCGAACACCCGGAGCTGCGTACGATCTTCCTCGGCATGGACCAGATCGACCCGGAGCTGAAAGATTCCAACGTCAAGGGAAAGAACCCGCTCAAGGACGTGCGCGTGCGGCGGGCTTTCGCGCTGGCGATCGACGAGAACCTGATCGCGAAGGTCATCATGCGCGGGCTCGCGCATCCGAGCTGGGAAATGTGGGGGCCGGGCGTGAACGGCTACAATCCCAAGCTCGACGTCCGGCCGACGGCAAACCCGGCGGAGTCGAAGAAGCTGCTCGCCGAGGCGGGCTACCCGAACGGCTTCAGTCTCGGCATGGACTGCCCGGACGACCGCTACGTGATGGACGTGCAGATCTGCACGGCGGTCGTCTCGATGCTGGCGAAGGTCGGCGTCAAGGTCGCGCTCAACGCGCAGACCAAGACCAAGTTCTTCGCCAAGATCACGGCGCCGAGATTCGATACGGATTTCTACCTGCTGGGTTGGACGCCGGCGACCTATGATGCGGAAAACACGCTGTTCGCTTTGCTCGGCTCGCGCAACGGCGTGCGCGGCAACGTCAACGCCGGCGGCTACTCCAACCCGGAGCTCGACAAGCTGATCGCCGAGATCGGCTCGGAGAACGACCAGGCCAAGCGGATCGACGAGATCAACCAGTCGATCAAGCTGATCCAGGACCAGGTCGCATCCATCCCGCTGCACCAGCAGGTGATCGTCTGGGCGACGAAGAAGAACGTCTCCGTGGTGCAGACCGCAGACAACAATTTCCAATTTCGCTTCATCAAGATGGGCCAATAAGCCCGTGTCCGAACCTCGCATCCTGGCCGCCGGCCTGTTGTTTCCCGAAGGCCCGGTCTGGATGCGGGACGGCTCCGTCATTCTGGTCGAGATCGCGCGCGGCACGCTCACGCGCGTCGCCGCGGACGGCGCGGTCTCGATCGTCGCCGAGCCCGGCGGCGGCCCGAACGGGCTCGCCATCGGGCCGGACGGTGCGCTCTATTGCTGCAACAATGGCGGGTTCGTCTGGAGCGAGGCGGACGGACTGCTGCGGCCGACGATGCAGGCCGCGGATTACGGCGGCGGCCGCATCGAGCGCATCGATGCCGCGACGGGTGCGGTGCGCGTGCTCTACGATCGCTGCGGCGAGCACCGGCTGCGCGGGCCGAACGACATCGTGTTCGACAACGACGGCGGGTTCTACTTCACCGATCTCGGCAAGACCCGTGCGCGCGACCGCGACCACGGTGGCGTCTATTACGCCCGGGTCGACGGATCGCACATCGCCGAGATCGCGCATCCGGTGCTGACGCCGAACGGCATCGGGCTCTCGCCGGACGGCCGCACGCTCTATGTCGCGGAGACCGAGACGGCACGGCTCTGGGCGTTTTCCCTCGACGGTCCTGGCCGGGTGCAGCGCGAGCCCTTCCCGTCCCCGCATGGCGGGCGGCTCGTCTGCGGGCTCGGCGGCTTCCAGCGGTTCGACAGCCTCGCAGTCGATGCGCAAGGCAATATCTGTGTTGCAACGCTGGTCACGGGCTGCATCACCGTCATCGCGCCGGACGGGCGCGCGCTGCGGCAGGTCGCGTTCCCGGATCGCTGGGTGACCAACATCTGCTTCGGCGGCGCCGGTCTGCGCACCGCCTATGTGACGCTCTCGGGCACCGGCCGGCTGGCGGTGATGGAGTGGCCCGAGCCCGGCCTGCGCCTCGCGTACGAAGCCTGAGCCGTCAGCCGAGATAAGCTTCACGCACGCGCGGGTCGTCCAGCAGCGTGCGCCCCTCGCCGCTGAGCACCACGCGCCCGCTCTCCAGAACATAACCGCGATCGGCGACGGAGAGCGCCATCAGCGCATTCTGCTCGACCAGCAGGATCGTCACACCCTGCGCGTTGATCGTGCGGATGGTCTCGAACACCTGCTCCACCATCATCGGGCTCAGGCCCATGCTCGGCTCGTCCATCAGAAGCGCCCGCGGCCGTGCCATCAAGGCGCGCGCGGTGGCGACCATCTGCTGCTCGCCGCCCGAGAGCGTGCCGGCGACCTGGCGGATGCGCTCGCGCAGGCGCGGGAACAGCGTCATCATCCGCTCGCGGTCCTCGGCAATGCCAGCGCGGTCGCGGCGCGTGAAGGCGCCCATCATCAGGTTCTCGTCCACCGTCAGCCGGCCGAACACGCGCCGCCCCTCCGGCACCTGCACCACACCCATCGCCGCGATGTGGTGCGCGCCGATCCCCGCCAGCTTCCGCCCATCGAAGCGGATTTCTCCGCGACGCGGATGCAAGAGCCCGCTGACCGCGCGCAGCGTGGTGGACTTGCCGGCCCCGTTGGCGCCGACGAGGGTGACGATGCGGTGCTCCTCCACTGCGATCGAGACGCCTTTCAGCGCCTCGATCTTGTCGTAGAACACATGGATCGCGTCGATCTCCAGCAACGCCATCAGGCCGGCCCCACGGCTGCGATCGCCGCCGCCGCGCGGTCGCGCGCCGCGGCTGGCACGGCACTGCTTTTCATGCCGAGATAGGCTTCGATCACCGCCGGGTCACGCTGCACCTCGGCAGGCACGCCCTCGGCGATCTTGCTGCCGTGGTCAAGCACGGTGACACGGTCGGACATCGACATCACGACGCGCATCTGATGCTCGATCAGCAGGATGGTGGCGCCGAACTGCGCGCGCACCGCTTCGATGAACGCCATCATCTCGGACGTCTCATGCGGGTTCATCCCCGCGGTCGGCTCGTCGAGCAGCAGCAGGCGCGGGCGCGTGGCGAGCGCTCGGCCGATCTCCAGGCGCCGCTGTTCGCCATAGGCGAGGTTGCTCGCCAGCATGTCGCCGCGGCCGCGCAAACCGACGAAGGCGAGCAGCCGCAGCGCCTCGTCATGCGCGTGGCGCTCGTCGGCGCGGGTGTGCGGCGTCCCGAGCACCGCCCCCCACCAGTGCGATCGGAGATGCAGGTGCATTCCGACAAGAAGATTCTCGATCGCCGTGATGGTGCGGAACAAGCGGATGTTCTGATACGTGCGGCTGATCCCTGCGGCGGCAACGCGATCGGGGGTGAGGCCGTCGATGCGCCGGCCGCAGAACCACACCTCGCCGGAACTCGGACGCAGGTTCTGTGTGATGCAGTTGAACACGGTCGTCTTGCCGGCGCCGTTGGGACCGATGATGCTGTGGATGTTCCCCTCGGCGACCGACAGGTCCAGCGTCGAGAGTGCCGCGAGCCCGCCGAACCGGCGCGTCAGCGCGCGGCATTCGAGCAGCGCGCTCATTCTCCCGGTTGCGCCGGCACGAGGTCCACACCCTGGTCGAGCGCCGATGACGCATCGTCGACGTGCAGCTCGCGCCGCCGCACCTCCGACGGCCAGAGCCCTTCCGGCTTGAGGCGCATCATCACGATCAGCACCGCGCCATAGAACAGATAGCGGTCGTCGCCGAACTCGCGCAGCAGCTCCGGCAGGCCGATCAGCGCGATCGCGCCAAGCACGACGCCGGCCAGGCTGCCCATGCCGCCGACGATGATGAGGGCCAGCACGTTGATCGATATCAGGAGCTGGAAGCTCGACGGATAGACCGAGGAGAGCATCACCGCGAAGATCGAGCCGGCAAGCCCGGCAAAGGCGGCGCCGAGCCCGTAGGCGAGCAGCTTCGAGCGGATCAGGTTTATGCCGAGCGCCTGCGCCACGTCCTCGTCGTCGCGCAGCGCCATCCACGCCCGGCCGAGGCGGGAGTTCTCCAGTCGCCAAGCGACGAAAGCGGCCACGCCGGCGCAGGCAAGCGTCAAGTAGAAGAGCGGGACCGGACCGCTGAAAGCGATCGGCCCGAGGCTGGGCTTGGGGATCTGCAGGACGCCCTGTGCGCCGCCGAGCAGTGGGGCGGCGAAATCCGACATCACGATCACGCGCACGATCTCGCCCAGGCCCAGCGTCGCGACCGCGAGATAGTCGCCGCGCACGCCGAGGACCGGCAAGCCGAACAGCACGCCGACACCGACCGAGAGCAGCACCGCCATGGGCATCGCTGTCCAGTAGGAGACGTGCATCAGCGCGTGCGGGCTATCCGCGGTGAGCAGCGCCGTGGTGTAGGCGCCGACCGCGAAGAACGCGACGAAGCCGAGATCGAGCAGGCCGGCGAGGCCGACCTCCAGGTTGAGCCCCATGCCCATCAGGATGTAGAGCCCGACCAGCATCAGCACCTGGCCGATATAGGCGCCCGCCAGCAGCGGGAGCACCGCCAGAAACAGCAGCGCAAGCCCAGCCCAGATCAGCCGTTCGCGCCGGCGATCGACACGGCCCGGCGTGCGGCCGCGACGCAGCACGGGCACAAACAGGCTGGCGGCGCCGCAGACCGCGAACACGATGCCGGCGCCGCGCGGCAGCAACCCTTCCCAGGTGTAGAGGAAATCGCGGATCGCGCCGACGACGCCCTCGTATTGCAGAATGAGCTGGATGAGTTCCTGGAACACGCCGGCGACGATCACGCCGCTGACACCGGCCACGAACACGCGGCAGCCCGATGGCGGCGCGAGGCGGAGTGCCGACCCAAGCAGACCGCAGACCGCGCCGCCCGCCACCAGGGCGGCCACGCCTGCGGAAAGGCCGAGACCGAAGCAAAGAAAATTCACGAGCGGCGGCGCCAGCTCGATGAAGATCGACTGCAAAGGCAGCGCGGCTGCCGCGATCGCGAGCAGTGCGATGCAGCCGAAAGCGAGCGAGCCTGCCAGCGCGCCGCGGCCAAGCAGCACTCCCTGACCTCCCCCGGCGGCCATCGCCCCGGCACCGATGCCGAGTGCAAGCAGCACCGCGTGCGCGAGGCTCATCACCCCGACGATCACCGCGCGCTGGTCGAGCATGTGCAGCACGCCGACCGCGCCGAGATAGACGCCGCCCACGCCGAACAGGAGCCCGACCACGACCGATCGGCGAAGTGCGACGCGCATGGTCAGGCGCGCTTCTTCGCCATCGGCTCGCCGAGCAATCCGTGCGGACGGAAGATCAGCACCATGATGAGCAGCGTGAACGCGATCACGTCCCGGAGCTGGTACGGTGCGGGAATGCCGATGCCATCGAGGAACAGCGCCGGTCCCACAGATTCCACGAGGCCGAGGAAGAACCCGCCGAACATCGCACCGGGAATGCTGCCGATGCCGCCGAGCACGGCGGCACCGAACGCCTTGATGCCCGGCGTGAAGCCCATGTAGAAATAGACCTGCTTGTAGAGGAACGCGTAGAACACGCCGCCGATGCCGGCCATCGCCCCGCCGAGCGCGAAGGTGAACACCACGACACGGTTGACGTCGATCCCCATCAGCGCCGCCGCCTCGGCATCCTCGGAGACCGCGCGCATCGCGGTGCCCATCTTCGTGCGCTGCACGACCAGATAGAGAATGAACATGAACACCAGCGCGAGTGCGATCACCAGCACGTCGATACGCGGGATGCTGACGCTGCCAAGATGGAAGACGTCGCGCTGCCAGGGCGGATCCGGATAGGCTTTCACGGCGGAGCCGAAAAAGCCGCGAAAACTCTGCTCGAGGAAGAACGACACGCCGATCGCGCAGATCAGCGGTGCCAGGCCGGTCACGCGCCGGAACGGGCGGTAGGCGATGCGCTCGGTCAGCAGCGCGATGCCGGTCGAGACCGTGACGGCGACCGCGAGGATCGCCGCCATCCCCAG
>DATAYA010000202.1:0-9746 GCA_036272815.1 Acetobacteraceae bacterium
TCGTGCGCGCGGCAGTCGAGATCGAGCACGGAGGTTGCCGGGTCGGTCCCGAACCGGGCCGTGCCGGCCTGGTGAGCGGTGCCGCCCACCGGGATATTCTTGCCGAGATAGAGCTTTCGCTCCAGCAGCACGGGGTGCGCGCCGGCGCTGCCCATCAGGTGCTCGAGCTTCTTCTTCAGCCGCCGTGCCGCCTCCATGTTGGTCTCGACGAGATCGAGCCGTACCCGGTCGCCGTCGTAGAAGATGCGATTCGCCGGCCGCGGCAGATCCTCGCTCTGCAACCAGAAATCCAGGCTGTGGCCGTCCATCTTGTCGAATGGCAGCTCGGGCAGCCATTCCAGCCACTCCGGCAGCGCCTCGCCCTTGATCTGGTCGGCGTGCGAGGTCGCGCACATCTGGATCAGGCCGAGCGGATACTCCCAATCATCCGCGCCGAAATAGTAGTCGCTGACCGCGAGCGTCTTCTGGAACACGGTCGGGTTCGGCTGCCGCAGAACCGCCATCAGCACGCTCATGTTGTGGCGCATGTAATTGCGCCCGACCTGGCCGGAGCCGTTGGCAAGCCCGTGCGGGTGCACATCCGACGCCGATCGCAGCAGCAGCAGCGCCGTCGACAGCGCGCCGCAGGCGGCGACCACGATGTCGCCCTCGTATTCCTCGTGCGCGCCGTCGCGATTGACATGCACGCGCCGGACACTGCGGCCGGCCGGGTCGGTCTCCAGGCGCTCGACATAAGCGCCGGTCAGCAGCGTCACGGTGCTCGGATGCGCCGCCAGCATCGGGTCGATGCACATCACCTGCGCGTCGGCCTTGCCGTTCAGCAGGCAGGGGAAGCCGTCGAACGTGTCGCAGCGGATGCAGATGCTGGTGGGAGTCGCGCGGCCGCTCGCGTCCTCGTCGAGGCGGATGCCGAGCGGAAGATGGAACGGATGCAGTCCCTCGCCCGCGAAGCTGTCCGCGAGCTGCGCGATCCGCGGCTCGTGGCTGACCGGCGGATGCGGATAGGGGCCGCTCGACCACGGCTCGTTCGGGTCCTCGCCGCGCTTGCCATGGACCGAGAACAGCCGTTCGGCCTCCGCATAGAACGGCTCGAAAGCGTCATACGGCAGCGGCCATGCCGGCGAGATGCCGTCAATGTGGCGCACCTCGCCAAAATCGCGTTCGCGCAGCCGGAACAGGGCGGCGCCATACACCTTCGAATTGCCGCCGACATAATAGTGCAGGCCAGGATGGAAGCCGCGTCCGTCGGCGCCGTACCAGGTGTCCGGCGCCTGATAGGCGGCGTCGACGAACACGGTTTTGCTGTCCCAGTTGGCCAGGCTGCGCGGCAGATAGGGGCCGCGCTCCAGGACCAGGATGCGCTTGCCGGACGGCGCCAGCCGGTGCGCCAGACTGCCGCCGCCCGGGCCGCTGCCGATCACGATCAGATCGTAATGATCCATCCCGCCTCCACCGGTGGCCGGCTTGCAGGTTCCCGCTCAGTTATCCGTCGAGAAGCGGAACACGGTCGTCGAGTTGAAGGTCTGCCCCGGATCGAGCCGCGTCGAGGGGAAGTTCGGGTGGTTCGGGCTGTCGGGGAAGTGCTGCGTCTCGAAGGTGTAGCCATCGCCCTGGCGATAGATCGTGCCGGAGGAGCCGATGAAGGCGCCGAGGATGTAGTTCGAGGTGTAGAACTGCACGCCGGGCTCGGTCGTGAACACGTCGAGCACGCGGCCGGTGAGCGGCGAATAGGCCCGCGCGGCGAAGTCGAGCGCCCCCGGCTTGGTGCGGTTCAGCACCCAGTTGTGATCGTAGCCGTGCGCCAGCACGAGTTGCTCGAACGGGGCGGAAATCGAGGCGCCGATCGGGTGCAGCGTGCGGAAATCCATCGGCGTCCCCGCGACCGGCGCGATCTGTCCGGTCGGGATCTGGGTCGCGTCGGTCGGGGTGTAGGCATCGGCATTGATCTGCACCTGTTGATCGAGCGCGCTGCCGCTGCCGTTGCCGTCGAGATTGAAATAGGAGTGGTTGGTCAGGTTCAGCACGGTCGGCTTGTCGGTCGTCGCGCGATAATCGATGCGCAGCGCGTTGGCGTCCGTGAGCGTATAGGTGACCTCGACCGTCAGCGTGCCGGGATATCCGTCCTGCCCGTCGGGGCTCGTGTAGGAGAGCACCGCCGCAACGCCGTTCGGCACCTGCTTCGGCGTCACATCCCAGATCTGCAGATTGAAGCCGTTGGTGCCGCCATGCAGCGAGTTGACGCCGTTATTGATCGGCAGGTGATAGGTGTGGCCGTCGAGCTGGAAGGTGCCCTTGGCGATGCGGTTGCCGTAGCGACCGACGATCGCGCCGAAATAGGTGGAAGTGTGGCTGTCATAGCTCGCGAGATCGGGGTAGCCGAGAACGACGTTGTCGACATGTCCGCTGCGGTCGGCGGTGTTGATCTGGGTGATGGTGCCGCCGAGGCTGAGGAAGCGCACGATCATGCCGTGCGAATTTCGCATCGTGTAGATGTCGACCGCGCGCCCGTCCGACAGCTTGCCGGCGCTGGCATGAGACAGGCTGTCGGCACGCGCGACGCCGGCGCCGAGCAGCAGCATAACGCTCGTGGCAGCAGCAATTCGATAGGCCGGATGTGTGATCCGCATGGCGTGTCCCCCTTCGTTCCCGGTTTCCCGTTGTTGCCCGGTTTCGACCCGGTTGGATCGGTACGCCCTCGGCATGGCGCTGTCCAGGTTGCGGACTGACCGGACGGCTTCACAAAGACGCGGTCACGTCCGCCAGCAGCGGGACCCGCTCGCTCTGCCGGCGCGTCTCGGTCCTGGCCATGACGCGGGCGAGGTGGGCGGGCGAGGTGGGTACGCAGCGTGTTGACGCTGCGTCCCGCGGCGGCGGCGATCTGCGGCAGACGCCGCCCGCCGATCAGCGCGAGCGCCGCCGCCCGGCGCAGTGGCGCGGGGTCCGCCCCCCGCGCGCACCGGCAGCAGCGTGACCGGCAGCGCCGGCCGTCCCGACAGGCGCAGCAGCCGGAGCTGTGCCGTTCGGCCCGCGGGCACCGGCCGCCCGCGAGGCCGCCGGACCGCGACGTCCACTCGTTTCGGCAATCCACCGGAAGGCGCTCGTGTCCGCTCGGAGGTGTGTTCCTGCCGCGGTTCGGGTAGAAACGGCCGGCAGACGCCCGGAACCAGGCCAAGGTCATGCTTCTCCTGATCGACAACTACGACAGCTTCACGTTCAACCTCTATCACTTCCTCGGCGATCTTGGGGCGCGCTGCGAAGTGCGACGTAACGACGCGATCACACCCGACGCGGCATTGGCGCTGGCGCCCGAGGCAATCGTGCTCTCGCCCGGACCGTGCACGCCGTCGGAGGCCGGCATCTGTCTCGACCTCATCGCCGCGGCGGCGGGGCGCATCCCGATCCTCGGCGTCTGCCTCGGCCACCAGGCGATCGGTCAGGCGTTCGGGGCCGAGGTGGTGCGCGCGCCGGTGCCGATGCACGGCAAGACGAGTGCGATCCGCCACCAGGGCAGCGACGTCTTCGCCGGCCTGCCGAGCCCGTTCACCGCGACGCGCTACCACAGCCTGACGGTCACCGAGGCGAGCCTGCCTGACTTCTTGGCGCCGACCGCCTGGAGCGAGGACGGGGTGCTGATGGGGCTGCGCCACCGCGTCCTGCCGATCTGGGGCGTGCAGTTCCACCCGGAGAGCATCGCGAGCGCGCACGGGCACGATCTGCTCGCCAATTTCCTCGCCCTCGCGCGCGGCTCTGGCGCGCCGGCGCGCGCCGCCTGACCGAAGCGGTGTCGACCAATCTCAAGCCGGTGCTGGCTCGGTTGGCGCTCGGAGGGACGCTGAGCGAGGCGGAGGCGGAGGACGCGTTCGGCATCATCATGTCGGGCGAGGCCACGCCGGCGCAGATCGCCGGCCTGCTAATGGCGATGCGGGTGCGCGGCGAGACGGTGCCGGAGCTGGTCGGCGCCGTGCGCGCGATGCGGGCGCGGATGGCGCGGGTCGCGGCCCCTCCCGGTGCGATCGACGTCTGCGGCACTGGCGGCGACAATGCGGGCACACTCAACGTCTCGACCGCGGTGACCTTCGTGCTGGCCGGCGCCGGCGTGCCGGTCGCCAAGCATGGCAACCGGGCGCTCTCCTCGCGCACCGGCGGCGCCGACGTGCTGGCCGCCCTCGGCGTCGAGGTGGACGTGCCGCTTGGCCGCCTGCCGGCGGTGCTGCTGGCCGCGCGCTGTGCCTTCCTGTTCGCGCCGCGCCACCACGCGGCGCTGCGGCACGCCGCCGGCCCGCGCGTCGAGCTGGGCACCAGGACGATCTTCAACCTGCTCGGGCCGCTCGCCAATCCGGCCGAGGTGCGGCGGCAGTTGATCGGCGTGTTCGATCCCGCCTGGGCCCGCCCGATGGCCGAGACGCTGGCGGCGCTGGGAACCGAGCGCGCCTGGATCGTCCACGGCGAGGGTCTGGACGAGTTGACCGTCGCCGGCGAGAACCGCGTGATCGAGCTGAACGGGGGACGGGTGCGCGCGTTCACCGTGCGGCCGGAGGAAGCGGGTCTCGCGCAAGCGCCCGTGGCGTCGATCAGCGGCGGCGATCCGGCCGCGAATGCGGCGGCGCTGCTGGCGTTGCTCGGCGGCGCCGGCGGACCATATCGCGATACCGTGCTGCTGAACGCGGCGGCGGCGCTGATCATCGCCGGGCGGGCGGACGATTTGCGGGAGGGGGCGGCAATGGCCGCGCGGGTGATTGACGACGGTGCGGCGCAGGCCGCGCTGGATGCGTTGCGACGCGAAACCGCGCCGGACGCGCGCTGAGGCACGATATGGACATCACGCCCTACACCATGGACCAGGCCGTCAACGGATGCCCGGATGGGGCCGACATCCTCGCGCGCATCTGCGCCGAGAAACGCGCGGAGGTCGAGCGCCGCCGCGCCGCGATCCCGCTGGAGGTGCTGAAAGGCAAACTCGACGGGCCGCCGCGCGGCTTCTATGCGGCGCTCAAGGAGACGACCGGCGCCGGCCGGATCGGGCTGATCGCCGAGATCAAGCGCGCCTCGCCCTCCGGCGGCATGATCCGCTCCGAGTTCGACCCGGCCGCCCTCGCCCGCGCCTATCGCGCCGGTGGCGCCACCTGCCTTTCGGTGCTGACCGACGGGCCCCATTTTCATGGCGATCCGGCGCATCTGCGCATCGCCCGGGCCGCGGTCGACCTGCCGGTGCTGCGCAAGGATTTCATCCTCGACCCGTGGCAGGTCTACGAGAGCCGGGCGATGGGGGCGGACTGCATCCTGCTCATCATGGCGGCGCTGAGCGATACGCAGGCGCTGGAACTGGAGAACCTCGCCCGCGCGCTCGACATGGACGTGATCGCCGAGGTCCATGACCGCGCCGAGCTGGACCGCGCGCTCGGCCTGCAGACGCCGATGATCGGCATCAACAACCGCAGCCTGCGCACCCTGAAGACGCGGCTCGACACGACGCTGGAGCTGGCGCCGCATGTGCCGCCCGAGCGGTTCCTGGTCGCCGAGAGTGGCATCCGCACGCCGAGCGATCTGCGGCGCCTCGCAGGGACCGGGGCGCAGAGCTTCCTGGTCGGCGAGACCCTGCTGCGCCAGCCGGACGTGGCGGCGGCGGTCCGCGAGCTGCTCGGCGAGCCCGGACCCATAGCGGGGCCATGAGTGGCAGCGGGCTGACCCATCTCGACGCGGCAGGGACGGCGCGGATGGTCGACGTCTCCGACAAGCCGCCGACCGCCCGCGAGGCGACCGCGCGGGCGCGGGTGGTGATGCGGCCGCAGACACTGACGCTCATCCGGGAAGGGAGTGCGGCGAAGGGCGACGTGCTGGCCACCGCCCGGATCGCCGGGATCATGGCGGCCAAGCGCACTGCGGACCTGATCCCGCTCTGTCATCCGCTCACGATCGCCTCCGTCCGCGTGACGCTGGACGCGGCCGCCTCGGGCGATGCGATCGAGATCGCGGCGACAGTTCGGACCACCGGCCCCACCGGGGTCGAGATGGAGGCGCTGACCGCCGCCTCGGTCGCGGCGCTCACGATCTACGACATGTGCAAGGCGGTCGATCGCGGAATGCGGATCGAGGCGCTGCGGGTGGTCCACAAGGCCGGCGGCGCATCGGGCGAGTTCCGGGCGGAGTGATGTCGGGGGACAGGACATGATCCCGGTCGCCGATGCCCGCGCGCGCATCCTCGCGGCGGTCCGGCCGGTGCCGGCCGAGATCGTCCCTCTCGCCGAATCGTGGAACCGCGTCGCCGCCGCCCCCGTGATCGCCCGCCGCACGCAGCCGCCGGCCGACGTCTCGGCGATGGACGGCTACGCACTCCGGGCCGCGGCTGGCGCGGCCGGGGCGGAGTTGCGCGTGATCGGCGAAGCGCCCGCCGGCCACCCGTTCGCGGGTGCGGTCGGCGCGGGCGAGGCGGTGCGGCTCTACACCGGCAGCGTGGTGCCCGAGGGCGCGGACGCGATCGTGATCCAGGAGGATGCCGACCGCGACGACGACCGGGTGACGATCCGCGAAGCCGCCCGCGCCGGCGCCATATCCGCCGCGCGGGCCAGGATTTCGCCGCCGGGGACGTGCTGCTCGCCCCCGGGCGGCGCCTGTCGGCCCGTGATATCGGGCTCGCCGCCGCCGCCGACCATCCGTGGCTCCCGGTGCATCGTCGACCGCGCGTCGCGATCCTGGCGACCGGCGATGAGATATCGCTGCCGGGCGAGCCTGTCGCACCGGGCGGCATCGTCAGCTCCAACGCCCATGCGCTCGCAGCGCTTGTCCGCGCGGCCGGCTCCGAGCCCCTCGTGCTGCCGATCGCGGCCGACACGCTCGCCGCGATCGCGGCGGCAGCGGATGCGGCGGCGGGTGCGGACCTGCTGGTGACGACCGGCGGCGCCAGCGTGGGCGACCACGACCTCGTGCAGGCGGGCCTCGGCCAGCGGGGGCTGGCGCTCGATTTCTGGACGATCGCGATGCGGCCGGGCAAGCCGCTGATGTTCGGCGCCCTCGGTGCGATGCCGGTGCTGGGCCTGCCAGGCAACCCGGTCTCGGCGCTGGTCTGCGGGCTGCTGTTCCTGCGGCCGGCGCTCGACCGCCTCGCGGGGCTTGCCGGCGCGGCACCGGCTCGAACGGCGGCCATTCTCGGCACGGCGATGGCGGAGAACGACCGGCGGGAGGATTACGTGCGCGCACGGCTGGACGTCCGCACGGCAGGGCCGCCGGTCGCGACCCCATTCGCGCGTCAGGACAGCGCCATGCTGCGGCACTTCGCCGAAGCCGACTGCCTGGTGATCCGCGCCCCGCACGCGCCAGAGGCGGCGGCGGGATCGGCGGTCGAGGTCCTTCGGCTCGATATGCTGGGAGTTTGAGCGGCCAATCTGAGCGGCCAGTCTTAGCGGCCAGTCCGGGAGGTCGATACGAGGGCTTGACGAATCGGCGGGAACTTATGTAGAACGCCAACTCCGGTTGCCGGTTTGTTCGCCGATTCGCGCGGGCCGCCGGCGACGTGAGGCCCGCAAAGGAAGCCGCGCCGCCATGTTGACCCGCAAGCAGCACGAACTGCTGATCTACATCGACCGTCACCTCCGCGAGACCGGGTTCTCCCCGAGCTTCGAGGAGATGAAGCTGGCCCTCCATCTGCGCAGCAAGTCGGGCATCCACCGGCTGATCTCGGCGCTTGAGGAACGCGGCTTCCTGCGCCGGCGCCACCATCGGGCGCGAGCGCTTGAGGTGACGCGGATGCCGGAGGGTGGCGCGGCCGCGGCGGCGGCCCTGCCCGCATCGGCGGCCGCCGTGCCCGCCACCGCCGCCACTGCCGCAGCCGCCACCCCGGCGCGCGACGCCAGCTTCTCCCCCAACGTCATCCGCGGCGATTTCTCGAACCGCCTGCCCGGCGTGCGTGCCGCCGCCGAGGCGGGCGCGGTCGAGCTGCCGCTCTATGGCCGCATCGCCGCCGGCCTGCCGATCGAGGCGCTGCGCGACAATGGCACCCAGATCGCGGTGCCGATGGCGCTGATCGGCAGCGGCGAGCACTACGCGCTGGAGATCGCCGGCGATTCGATGGTCGAGGCCGGCATCCTGGATGGCGACACGGCCATCATCCGGCGGGTCGAAACGGCGGAGAACGGACAGATCGTGGTGGCGCTAGTCGACAGCAACGAGGTGACGCTCAAGCGCCTCCGCCGCCGTGGCGCCTCGATCGCACTTGAGCCCGCCAACCCGCGCCACGAGATCCGCATCTTCCCCGCCGACCGGGTGCGGGTCCAGGGCAGGCTGGTGGCGCTGCTGCGGCGGTATTGAGAGCCAGGCCGGAGGCCCGCTCGCCGCCGACATCGAGGACCGCTCGCGGCGGGTTGCCCCTGCCCCGGGACGCGCTGCCGCCCCGGTTGTTCAGTACACCGGCCGTTCAGTACATATGCTGCCCGCCGTTGATCGAGACCGTCGAGCCGGTGATGAACCCCGCCTCGTCGGCGGTCAGGAACACGACGCCGCGGGCGATGTCCTCCACCAAGCCGAGCCGTCCCACCGGGATGCGGGCGATGATCTTGGGCAGCACGTCGGGCGGCACGGCGCGCACCATCTCGGTGTCGATGTAGCCGGGCGCGATCGCGTTGACGGTGATGCCGAACCGCGCGCCCTCCAGCGCGAGCGCCTTGGTGAAGCCGTGGATGCCCGACTTGGCCGCCGCGTAGTTGACCTGCCCGTACTGCCCGGCCTGGCCGTTGATGCTGCCGATGTTGACGACGCGGCCGAACGTCGCCGCCCGCATCCCCTCGAAGGTCAGCTTGCAGAGGTTGAAGCAGGAGCCGAGGTTGGTGTCGATCACCGCGTCCCACATGTCGCGACTCATCTTCGACATCGTCCCGTCGCGGGTGATGCCGGCATTGTTGACCAGGATGCCGACCGGACCGTGCTCGCCCGCGATGGCCGAGACCGCCGCCTCGCACGCGGCGAAGTCGCAGGCGTCGAAGCGCACGACCGGGATGTCGGTCTCCTCGGCGAAGGCGCTGGCGGCGGCCTCGTTGCCGGCATAGCTCGCGACCACGGTCCGCCCGGCATCCTTCAGCGCGCGGCTGATCGCGGCCCCGATGCCGCGCGTGCCGCCGGTGACGAGTGCAACCCGTTCCATTGTGCTTCCTCCCTCAGACGCCGGCCATCCTGCGCACAAGCGGCTGGCGGCGCCAGCCTCTCGTCGCGGCTTGACCGGGTGCGGGGCGCGGGCAGATTGGGGTGATGCGCCGCCGTGCGCGGGGGAGAAAGATGATGCGCCGCAGCAGGACCCTGCCGCCGCGATCGCCGCGGAGGCGATAGGCCGCCATGTCCACAAGCGGCACCTGGCGCGAACTCGCGCGCACCGGCCGGCTCGGGCAGTTCACCATCCTCTGTCTCGGCGTCTGGCTGCACGCGGCCGACAGCTTCCTCGCCGCAACCACGATGCCGAGCGCCGTGGAGCAGATCGGCGGCGTCGCGTTCATCAACTGGACGATCGCGCTCTATCAACTCGGCGGCATCGTCTCAGGTGCCTGCTCGGCGCTGGCAGCCAGGCGGTTCGGGATGCGCGACGTGATCCTGGCTGCCGCCGGTTCCTACGCGCTCGGCTGCGTCGCCAGCGCGCTCGCGCCGGATATCGGCGTGATGCTGGCGGGGCGGGTGCTGCAGGGCGTTGGCGGCGGCGCGATGGTTGCAATTACCTATGTCGCCACGCAGTCCATGTTCGAGGAGCGGTTCTGGACCCGGCTGATGGC
>DATAYA010000203.1:0-5939 GCA_036272815.1 Acetobacteraceae bacterium
ACACGCCGACAGCACCCGGCGTGACCGGGCTGTTCGGGCTGACTGGCGAGGATGTCGGCGGCAACGTGGAGCTTTTCGCGACCAGCTACGGGCTGAACGAGCTGTCGCCGAGCTTTCTCTACGAGATCACCGACAATTTGGCGGATACGACCGCCGCCGAAGCCGCCGACGAGAGCTTCACCACGCTGTACTCCGCTCCGGACGCGACCTTGATCCGCGGCGTGGCGTTCGCCCCGCAGGCCGTGCCGGAGCCGGCCTCGGCGGCACTCCTGGTGCTGGGCGTGGCCTGCCTCGGCCTGGTCCGCCGCCGCGACGCCCGGCAGGCCTGATCCGACAGGCCTGACTGGAGATCGGGCCTGGTCCAGTCAGGGCGCCGTGCCGCCCACCGTGAGCCCGGCGAGCTTCAGCGTCGGCTGCCCGACGCCGACCGGCACGCCCTGGCCGTTCTTCCCGCAGGTGCCGATCCCGGCATCCAGCGCGGCATCGTCGCCGACCATCTCAGCGCGATGGCGGTCGTGTGCATGCTCACCACGATGGCGTGACTGCTGGTGGCGCCGCGCTTCGTCGCGCGGCCGTCCCCGATCAGGGTTCCGGCTTCGCCATCGGGCGATCTCTCCGTCTTATCGGCGGTTGCCACCATGCTGTGCCGCGCCTTCGATGGGAGGCAACCAATGTTCGCGCCTCGGCGTCCACAGCTCGTACTCCGGGACCAGATCGGTGGGCACCTCGTCGAAGCACCCGAGGCGTACCTCCACTTCCTCGTCGGTGTCATGCGTCCCGAACAGGCTGGAGCCGCAGGCTGGGCAGAAATGGCGATGGTCGGTGGTGTTGATCCAGCTTCGCGTCTCGCCGGTGACCGATACCTGGCTCCTGTTCCAGACGCAGAACGCCATGAACGGGGACCCGGTCTCCTTCCGGCAGGTCATGCAGTGGCACAACCCGACCCTCTTGGGCTCTCCCCGCGCCTCCAACCGAACCGCGCCACAATTGCAGCTGCCGTGATGGACGTCTCGCATCGCACCACGCCCCGGCGCTAGGTCGCCGTGCCGCCCACCGTGAGCCCGGCGAGCTTCAGCGTCGGCTGCCCGACGCCGACCGGCACGCCCTGGCCGTTCTTCCCGCAGGTGCCGATCCCGGCATCCAGCGCCGCATCGTCGCCGACCATCGCGACCTTCGTCAGCGCGTCCGGCCCGTTGCCGATCAGCGTCGCCCCCTTCACCGGCGCGCCGACGCGGCCGTCCTCGATCAGGTAGGCCTCGCTCGCGGAGAACACGAACTTTCCCGACGTGATGTCCACCTGCCCGCCGCCGAAATTGACCGCGTAGAGCCCGCGCTTGACCGAGCGGATCATCTCCTCCGGCTTGTGGCCGCCGGAGAGCATGAGCGTGTTCGTCATCCGCGGCATCGGCGCGTGGGCATAGGACTGGCGGCGGCCGTTGCCGGTCGGGCGCTGCCCCATCAGCCGCGCGTTCAGCCGGTCCTGCATGAAGCCGACCAGCACGCCGTCCTCGATCAGCACGGTGCGGCCGGAGGGCTCGCCCTCGTCGTCGACGGTGAGGCTGCCGCGCCGGTCCGGCAGCGTGCCGTCGTCCACGACCGTCACGCCCGGCGCGGCGACCCGCTTGCCCATCAGGCCGGCAAAAGCGGACGTCTTCTTGCGGTTGAAGTCGCCTTCCAGCCCGTGCCCGATCGCCTCATGAAGCAGAATACCGGGCCAGCCGGGGCCGAGCACCACCTCCATCTCGCCCGCCGGGGCCGGCACGCTGTCGAGGTTCAGCAGCGCCTGCCGCAGCGCCTCGTCGACGGCATGCCGCCACGTCGCGGGCTCCAGCATCTTGGCGTAGCCGAAGCGGCCGCCGGTGCCGTAGCTGCCGGTCTCCCGCCTGCCGGCCGTCTCGACCACGACCGCGACGTTGAGCCGCACCAATGGCCGGAGATCGGCGACCCGGCGGCCATCGGCGCGGATGATCTGCACCGCCTGCCACTCGCCCGCGAGCGAGGCCATCACCTGCTTCACCCGCCCGTCCTGGGCCCGCGCATAGCTGTCGATCTCGCCGAGCACGGCGGCGCGGGCGCCGAATGTTCCTTCTTCGAGCGGGTTCTGGTCGGTGTAGAGGCGGGCGTTGGTGGCGCGCGGCGCCTCGGACGCGGTGCCGCCGCGGCCGGCGCGGACGGCTGCGACCGCACTCGCGGCCCGGGTCAGCGCCGCTTCGGAGATCTCGCCGGCATGAGCATAGCCGGTTTCCTCGCCGAGCACGGCGCGCAGGCCGAAGCCGAGCGAGGTATCGGAGCCGGCGCTGCGGATGTGGCCGTCCTCCAGCGAGAGGTGCTCGCTGTCGCGGTATTCGAGGAACAGTTCGCCGTCATCGGTGCCGGCGAGCGCGCCGCCCAGCAGGCGCGTCGCGGTCTCACGATCGAGGTCCGCGTCGGCGCGCTCGAAGAACAGGCGGTCGGTGGTGGCGAGCGGGGTCATGCTTCCTCCGGGACGTGCGGCGGCAGGGGAACGGCGTAGCTGACAGGGACGGCGCCGCGCAGCGTGTGCCACGCGACCAGGACGGCGGTGAGCAGCAGGGTCGCGCCGAACTGGTGCGCGACGCCGAGCGGGACCGGCACCACCATCAGCAAGGTGGCGACGCCGAGCGAGAATTGCAGCAGCACCGCTATCCCGGCCGCGAGCACGGCGATCCGGGCGGCGCGCGGCAGCTTCGCCCGCAGCCCTGCCGCCACCAGCACCAGGACCGTGAGCACGGTGAGCGTCGCCATCAGGCGATGATCGAACTGCACGGCGGCGATGTTGTGGGTGAGGTTGGCGAGGAACGGATGCAGCCGCGCGTATCCTTCCGGCACCAGATGGCCATCCATCAGCGGGAAGGTGTTATATTCGAGCCCGGCATGGAGCCCGGCGGCGAAGCCGCCCGCCACGATGGTCACCGCGACCAGGCCACAGGCGAGGCGGGCGAGACGCAGCACCGGCCGCCCGCCCGGGATCGGCCGGGGCGCCGGCCAGCGCACCGACAGCGCGGTCCACAGCACCGCCGCGTAGAGCGCCAGTGCCAGCGCCAGATGCGCCACCAGCCGCGCCGGGGCGACCGCGGTCGAATCGGGCCGGATCCCGGAAGCGACCATGAACCAGCCGACCGCGCCCTGCAGCCCACCGAGCACGAACAGCCCGGCCAGCCGCAGCCCGAGCCGGCGGTCGATCGCGCCCCGCGCCCAGAACCAGATCAGCGGCAGCAGCAGTGCCACGCCGAGCAGGCGCCCCCACAGGCGATGCACCCATTCGAGCCAGAAGATGTGCTGGAAGCCGGCCAGGCCGAAGCCGTGGTTGACCATCGCGTATTGCGGGATGCGCTTGTAGAGGTCGAACAGCTTGACCCAGTCCGCATGCGTGAGCGGCGGCAGCACGCCCGCGACCGGCGCCCACTCCATGATCGACAGGCCCGAGCCGGTCAGCCGCGTCGCACCCCCGAGCACGACCATCACCAGGATCATCCCGGCCAGCACGAACAGCCACAGCGACACTTGCCGGCGGTTGCGCGCGGCGCGCAGCGCATCGTCCGGGGCGGGGAACTCGCGCACGTCGAAGGGCATGGCCGAGAGGTATAGTCGGATGGCGTGAGTTCAAGCGGGGCGGGAGCCGGGCGATCGCATATACCGCGGACCGTTGTTCTATCGTCATGGTCGGGCTCGACCCGGCCATCCACGGGCCGCACCCACGCTCCGCTGCGGCTGCTGCGGGCGCCCATGACGAAAGCGATCGACCTTCACCATATGCGATCGCCCTATGTGCGATCGTCCTGGGGGCGGAAGTGACAAGACGGGCGACCCGGTGTACCGCCCGGCCGCGATGAGCGCCCCCGAGCAAGCTTCGGCACCCGCTTCGGCACCCGCTTCGGCAATCGTGCTGTCCGTGGTCGTCCCGGTGCGCAACGAGGCGCCCAACGTCCTGCCGCTGATCGCCGAGATCGAGGCGGCGCTGGCAGCGATCCCGCACGAGATCGTCATCGTCGACGACGGCAGCACCGATGCGACACCCGAGCGCGTCGCCGAGGCCGAAGCCGCGGGCGCGCCGCTCGTCCGCCGCCGCCACCGCATCGCGTGCGGCCAGTCCGCCGCGGTCGCGACCGGCGTGCTGGCCGCGCACGCGGCGCTGATCGCGACGCTCGACGGCGACGGGCAGAACGACCCCGCCGACATCCCCGCCCTGCTCGACCGCATGACGGCGGAGGCGGCGTCCGGCGGCCGGCCGATCCTGATCGCCGGCCACCGAACGACGCGGCGTGACACCGCGATCAAGCGAGCCGGCTCGCGGATCGCCAACCGCGTGCGGGCCGGCCTGCTGCGCGACGCGACGCCCGACACCGGCTGCGGGCTCAAGCTGTTCGCGCGTGCGGCGTTCCTCGACCTGCCGCGTTTCGACCACATGCACCGCTTCCTGCCGGCGCTGTTCATCCGCGCCGGAGGCCGGGTGGTCTCGGTGCCGGTCGGTCACCGGCCGCGCGCGGCGGGACGGTCGCATTACGGCACGCTCGACCGGCTGGCGGTCGGGCTGGTCGACCTCGCGGGCGTGTTCTGGCTGCAACGGCGCCGGCTGCTGCCGGAGGTGGAGGCGCCGTGAGGCGGAGCTTCGGCCTGTTCGCCCGACCGGTGCTGCTGGCGCTGGGCCTGGTCGCGGCCGGATTAGCGCTGCGGCTGCTGCCGGGCGAAGCGGGGCGGGAAGCGGCGGCGCGGGTGCTCGCGCATGAGGGCGCGGGCGGGGCAGCGATCTTCGTGCTCGCCGGCGCGGCGCTGGCCGCGATCGGGGTGCCGCGACAGGCGGTGGCATTCGCCGGCGGCTACGCCTTCGGGGTGTGGCAAGGCGCCGCGCTGGCCTTGGCGGCGCAGCTCCTCGGCTGCGGGATCAATTTCGCCTGGGCGCGGCTGCTGGCGCGCCGCTGGTTGCTCGGGCGGTTGCGCGGCCGGCTCGCGCGGCTGGATGCGGTGCTGGGACGGCAGCCCTTCGCGGCGACGCTGACGCTGCGGCTGCTGCCGGTCGGCAACAACCTGCTGCTCAACCTGCTGGCGGGCGCCTCGGCGATCGGGGCGGCGCCGTTCCTGGCGGGCTCCGCGATCGGCTATCTGCCGCAGACGGTTATTTTCGCCATGCTTGGGGGAGGCGCCAAGCTCGGGCGACTGCTGCAGCTCGGTATCGCGGCAGCGCTGTTCGCCGCGGCTGCTTGTCTCGGCCTCGTGCTGCTGCGGCGCCACCGCGAGGCGGCGGCGGTTGGCGCTTGAGGGCCCTAATGCAGTCGCAACTCCGTCGCGTGCCGCATCCGCCCCGGGGTCACGAGGGACGCCGAAGCGACCCGCACCGAATGCAGCCTGCCGTCGAGATTGTGGGTCCAGAAATCGAGGAAGCGGTGCAACACCGGGAAGCGCGGCGCGATGTCGAGTTCCTGCCAGACGAAGGTCTGCAGCAGCCCGGGATGGTCGGGCATGTGGTAGAGGATCTCGGCGGTGGTCAGGCGGTAGTCTCCGAGCTGTGTGGCGAGGTTCATCATGCCTCCGGAGGCGCTATGTCAGCGGCGGCAACCCCGCGCGCGCCACGGCGGTTGCATCGCGATGATGCCAGACTGGCTCCCGCCGCCCAAATAAAAAGTGAATGGGCACAGCGCCTTAGCACTCGCCCGCATAGAGTGCTGCCGGCCAGTTGACATTCCCGCGACCGACCTCTAGACGACTGGCACTCCCGAGCGGGGAGTGCCAGCGGGCTGCGGGCCGGATTGGTCCCGGCGGCCTCGGCAGCAACCGAACAACCTCATCAGGAGCGATCCGAACATGAAATTCCGTCCCCTGCACGACCGCGTCGTCGTCCGGCGGCTGGATGCCGAGGAGAAGACCTCGGGCGGCATCATCATCCCCGACACGGCGAAGGAGAAGCCGATGGAGGGCGAAATCGT
>DATAYA010000204.1:0-7995 GCA_036272815.1 Acetobacteraceae bacterium
TCGCGACCGCGAACAGCGTCCAACGGTCGACGCTCCACCACCAGCGGCCCAGCATCGAGGTGTCGGCGCGGGAGAGAGCCGGCATCAGGCAGCCTCCACCTTCGCGCCGAGCGCGCGGGCCAGCGTCGCGAAACGCTCGCCGCGGGCCTCGAAGCCGGAGAACTGGTCGAAGCTCGCGCAGGCGGGCGAGAGCAGCACCGGCGCACACTCGCGCCGCGCGAATCCGAGCGCTGCCGGCACCGCTTCCTCGAGCGTGCCGGCCAGCGTGTGGGCGGTGCCGTGCGCCGCGAGCGTCGTCGCCAAAGCCGGCCCGTCGCGACCGATCAGCAACGCATGGACGATGCGGGAAAAGAACGGCGACAGCGGCTCGATCCCGCCCTCCTTGGCGATCCCGCCTGCGATCCACACGACGCGCGGATAGCAGCCGAGCGCGCACGCTGTCGCGTCGGCATTGGTCGCCTTGCTGTCGTCGATGAAATCGATGTCTCCCACGCGCGCGATGCAGCGCTGCCGGTGCGGCAAGCCCGGGAAGCTCGCGATGCCCGCAGCGATCGCCCTGCGCCCGACGCCAAGGCCGCGCGCCAGCGCCGCCGCCGCCGCCGCGTTCTGCGCGTTGTGCGCGCCCGGCAGCGCGGGTGCGTCGCGCATCGCGAGCAGCGGGCCGCCGGCGTCGCGCAGCACGCCGCGATCGCACCACGCATCGGCCGGCGCACAACCGGAAACAGTGACCACCCGCGCCCGCAATCCCGCGCGCATCGCCCGGCTGCCGGCGTCGTCGATGCCGAGCACGGCGAGATCGTCCGCGTCCTGCCGCGCAAAAATCGAGCGCTTTGCCGCCGCATAGCCGGCCATGTCGCCGTGGCGGTCGAGATGGTCGGGGCTGAGGTTGAGCATCGCCGCCGCATCGAACCGCAGGGTCGCGAGTCGCTCCAACATGTAGGAGGACATCTCCAGCACATAGACGCCGTCATCGGGCAGTCGCGGGAGTGCCAGAGCCGCGGTGCCGAGATTGCCGCCGGCCGCAACCGCGACACCCGCGCCCGCCAGGATGTGCGCGAGCAGCGCGGTCGTCGTGCTCTTGCCGTTGGTCCCGGTGATGCCGGCAAAACGCGCGCGGCTGCCGGACGCACGCACCGCCGCGAACAGCAGTTCCGCATCCGAGAGGATCGGCACGCCGGCCGCGACCGCCGCCGCCGCGATCGGGTGCGGCGCCGGCAGGCGGTGCGGGATGCCGGGCGAGAGCACCAGCGCGTCGGTGCGCGCAAGGTCGGGCATCCGCGCGAGCGGGCCGGCCGCATCCCGCCTGCCCGCGTCGTCGTCCCAGGCCGCGACCTCGGCACCCATCGACGCGAGTGCCTGTGCCGCCGGCAGTCCGTTGCGCCCGAGCCCGAGCACGGCGAAGCGGCGGCCGGAGAACAGATCTTTCGAGAATCCGGTCATCGGATCTTCAACGTCGCAAGCCCGGTCAGCGCAAGGATCATCGAGATGATCCAGAACCGGATCACGATGGTCGGCTCCGACCAGCCCTTCTTCTCGAAATGGTGGTGCAGCGGCGCCATCAGGAACACGCGCCGGCCGGTGCGCTTGAACCAGAACACCTGCACGATCACCGAGACGGTCTCGACCACGAACAGGCCACCCACGATGGCGAGCACGATCTCGTGCTTGGTCGCGACCGCGACCGCGCCGAGCGCGCCGCCCAGTGCCAGGCTCCCGGTGTCGCCCATGAACACCGCCGCCGGCGGCGCGTTGAACCAGAGGAAGCCCATGCCCGCACCGACCAGGGCGCCGAGGAACACGCCGAGTTCGCCGGCGCCGGTGACCAGGTGAAGCTGAAGGTAATCCGCAAAGATGCGGTTGCCGACAAGATAGGCGATCAGCGCGAAGGCGCCGGCGGCGATGATGGTCGGCACGATCGCCAGCCCGTCGAGCCCGTCGGTCAGGTTCACGGCGTTCGAAGCACCGAGCATCACCAGCATCCCGAACACCGGAAAGAACGCGCCGAGCGGGATCATCACCTGCTTGAACACCGGCACCGTCAGGCTGGTGCCGAGCGCGCCGCGCGTCAGCACGGCGATCCAGGTGGCAGCGATCAGCCCTATCACCACCTGCACAACGAGCTTGCTGCGCGCCGAGACGCCGCGATGGTCGCGTCGTGCCAATTTGCGCCAGTCGTCGATGAAGCCGAGCGAGCCATAGCCGAGTGTCACGAACAGCGTCGCCCAGACATAGCCGTTGCCCAGATCGGCCCAGAGCAGGGTCGAGAGCGTGAGCGCCGAGAGGATCAGCACGCCGCCCATGGTCGGCGTGCCGATCTTCTCGATCAGATGGCGCTCCGGCCCGTTGGTGCGGATCGGCTGGCCGTTGACCTGCACGCGCTTGAGCCAGCGGATCACGACCGGGCCGAGGATGAAGCTGATGAGGAGTGCCGTCAGGCACGCCGCCCCGGAGCGGAACGTCAGGTAATGGATCAGGTTGAAGGCGGAGACCCTGCCTTCGTACGGCTTCGCCAGGAGATAAATCATCGGGCGCCACGCTCCAGCGCCCTCACGACGAGGTTCATGCGGCTCCCCAGGCTGCCCTTGACCAGGACGGCGTCGCCCGGACGGACCGCCGCGGCCACCAGGGGTGCGAGTGCGGCCGCATCCGGTGCGTGCCCGCCGCGCCGCCCCTCCGGGACCGCGTCGAACAAGCGGCGCATCTGCGCGCCGCACGCATACAGCAGGTCGGCCGACTGCGCGACCGGCCCCGCCAGCGAAAGGTGCTCCGCCTCGGCATGGGCGCCGAGTTCCAGCATCTCGCCCAGAACCGCGAGCCGCCGCCGCGCCGGGATCAGCGCCAGCACCTCGAGCGCCGCGACGACGGCGGGGGCGGAGGCGTTGTAGCTCTCGTCGAGCAGCACCGCCGCACCATCCAGGATCGGCCGCTGCGCGCCGCGCCCCGCCAGCGGCGCGAAGCCGGCAAGTGCGGCGGCGGCGCGGGTGGCCGGAATCCCGACGGCTGCGGCGGCGGCGATCGCGGCCAGCGCGTTGATTGCCATGTGCCGCCCCGGCGCGGGCAGGCGGAAGCCGATCCGCGCACCCGACACCACGCCCGTGACCTCGCTGCCGGCCGCGTCGCCCGTGAACCCCAGCAGCCGGACCTCCGCACCCTCGGCCGCGCCGAAGGTCAGCACGCGCGCAGCCCCGACCGCCTCGCGGAGCCGCGGCAAATGCGGGCTGTCGGCGGGCAGCACGGCGACGCCGCCGGGCTCCAGCCCGGAGAGGATCGCCGCCTTCTCCGCCGCGATCGCATCGAGGCTGCCGAGATGGCCGACATGCGCCGCTGCGATGGTGGTGATGATTGCCACGTGCGGGCGCGCGAGGCGAGCCAGCGGCGCGATCTCGCCGGCGTGGTTCATGCCGATCTCGGCGACGCAGAACGCGGCCCCCGGCGGCAGCCGGGCGAGCGTCAGCGGCACGCCCCAATGGTTGTTGTAGGACGCGACCGCCGCATGGGTCGGCGCCTCGGCCGCGAGGATCGTGCGCAGCATCTCCTTGGCCGTCGTCTTGCCGATGCTGCCGGTGATCGCGAGCAGCCTTCCGGTGAAGCGGGCGCGGGCGAAGCGGCCGAGGGCGGTGAGGCCGGCCAGCGTGTCGGCGACGCGCAGCAGCGGGCCGCCGGCCTTGGCGTCGTGGACCATCGCGCCGGCGGCGCCGCGGGCGAAGGCGGCGTCCAGGTGGGCGTGCCCGTCGCCGCTCTCGCCGCGGAGAGCCACGAACAGGTCGCCCGGCGCCAGTGTGCGGCTGTCGATCGAAACGCCAGTCGCCGCGAACGGCGTGGAGAGGTGCCCGCCGGTCGCCGCGATCAGATCGTGCGCGGTCCAGAGCGCGGTCATCCAACCCCCGCGAGCCGGCGGATGGTCGCCGCATCGTCGAATGGAAGAATGAGGCCGCCGACGCTCTGACCCTGCTCGTGGCCCTTGCCGGCGACGGCGAGCACGTCGCCCGCCCGGAGTTCGGCGAGACCCGCCGCGATTGCCGCCGTCCGGTCGCCGATTTCGACCGCACCCGGGCAGCCGGCGCGGACCGCGGCGCGGATCGCCTCGGGACGCTCGCTGCGCGGGTTGTCGTCGGTGACGATCGCGACATCGGCGCCGGCGGCGACCGCCTCCCCCATGAGCGCGCGCTTGCCGGGATCGCGGTCACCGCCGGCGCCGAACACCACGACGAGCCGTCCGGCCGTGTGCGGCCGGAGTGCAGCCAGCAGCCGCGCCAGCGCATCCGGAGTGTGGGCATAATCGACATAGGCGGCGGCCCCGTTCGGCAGCCGCGCCGCCAGCTCCATCCGGCCGCGCACGCCGGTCAGTGCGCTCAGCGCATCGAGCGCCTCCGGCACGCCGAGGGCGTCGGCGAGTGCCACGGCGAGCAGCGCGTTGTCGGCCTGAAACCGACCCGGCAGCCGAAGGAGAATACTGCGGCGGGCGCCACCGGACACCAGCTCCAGCACCTGCCCGTCCGCCTGCGGGACGGCGCGCAGAAGCCGGATCGCCTCGCCCGCCTCGCCGACCGTGCGCAGATCGAGCCGGCGTCGGACCGCGATCGCGCCGAGTGCCGCCAGGGTCTCCGCATCCATGTCGGCCGAGGCCGCGGCGGCCGCGCCCTCGGGAAGCAGCTCGCCGAACAGGCGCAGCTTGGCGGCGCGATAGGCTGCCATGCTGCGGTGATAGTCGAGGTGGTCGCGCGTCAGATTGCTGAACCCCGCCGCCGCCAGCCGCAGGCCGTCGAGGCGGAACTGGTCGAGCCCGTGCGAGGATGCCTCGATCGCAGCGGCGTCGATGCCGGCGGCGGCGAGCTGGGCCAGCATCTGCGCGAGCGCCACCGGATCGGGCGTGGTCAGACCGGCGCCGGTCACGAAGCCAGGCGCCGCGACGCCGAGGGTGCCGAGGCTTGCGGCTCGACGGCCGGCACCGGCAAAGATCTGGCGCAGGAACTCGACCGTGCTGGTCTTGCCGTTGGTGCCGGTGACGGCGACCACGATTTCCGGCTGCGTCCCGGCATGGGCGGCGGCGAGGCGGGCGAGCATCCGCCGCGGCTCGGGGTCCTCGATCAGCGGCCGGCGGGGCACGCCGTCGGGCCAGGGCGTGCCGGTCGGCGCCAGCACCGCGGCGGCTCCGCGCGCGACCGCGTCCGCGATGAAGCTCCGGCCGTCGGCGCGCAAGCCCGGCAGGGCGGCGAACAGAAAGCCGGGTGCGATACGCCTGCTGTCGGCGGTCAGACCCGCGATCTCCACCCCGGCCAGCGCCGGCGGGGGCGACTCGCCCGAGGCGGCGCGCAGCATGTCAGCGAGCCGCAACAACGCGCCCGCCCGGCGCCGGCGCGGCCGCGTGATAGCGGAAGCGGACAATCTGCGGCACCGCGGGCACCGGCGGCGGCGCCGGGTGCTGCCAGACGGCATCAACCGAGGCGCCGGCCGCGCCAGGCTTGTGGGCAGGCGTCTTCGGGGCCGGCGGCTTGGGGGGGCGGGGCTCGACCATCGGCGGCACGAGGCGCACCTCGGCGCCCGGCGGTGCCGGAGGTTGCATCGGGATCGCGAGCGAGGCGTCGATCGCCGCCTTGTCCTGCAGGTCGGGGAAGATGCCGAGCATTGGCCCGATCCGCGCGATCACCCGCCCGGCGCCGGGGGCTGCCACCGCGCCTGCGGTCGAGAAGAAGCCGGTGCTCGCGTTGCCCTTCGGATCGTCGAGCATGAAATAGACCGCGTAGCGCGGCGCGTTCATCGGAAAGACGCTCATGAACTGGCTGACGTTGGCGTGCTTGCGATAGACGCCGTGGCTGACGATCTCCGAGGTGCCCGTCTTGCCGCCGACATAGAAGCCGGGGATGTCGGCCGGCTCGCCGAAACCGCTGGTGACAACGAGCCGCATCAGCTTGCGCACCGTGTCGGAGGTCGAGCGCTTCATCAACCGGGGGCCGAGCGCCGGCACCGCACCCGGCGGCAGCGCCGCCATGGTCGGCACGATGCGCCGTCCGCCATTGGCGAGCATCGCGGTGCCGCGGACGAGGTGCAGCGGCGATATCGAGATTCCCTGGCCAAAGCCGACGGTCATCGTCGAGAGGATCTGCCAGCGCGCCTTGGACTGCACCAGCGGGAAGGCAGCCTCGGGAAGCTGGATCGGCACGCGCGCGAACATCCCCAACTTGCGCAGCCAGGCGCGCTGCAGCGCGGTTCCGGTCGCGAGGGCGATGTGCGCGGCGCCGAGGTTGGACGAATAGGCCAGCACCTCGGGCAGGGCGAGCCAGCGATGCTTGCCCTCGAAATCCGAGATGTGGAACCCGCCGAAATAGAGGTCGTGCGAGGCGTCGAACCAGTTCCAGACATGGACGCGGCCGGAATCGAGCCCCATCGCAGCGCTCTGCAGCTTGAATGTGCTGCCCGGCTCGTACAGGCCGGTCGCGCAGCGGTTGAACCGCGCATTGGCCGGCGCGCGTCCGAAATCGTTGACGTCGTAGTCGGGCAGGCTGACCATCGCCAGCACCTCGCCGCTGTCGACGTCCATCACGATGCCGCAGGCGCCGACCGCCTTGAACTCCTTCATCGACGCGGACAGCTCATCGCGCATCACCGCCTGCACGCGCACGTCGATCGAGAGCCGCAGCGGATCGGGATCATCGCGCAGCCGCGCGTTGAATCCGGCCTCGACACCCGCGACGCCACGGCCGTCGACGTCGGTGGCGCCGAGCACCTGCGCGGCCACGCTGCCCTGCGGATAGCGCCGCTCCTCGGTCGGCTCGAAATAGATGCCGGGGATGCCGAGGGCGTTGATCGCGATCTCCTGCTCGGGCGTGATCCGGCGGGCGAGATAGGCGAAGCTCTTGTCGCTGGAGAGGCGCTCGATCGCGGTCGCCTCGTCGAGCTGCGGCAGCACCTGCTTGAGCTTCGCCGCCGCGTCGGCCGGGTCCATCAACTGCCTCGGGTCGGCGAACAGCGCCGCGGTGGGTAGCGAGATTGCCAGGATCTCGCCGTTGCGGTCCTCGATCGTGGCCCGCATGTGGGCGCCGATGGCGGCGACCGCGCGGGGGGCGGCGAGCGGGGTGCCCGGCGGCGGGAGCGGTGACGTCTCCGGGCGCGGGCGGTCCGGGACGATAACGGTCGCCATCGCCAGCTTCACCGCGACCGCCAGGAACAGGACGGTGAAGCCGGCCGCAGTCAGTACCAGCCGGTTGCGTGTCCGCTCCATCGCCGCACGACGGGCGAGGTCGGGGGCGGTGACGCGCACCGTCTCCATGCGCGGCGTGGCGCCGCTGCGCGGGCTGCCGCGCAGCGAAGCGGGAGGCGGCGCGTCGGCAGGCGGCGGGACGGGGCGAACGGGATCGGTCATCGTCCGGGCGGTGTTACGACCGCGTTCACGGGCATCGGCACCGGCGGCGCCAGGCGGAGCGGACCGGCGTCGCCGAGGGCGGAGCCGGTAGAACCGGTCGCGGCATAATAAGGCCCGGCCTGCACCCGGCGCGCGCCGGCGAGCGCATCGACCCGGCGCAGGATCGGCTGACCCGTCGTCTGTTGAGCCGCGTAGGCCCGGTAGAGGGGCGCCCTGGCCAGCGGCGGCCTGTCGACTGGCGGCCGCAGCATGATCGGCGCGCGCCGCGGCGGCAGCGGGCGCGCATCCGCGACCGCGACGGGATGACGCACCGGCGTCGGCCCGTCGATCCGCGGCGCCGCGGCGGCGACTTTGACCGGCGGCGGCGCCACTGCCGCAACGCCGGCCGATGTGTCGGTCGGCGGCGCGTCGTGAGCGGGGGTCGGCGCCGTTTGCGCGATCAGGTCGTCAGGTCCGGCCGGCGTTGCCGGCGTTGCACCGGGCGCGGCATTCGAGGCCGGCGGCGGCACCGGCGGCAGGCGCGCGTCGAGTTGGCTGAGCTGGACGAACTGCGTCGGTGCGATCGGCCGGAGCTGGAGATAGCTCGACGCAAGCTGCTGGAGCCGCTGCGGGTCGTTCAGCAGCGCCCAGTCGGC
>DATAYA010000205.1:0-13081 GCA_036272815.1 Acetobacteraceae bacterium
GAACAAGCGGGCAGCACTCCAGCGCACGCGCATGTGGTCTCCAGGGTCAGCCATAAGGCGGCAGTTCCGGCCCGCCGAGCCGCGCCATCGCGACGACATCCGCGAAGACGCCGTCGCGCAGAGCATAGGCGCGCATGCGGCCCTCGACCGCAAACCCGAACCGGGCATAGAGCGCCAGGGCCGGGGCGTTGTCTGCAAACACGGTGAGTTCCAGCCGCCGCAGTCCGAGCCAGCGTTCGGCGAGGTCCACCACCGCGCCGAGCAGCGCGGTGCCGACGCCGCGCCCGGTCCAGGCATCGTGGACCCCCATGCCTATGCTGCCGGCATGGCCGCGCCTTCCCTGGAAGCGCTCCAGGCCGGCGGCGCCGATGATCGTGCCGTCGACCGTGGCAACCAGGCCGGTCGCTTCGGGTCCGCGGCGCTCAATCCGGGCGCGGACCGCCTCGGGCGAGGGGAACGGCAATTGCAAGGTGCCGGCGCGGAAGCCGGGCAGGGACTGCATTACGACGATCGCCTCGGCATCCTGCGGGCGGGTTGCGCGTAGGATGAGGGAGGCGGGCGGCGCTTGCGAGGGAGGCTGGCTCATCGGGGTGCTCCTGCTGGTCCGGCCGGAGGGCACCACCGTCGGGGCGGCCCCGTCCGTCTCCGGGGGGCCTGGGCGGGCGGCGTCGCCGCTAGCGCACGCGTCTCCCCGGCCCGCCGCTGCGGGTCATGAGGATGGCGAAGCGGACGGACGGGGCTCGGCGCATCCGAACAGTTTCGGCGCCGGCACCAGCCGTTGTGAACTGCAATCGGCGCGTGTCTGACATGAGACAGGCCCGACCGGGTCGGCGGCGGATGGTGCGCGTGGCGCCATCACCGCCCGCGGGCTGACGCGGCCGTGATCGGGTGCGGTGCGGGCGCATGCTTGCCGCAGGTTGCGCATTGGCTCGGGGTAATGATCTGGCGGAGGGGCGGCCGGTGCGGCTAGGCTCGCGCCCGCGCGGGAGACCGACGTGAACCTGAAGCGTGAGCACCATTTCTCGATCTGGTACTTCGTCGCGGCCTTCCTCGCGATCATCTGGCTGCAAGGCTGGGCGGCGACCCAGAGCGCGGTCAAGTCGATCCCCTACAGCACCTTCCAGACCATGCTGGCGCAGGGCAAGCTCGCCGACGTCGTGGTCGGGCCGCAGCAGATCACCGGCACCATCAAGGACGCGAAGCCGAAAGAGCCGCACCGCTTCGTGACCGAGCGTGTGCCGCCGGACCTCGCCCACGAGCTCACCGCCGCGAAGGTGACCTTCACCGGCCAGCCCGGGCCGGGGCTGCTGTCGAGCGTGATCGGCTGGCTGCTGCCGACCGCCGGCTTCTTCCTCATCTGGATGCTGCTGATGCGGCGGATGAACGGCGGCGTCGGCGCCGGGATGGGTGGCGGGCTGATGGGGATCGGCCGCGCCCGGGCCAAGATCTACGTCGAGAGCGACGTGCGGGTGACCTTCGAGGACGTCGCCGGCGTCGAGGAGGCGAAGGACGAACTCCGGGAAATCGTGGCGTTCCTCAAGGACCCGAAGGGCTATGGCCGGCTCGGCGCCCACATCCCGAAAGGCATCCTGCTGGTGGGGCCGCCTGGCACCGGCAAGACGCTGCTGGCGCGCGCGGTCGCCGGCGAGGCGGGGGTCGCGTTCTTTTCGATCTCTGGCTCGGAGTTCGTCGAGATGTTCGTGGGCGTCGGCGCCGCCCGCGTCCGCGACCTGTTCAAGCAGGCGCGCGAGGCCGCACCCGCCATCATCTTCATCGACGAGATCGACGCCCTCGGCCGCTCGCGCGGCGCCGGCGGCCTTGGTGGCGGCGGCCATGACGAGAAGGAGCAGACGCTGAACCAGCTGCTCTCCGAACTCGACGGCTTCGACACCTCGATCGGCGTGGTGCTGCTGGCCGCGACCAACCGGCCGGAGGTGCTGGACCCGGCCCTGCTGCGCGCCGGGCGGTTCGACCGGCAGGTGCTGGTGGACCGGCCGGACAAGAAGGGGCGGATCGAGATCCTCAAGCTGCACCTGGGGAAGCTGCGGCTCGCGGCGGACGTCTCGCCGGAGGACATCGCGGCCATGACGCCCGGCTTCACCGGGGCGGACCTCGCCAACCTCTGCAATGAAGCGGCCCTGCTGGCGACGCGGCGCGGCGCGGAACAGGTGGCCGAGGACGATTTCAGCCAGGCGGTGGAGCGCATCGTCGCCGGGCTGGAGAAGCGCAACCGGCTGATGAACGCGCATGAGCGCGAGGTGGTGGCGCATCACGAGATGGGCCACGCGATCGTCGCGATGGCGCTGCCGGGCACCGACCCGGTGCAGAAGATCTCGATCATCCCGCGCGGCTTTGCGGCGCTCGGCTACACCATGCAGCGGCCGACCGAGGACCGCTTCCTGATGGACCGCGGCGAGCTGGCCAACCGGATGGCGGTGCTGCTCGGCGGCCGGGCCGCCGAGAGCCTGCTGTTTCCCGAGGTCTCCACCGGCGCCTCCGACGACCTGGTGCGCGCGACCGACATCGCCCGCAGCATGGTCACCAAGTTCGGCATGGACGCCGAGCTCGGCCTGGTCGCCTACGAGCCGCAGCAGCCGCGGATGCTGGCGACGCCGGAGGCGCTGGGGTTCGAGCCGCGGCGCTATGCCGAGACGACGGCCAGCGCGATCGACCGGGCGGTGCGCGGCCTGATCGAGCAGGCGTTCGACCGCGCGCGCGCCATCCTGGGCGACAACATGGACCTGCTGCGCGGGAGTGCCGCGCACCTGCTGGCGCAGGAGAGCCTGACCGGCGACGAGCTGAGGGCGATCGCGACCGAGGTGCGCCGCCCGGCGCTGCCGGCGTCGCGCAAGGCGGCGGAGTAGGGCTGGGCTCCGCCCAGACCCGCAAAGGGCCGGGAGGCCCTTTGATCCCCATGACGAAGTGAAGGGTTCCAAGGGCTCTGCCCTTGGCGGGTCCAGGGCGAAGTGGCCGAAGGTTCCGCGGGCGCCCTTCGCGCCCGTGGAATGGGCCACGGAGGGAGAGCCCTGGCCTTTTCCTTGCGACCGCCTCAATGGGCGAGCCACGCCTCGAACCGCTGGCTCAGCCGGTCCAGGTTGTCGTGCCAGAAGTTGTCGTCGATCATCACGCCGCCCGGCGGCGACGGCACCGCCGGCGCGCCGGGCGATGTCTTGGTCAGCCCCGGATAGGGCACCACCGCCGACAGCGCCCGCTCCCGCGCCGGGTCGATCGCATACTCGATCAGCCGGTAGGCGTCGTCCTGCTGCGGGCGCCCGGCGACGATCGCCAGGCTGAGCACCTCGGCGAGGCTGCCGGTCCGCTGGATGCCGAAATTGCGCCCGCCGACGCGGTTCGCGACCGCGACCTGGCCGTCGAAGGCGCTGGTCAGCAGTACCTCGCCCGAGCCCAGGATGCGGGTCGCCTCGCCGGGCGTGCGCCACCAGACGAGGTAGGGCTTGAGCTGGTCGAGCTTGTGGAACGCCCGGTCCACGCCATCCGGCGTCGCCAACGTCTTGTAGACGTCGCCCGGCGCCACGCCGTCCGCCATCAGCGCGATCTCGAGGTTGCCGCGGACACCGCGGCGCAGCCCGCGCTTGCCCGGATATTTCGCCACGTCCCAGAAATCCGCCCAGCTCGGCGTGCCCTGGAACTTGTCGCGGTCCCAGGCCAGCACCAGCGACGCCTGCGCCAGCCCGACGCCGCAGCGGCTGAGCGCCTTGCCCGGCAGCCGGGCGGTGCCGCCGAGGCGCGCGAAGTCGAGCGGCGCCAGCAACCCCTCGCCGCAGCCGAGCAGCAGCGTGTCGCCCGGCATCTGCACCACGTCCCACGGCACGCCCGAGCCGCCGCCGCCCGCCTCGGTCCGCAATCGCAGCAGGCCGATGCCGCCGTCGAACGGCACGCCCCGCACCGCGATGCCGGTGGCCTTCGCGAACGGGTCGAGCACGACCTGCCGCAGCGCGTCGAGCCACGCGCCGGGAGCGGCGGCGAGCGTGAGCGCGGCAGCGCGCGGGTCGGCCGCCTGCGCGGCGGCAGCGGGCGCGTCGGCAGCCTGGGCCTGCCGTCCGGGCGGCCCGAGCGAGACCACGAGCGCGCCCGCGGCGCAGAGGAGGCGCAGTCTCATCTTCGTCCCTGGCGATCCGGCCGTGGCGTCAGGCGGCGTGGCGGCGGGCGTGCGCGGTCAGGATAGGCCGCACTGGCCGGCGGCGCCAACGCAGCGTTAACGGGTTTCTCCGAGGTCCGGCAATTCCGGCCGGAACGCCCAGGCGTGGTAGGGCGAAAACGCCAGCGCCGTCGCATCGCCCGGCGCGAGGCCGCCGAAGCCCGCCGCCGCCGGCCGCGTGACCACCACCTCCGCGCCGCCCGCCAGTGCGAAGCGCAGCCGCGCATGGTCGCCGAGCGGCACCGCCTCGATCAGCGTCGCCGGGATCGCGTGCTCGCCCATGTCCGCGGCCGCGGCGCGCGCGACCGCGATCCGCTCCGGCCGCACCATCAGCACGCAGGCCGCCCCCGGCTCCGCGTCGGCCAGCCGCGCGCGCACGTCATGGCCGCCACCCAGCCGGACCTCCGCGAGATCGTCCTCGTCCGGGTCGAGGCGCCGCACGGTCCCGTGCAGCGCGTTGTTCTCGCCCACGAAGCGGGCCACGAAGGCGGAGGCCGGCGCGTCATAGAGCGCCTGCGGGGCGGCCACCTGCAACAGCCGCCCGCCCCGCATCACCGCGACCCGGTCGGACAGCGCCAGCGCCTCGGTCTGGTCGTGGGTGACGTGGATCAGCGTCACGTCCAGCGCCGCGTGCAGGCGGCGCAGCTCGGCCTGCATCTCCTCGCGCAGGCCCCGGTCGAGGGCGGCCAGCGGCTCATCCAGCAGCACCAGCTTCGGCCCGAACACCAGCGCGCGGGCCAGCGCCACCCGCTGCTGCTGGCCGCCCGAGAGCTGTGCCGGCCGCCGGTCCGCCATCTCCGGCAGCCGCACCATCGCCAGCGCCCGCTCGACCCGCGCCCGCCGCTCCGCCCGGCGCACGCCGCGCGCGACCAGCGGGAAGCCGACATTCTCGGCGACGCTCATGTGCGGGAACAGGGCGTAGCCCTGGAACACCACGCCGATGCCGCGGCGATGCGCCGGCACGCCGGCCAGGCTCTCGCCGCCGAGCAGGATCTCGCCGGCGCTCGGCACCTCGAAGCCGGCGAGCAGCATCAGCGCCGTCGTCTTGCCCGAGCCGGACGGGCCGAGCAGCGTCAGGAACTCGCCCTGGGCGACGTCGAGCGAGAAATCCCGAACCGCATCGCGGCCGTCGTCGAAGGACTTGCGCACGGCAGCGAAACGAACCAAAGGTGTGGGCGGCATCGAAACATCGTTCTCCGTCAGCAACCGCTCGGGCGCGTGCTACGTTGTGCGGACGAGATTTCCAAATCGAGGAGACCCGACCGATGGCCGCAAGCGACAGCTTCCAGGACAGCGCGCAGGACGCCAAGGCCCAGATTGCCCAGCTTCGCCGCCAAGTCGAGAGCCTGATGGCCGACCGCGTCACCCCCGCGCTGGCCGGCGCCGCCGGCCGGGTCGAGGAGACGGCGCGCCACGCCTCCGACTATGCCAGCGAGCAGGCGGAGATGCTCTCCGACCGGGTCAAGGAACAGCCGCTGATCGCGATTCTGGTGGCTGTCGGGGTGGGCTTCCTGCTCGGCCGCCTCAGCGCCTGATCCGCCCGATGCGCACCCTCCGCCTCGCCCGCGTCGCCGCCGAGGCGGAGCAGCTCCGCATCAAGCGCATCATCCGAAGACAGGCGATCCGGGCCGCCCTCGGCCTGGTCGGCGGCATCTTCCTGCTCGCCGCCCTCGCGTGGCTGCACGTGCTGGTCTGGTTCGCGCTGGTCCATTCGCTGCACCCGATCCTCCGCAGCGTCGTGCTGGTGGCGATCGACGTCGTGCTGGCGCTGATCCTGCTGCTGCTGGCGATGCGTTCGTCGCCCGACCCGATCGAGCGGGAGGCGCTGGAGTTGCGGCGCGAGTCGGTCGCACAACTCCGGGCGACGATGACGACGGCGGCGCTGATCAGCACGATGGCGCGGGCAGCGGGACGGAACCGCGCGCTCGGACGGGCGCTCGGCGCCATGGCGGCGCGGATGTTCCGGCGGGCGTGACCACGACGGCGCGCGCAAGGTGGGCGCGCGCAAGGCGGGCAGGGCGAGGCGGCGCCGGAGCCCCTCGGCGTCTCTCCCCTATCGCGGCGGCGGCAGCGGCTGGCTCTGCACCGGCGCCAGCGCGGTCGGCCCCGGATCGGCGGACCCCCGATAGGCCGGTGCGTATGCCGGCCCCGGCCCTGGCGCCGGCCCCGGCGCGTACCGTGCCGGCGGCATCTCCCGCGGCGTGGCGGCGGCCTGCGCATAGGGTGGCGGCGCGGCGGGCGGCGGCGCGGCGTCGCGCATCAGGATCGCCCGCAGCGGATCGGCGCCGGGATTGTTGGCCTGCATGTCGATCACCACCTGCCGCGCCGCGAGCGGCTGGCCGTAATAGGCCTGGTTCCATCGCGTCTCGCTGTCGAGCAGGCTGCCGCCGATCGCGAAGCCGCCGAACAGCCCGCGGCTGCGCGAGAACGCGACGATGTCGGCGCCGACGGCGGCGGTGGTCGCCCCCTCGATCCCGGCGCCGAGCGTCAGGAAGGTGATGTTGGCGTCCGCGCCGACCTTGAACTGGCTGTCGAGGAGGGCGTTCAGCCCGTGGCTGGTCAGGACGACCATGACGATCTCGGCGTCCTGGATGCCCGCCTGGGGGCCGATGCTGCCCGAACTCAGCCCGTAGAAGGCCGGGTCGGACCAGGAGTCGTTGCCGCCGCGTGCCAGCAGCACGCAACCGCCGCCGGCGCCGCCGAGGATGAAGCCGGCCCGGAACACCCGCGGGCAGATCATCACCGCCCGCGCCTGCGGCAGCAACTGCCCGAGGGTGCCGCCGCCATTGAACCCCATCATCTCCTGCACGCTCAGCGTCGCGCGATCGACCAGCGCTTGCTGCTTCGTCTGGGCATGGGCCACCCTCGGCCCGGCCAGGCCGAGTGCCACGACGGCTGCCGCGGCGATCATCGTCCGTCTCATCGGCTCTTCCCCCTCCGAGAACTGCCGCATGTTAATCCACTATCATCGCGAAGTCATGCAAGCCTTTGATGGTGCCGAGGTCGACGAAAAAACATGGTTGTGATCGGAGGATTGGATGCCGTCGTCGGCCGATCTGCTACCGTTTGCCCCGTCGGCGGCATAACGGCGGCGGCAAAACCAGCGGAGGCAGCTAATGCGGCGCGTGCTGATGGCCTCCGTCCTGGCGTTGGCGATCGCGGCCGGGGGCGATGCCGGGACCGGGCGGGCGGCGGGCTGCATCAGCGGCGGGATCGTGGGGGCCGCTGCAGGCCACATGGTGCATCACGGCGTGCTGGGCGCCGTCGGCGGCTGCGTCGCCGGGCACCATCTGGCCAAGAAGCAGGCCGCCGCCAAGCGCCAGCAGCAGCTTCAGTTGCAGCAGCAGCAGCAGATGCAGGCCAATCCCGCGAGCGCCGGCGTGACCACCACGATCAACCCCTCGCTGGGCTCTTCCGGCTCCGGCCACCAGGACTTCGGTGCGGCTCCGGGCGACGACAGCGCGCCCGGCGCCAACAACAGCAATCGGCCCTGATCGACCAACCGGCCCTGATCGAGCACGCGGCCCTGGTTTCGGCCGCTATTCGCCCACGTTGAGCAGCGCGCCGCGGCGGCGCGCGGCCCGGAACTGGCGGGCGAACAGCAGCAGCGCCGCCGCGCCCCAGAGCAGGTTCAGCCCGAACGCCCAGCCCATCTGATCCCAGCGCACCACGCCCGCGCCCATCACCGCGCGCATCCCCTCGAACACATGCGTCGAGGGCAGCGCGAGGCTCAGCGGCCGCACCGCCGCCGGCAGCACCGAAACGGGGTAAAAGACCGCCGAGAGCGGCGTCAGCCCGAACAGCACCGACCACGCCAGCGCCTCCGCCCCGGCGCCGTGGCGCAGCAGCATCGACACCACAGCGAGCGAGACCCACCAGCCCATCAGCATCAGGTTGGCAAAGAAGATGACGAGCACCGGGCCGAGGGTGAACAGGTTGAACGCATAGAGCGCCCAGGCGAGCAGAATCGCCGGCAGCACGCCCGCCGCCATCCGCAGACAGGCGACCAGGATCAGCGCCGCGACCAGCTCGCGCGGCCGCACTGGGCTCACGAACAGATGGCCCAGATTGCGCGACCACAATTCCTCCAGGAAGCTGACCGCGACGCCCATCTGGCTGCGCAGCGCCACCTCCCACAGCAGCACCCCGCCGAGCAGCGTGCCGGCGGCGAGGGTGACCGCGCCGGCGTGCCGCCCGGCCAGGAACTGCGCGGTAAAACCCCAGATGCACATCTGCAGGATCGGCCAGTACGCCAGCTCGATCAGCCGTGGCCAGGAGCGGCGATAGAGCGCCAGATGGCGATAGATCAGACCCCAGACGCGGCGAGCCGCGGCCGCGTTCATGCCGGGACGCCTCCCGGCGCCGGGGCCGACGCGGAGGCGGACGCGGGCGCGCGGGCGATGTCGAGAAACACGTCCTCGAGGTCCTCGCGGCCGTAGCGCGCGCGCAAGCCGGCCGGGCTGCCGCGGTCGACGATCCGGCCGCGCCGCATCATCAGCACCTCGTCGCACAGCCGCTCGACCTCGCCCATGTTGTGCGAGGCGAGCAGGATCGTGCAGCCGGACACGGCCCGGTAGCGTTCGAGCCAGGAGCGCACGAGGTCGCCGATATCGGGATCGAGACTCGCGGTCGGCTCGTCGAGCAGCAGCAGGTCGGGGCGGTTGATGAGCGCCTTGGCGAGGGCGACGCGGGTCTTCTGCCCGGCCGAGAGCTGGCCGGCGGGGCGGCGCAGCAGTGCTGCGAGGTCGAGTTCGCCGGCCAGCTCCGCGATCCGCCGCTCGGCGTCGGGCACGCCGTAGAGATGGCCGTAGACGCGCAGGTTCTCGGCGACCGAGAGCTTGGCCGGCAGCGACACGTAGGGCGACGAGAAGTTCATCCGCGCCAGGGCCGCGAAGCGGTCGGTTGCCATGTCGTGCCCGAGGCAGGTTATGCGGCCCTTGGTGGGGATCAGCAGGCCGAGCAGCATCGCGATGGTGGTGGTCTTGCCGGCGCCGTTGCCGCCGAGCAGCCCGACCGTGCGGCCGGCCGGCACCGCGAAGCAGATGTCGTCGACGGCGAGGGTGTCGCCGTAGCGCTTGGTGAGGCCCTCGACCGAGATCGCATCCATGCCGGGCGATTAGGTGGCGGCCGGCCGGTCGGCAATAGGCGCCGCAGCCGACCTGCTGGCAAGGTCCGGCCCGGAACGGGCGTGGTGTTCAGTTTGGCCGGTTCGACTGCAGTCGGAGCGATGCGGAGCCGGCCCAGTGGTGCCGCGGCGACTGACACCGAAGCCGCACCAGGACGAAATCCGGCCCCCGGCGCGTGACCGGACAGGCGGTGGGCAGACGCGCCGGACGTGGGATCTGGCCCGGATCGATGGCGAGCCCAAAATCATACGCCCTGATCAGATCAGGGCGGAACGGCCCATCTTCGCGCGCGAAGCCCGGGTTGCGCAGCTTCGCCAGCACATCTGGCCAGATTGCCACCGTCGGCGTCCGCCGCCGCAGCGCCGCATAGGACGGGGTGTACGCAATCGCCGAGCCGGCATCCCGCGGGGCGGCGAACAGGCTGGGCAGGAACACGTTCCTGAGGATCACCGCATAAGCGCCGACATGAAACAGCGGCGGCTTCGGCAGGCCGCCACCTACCCCGGGGGCTGCGGAAATCAGCCTCGTCCCCGCCGGCAACTGGTCAAAAGCACTGATGAACCCGCGATAGACCGGCTGGGCAACATTCCACACCTGCCAGATCAGCAGGATCCGCAACCCCAGCAGGGCCGAAAACCCGCCGATGCACCACCGCCGCAGCCGTGCCGGAGCCGCGTGCCAGTCGATCGCCGCGACCGCGAACAAGGCCAGCGCGATCGGAATCCGCCGGTCGGCCCCATAGCTGCTGAACAGCTCGTCCGGCATGATGAACATCAGCGCCACCAGGAACGCCAGCGGCAGATAAGCCGTCCGCGCCACCGCGACCCGCCGCCTGAGCAGCAGCACCAGTGCCGCGACGCACACCACCGCCAGCATGGCGACATCGAGCTTCAGGTGATAGGCGTAAATGACATTGAACGGCGCGGTGATCTTGCGCGAGATGCCGCCCCAGGAAATCCGCCCCGCCGCGGCGGATGTCGGGCTGACGAAGCGAAACAGATAGATTGCGGGCACGAATTGCAGCGCGAACACGATCCAGCGCCCGGCGGTTTCGCGCCATGGCCAAGCTCTCGTTGGCAGACATGGTCTCGTTTCCAGAAGCTCCGCGAGCTGGAATCCGCCGATGATGACGCCGTATATCCCCAGCGCGTAGAGATGCAGCAGATACAGAATCGTGGCCGACAGCGTCCCGACCGCGAGCCGCACCGGCCAGCGCCGGCGGCGCACGGCGTACCAGGCCGCCGCCGCCGCCAGGGCGGCCCCCAACGCGAACAGGAAACCGAGAAAACCCCAGAGAAAAAGTCGATTGTAGACAAAAAGAAAGCCGATCACCGGCCAGCTCGACCAGTGCCCATGCAAGGCGCGGTGCAGCAGGATGCAGCCGCCGCTCATCGCCAGCAAAGTCAGGCCGACAAACACCCGTCCCGCCGTCCAGATCGGCATTACGTGCGCCAGGGCGGGAATTCCCAGATCCAGGGCGAGATTCGGCTGCGCCTGCATCACGTTGCGATAATAGCGCTGCAGCGTCGCCGAATGCGACAGGTTGAGCAGGATATACGATCGCGCCAGATGATTCGGGTAATCGGCCAGCGGCGGATATGGCGAGACGATGACCGGCAGCAGCACCAGCACCGAACACCCCAGCATCAGCAGGGCGATCCAGGTGACCGGGTGCCGCGCGGCACCCTGCGGCAACGTCAGGCGCTGAGCATCGTACAGTGTCCGCATAGGCGTCTCCCCTCGGGTCCCGGCATCGAACGATCTGGCCGCGCCGCATCGACAGCACCTCGCCGCACAATCGCGCGACCTCGCCTGTCGCCCCGCCTGCCGGCGGGCGGGGATTCGCGCGCGGCGGGTCCTCGTCCTATCCTGCGCTGGTATGCTGAATTTCTCCCCGAGCCCGGGCCGGCTGCCGGACGGTGCCCGCGTCTATGCGGTCGGCGACGTGCATGGCTGCGCGGAGCGGCTGGCGGCGATGCACCGGATGATCGCCGGCGACCTCGCCTCCCGGCCGATCGCGGCGGCGACGCTGGTGCATCTCGGCGACTACGTCGATCGCGGGCCGGACAGTGCGGGCGTGGTCCGCCTGCTCGCGGCCGGTCCACCCGCGCCTGGCCTCCGCGTCGTGAGCCTGATGGGCAATCACGAGGCGATGATGCTGGCGGCGCTGGCAGGCACGGAGGCCGGCGCCGTGCCGCACTGGCTCGCCAACGGGGCGGCGGCGTCGCTGGCGAGCTGGGGGGCCTCGGCCGACGACCCGCCGGAGCGCTGGCGCGAGGCGGTGCCGGCCCGCGATCGCGCGCTGCTGGCCGGGCTCGCGCTGCACCACGCGGCGGGCGGCTACCTGTTCGTCCATGCCGGCATCCGTCCGGGCGTGCCGGTCGCGCGACAGTCGCGCGAGGACCTGCTGTGGATGCGCGAGCCGTTCCTGTCGCACCGCGGCGATCTCGGCGCCGTGGTGGTGCATGGCCACACGCCGGCGCGCGAGCCGCAAATCCGGGCGAACCGCATCGGCCTCGACACCGGCGCGGTCTTGGGCGGCCCGCTCACCTGTGCCGTGCTGGAGGCGGACCGGGTCGCGTTCCTGTTCGGGTGAGACGACAGGCAGAGTCTCCGTGGCCGGCGCTGCTGCCGGCGCGCGCGCCCATGCCGCCGGTCCCGCCGCGGCCGTTCATATGGCCGGTGCAATAAGGTCGCGAACTTCGTCATCCGGACGCTACTGCGTCGAAATACGCGGCGTGTTCGGTAAGCGCCTCCGAGATCGCGAGCAGCCCGGCATGGCCCCGGAGAGCGGCCGTGCCCGGTCGAGCCGCGAGCGCGACATCAAGATTGGCAAGTTTGGCAAGCGCCGCCGCGCTACTGCCTCGCGCCAAAGCTTCAAGCGCTTCATCAAGACCTGAGCCAAGATCGAGGCGGTGACAGATGTTGCGAAGGCGGATGATCTCGCCACCGACCGACAGCGCTGCCAAAAGCTGCGAGCGCTGGAGCGGCGCGGCCGAGTTCGGCAGGACGGAGAGGCGGCTATAGACGCGATCCTCCCAGCCCTGCGATGCCTGGGGAATTCTGCCCCTCGCGAGGCGCCGGAGATCGCGTAACGTGAGACTGAGAAGCCGACGCGCCCGCGATGCCGCAGGCAACAGCGGCAGCAAGCGAAACGAGAGCGCGGCACTACCCAGGCCTGCGACTGCGGCCGCTGACGCATTGTAGAATTGCAGAGGGTCGTAGCTCATTTCGTTCGTCGGCGCGAGGAGAAAACAAAAGAACGCTGCTATGGCAGTAAACATCGGCGTATGCCACGACTGGGCCACCCCTGCGCCAGCGGGCACCAGAACAAGGCCGATCGCGAGGCTAAAAGCGACGAAGGTCGTCAACGTCGGCAGCAACGCGAAGCCAATGATCGCCGCGAGAGCCGCGGTGAGAAGGGTACCGATTGTGAAACTCATGGCCGCCGGATAGGCTTCCTCGCCCCGCGGGCCGAGCAGAATCGTGCCGACTGACGCGAAGGTTATGGCTTCGGAGCCATTCGGCCATGCGGTGACGATCCAGAACAGCTCGACGGCACCAACCGCAACCAAGACGCGCGCTGCGTCGACCAGCGGGGGCTGCCAGTCCGGCACATGCAGCCGAATACCCGCACGGCGCGGAACCGGCCGAGCAAGATCCCCGACGAGGAGCGCCAGCCCGTTGAGCGCGCACGCCACGCCCGCCAGCACCTCAGCCGTCTGATCGGCAAGCAACCGCAGCGACGCTGTGTCCGCCGGCAGGGCGTTCAGCGCTGCGCCACCTTGGTCATAGA
>DATAYA010000206.1:0-5200 GCA_036272815.1 Acetobacteraceae bacterium
CTGGCGGGGGTTCGAGCAGCCGCCGGGCTTCGACTGATCCGCCACCGGGGGCACGGTCGGGGAGGTGCCTGCAGCAAGCGCCTCCCCGACCGGCCCCGCGGCCGTGCCGTCCCGCCAGGACATGACCTGGACGGCCGCGCGACTCAGCCGCGCTTGCGCAGGCTCACGAAGCCGAGGCCGAGCAGACCGCTGCCGAGCAGGGCGAGCGTGGCGGGCTCGGGGACCGAGGCGGGGGGCGGGGTCGGGTGGGTCAGCTGGAAAGTGGCGTTCACGTCGCCGCAGACGTCGCTATCGCAGGAGTGGCTGGTCAAGTCGGCGCTGCTCAGAGTGATGATGAGATCGTCGCCGTCGCTGAGTGCGATCGTGAGAGGACCGTCCCAAGTTACCGACCCGCTGTCCGAAGTGTGCTGGCTGTGGCCGGTTACGGTCTGGTCTTCCGTCACGCCGCCGCCTAGCGATCCGTTTCCGGTTCCAGGATCCGTGATCGCAAACGTGACGGAGATGTTGTCGGTGACGGTTTGCTGGCTATTGGAGTTTATGTTCGCGCCCAGCGTCAGGAAATCGGTGATCGACACCGCACTGCCACCCACGGTCGCATTTACGCTGAAGTCTTCGCCATTGTGCCCAGTGCCATTGAAGGCGCCCTGGACGGAAAGGTCGTTGATGTTGCTCGTGTCGGCGAACGTGGCGCTGCCGGAGACGACGGTGGCATGGGCAGCGCCGGTGATGGCGAAGCTGGCGGCGGCGGCGATGACCGCCGCGCATCGGATGTGACGCAACATGGTTATTCCCTCGGAAAAAGTGACGAGCACGCCTCCGCAAATGTCGTGCCAGGACGAAATCACGCGTTTAAATCCGAGACTATTCCCTCAACCCCACGCAAATCAGACGGTTGTCGTGGCGTGATGTAAATCCTCCCGACACGCGAGATGCCGTCGAGGTCGAAGACAGCGGCGAAGACACGCGCTGCGTCCCGGACGGACTTGGATGCGTGATGAAAGCTGGCTTTCCGTGGCATTCCCGAGGACGGGAGCGCTTCCGCCGATCTTCGCGTCAGGCGTTCGCGCAAGGGCGCGTCGCTTGCATTTTGCTAAGTATTTACACAAGCAAATGTTTATTTCGCTAAACTACAGGTTTGTTTTCGTTGAACGGCACGCGGAATACGCTGCGGTTCATCAACGCCAAGGCGTCTGGATAATTGACAGCCCGCCTCCGGCGTCCGCGCCCGGCTCGGCTGAGGCGGCGGGAGACTGTAGTTGCCCGACCCGGGCCGCCTGCGACATCGCCGCCACCGCCGCGCGGATCGACGGATCGGAGCATGCCGCGGCGAGGAGCGCCAGGAGCAGGATGACGACCACGACGGGCGGCGTCGAATCGGGTTCCATCGGCGTCGCTGCCTCCCTGTACCGTTCCGATACTGACGTCCGCACGCACGGGCGTCTATGAAGCCGGTCACACCCTGGCCGGGCAGCGGCGGCGCTGCGTGGTTTTGGGCAGCGGCGACGCTGACTGGCTTTGCAATGACGTTGCCGCTGTGCAAGGTCGCTTCACCGCGGCAGCCCGGCGTTGGTTGCGGCTCCGCGGCGGGGGACTGCGATGCCAGTGACGATCGCCGTGGCGCAGCAGAAAGGCGGCGCGGGCAAGACCCTGCTCGCGGCCAGTCTTGCCGCCGCTTGGGCCGCGACCGCCCGCGTCGCCATCCTCGACATCGACCCGCAGCACAGCCTCGCCCGCTGGCACACGCTGCGCGGCGGGCGCACACCGGCGGTGGCACTCGCCGAGGTCGCCGGTTGGCGCACCGCCGCCGAACTCGACCGGCTCCGCCGCGCGTATGACGTGGTGCTGATCGACACGCCGCCGCAGATCGCGTCGGATGCCAGGCTCGCCGTCCGCGGCGCCGACCTCGTGCTGGTGCCGATGCAGCCGAGCCCGCCCGACCTCTGGGCCGCCGAGGGCACGCTGCACCTCGCCGCCGAGGAACGCCGGCCGGCCCGCATCATGCTCAACCGCGCCCCCGCCGCCGGCCGCCTGCGCGCCCGCGTCGAGGCGGAGCTGGCACGTCTGGGTCATCCGGTGCTGGCGGCGACACTGGGCAACCGCGCCGGCTTCGCGCACGCCTTCGCCGCCGGCATGGGCGTCACCGAATCGGCGCCGCGATCGGTGGCCGCCACCGAACTGCGGGCCGTGCTCGCCGAGATCGAAGGGGTTTTGCGATGACCGGGACCGATCTGCTGCTGGCAATCCACCTGCTCGGCGCCGTCATCTGGGTGGGCGGGATGTTCTTCGCGCTGCTGGTGCTGCGCCCGGCGCTGGCCGCGATCGACCCGGCGGCTCGGCTGGCGCTGCTTGTCGAGGTGCTGCGGCGGTTCCTCGGCATCGTCTGGGTCGCGATGCCGGTGATGGTGGTGACCGGCTATGCGATGGTGTTCGCGGCGTTCGGCGGCTTCGGCGCCGTGCCATGGAGCGTCAACGTGATGAACCTGCTGGGCCTGGTCATGGCGGTGGTGTTCGTCTGGATGTTCTTCGGGCCGTGGCGCCGGTTCCGTGCGGCGCCGGCGCCGGACACGCTCGCCCCCGTGCGCCGGCTGATCCACGTCAATCTCGGGCTCGGGCTCATCACCGTCGTGATCGCGGCCTTCGGGCAGCTCTGAGAGGGGGATCGCAGGAATGGACACGGAGCGGCTCGCGCCGGGCATCCAGGCGGGAGCATACCGGCTGACCAAGTCGGTCGGGCTGCTCGCGATCGTCGCCTCCGCGGTCGCCGGCGAATACGGCGCCGGGATCAACTTCGTCGCCGTCCAGGCGCTCGGCGTCTATCCGGCCGCGCGCGGGCTGGTGCCGCTGGCGATGCTGGTGACCGGCCTGCTGCTGGTCACCAAGACGCATCTCTTCGCGCGGTTTTCCGCCGTCCTGCCGCGATCCGGCTCGGCCTATGTCTGGATCGCCCGCACGCTCGGGATGCCGGCGGGCTTCGTGGTGAGCTTCCTCTGGTGGCTCAGCGTCACCGCGGCGATGGGCTTCATCGCCTTCGCCTTCTCGTCCTTCCTGTCGGAGGCGATCTCCGGCCTCGGCCTGCCGGGTGCCGTGCTGCTCACCTCGGCGGGGCGGCTGGTGCTGGGCCTCGGCGCCATCTGGACGATCTTCGCCATTCACGCGTTCGGCGTGCACAATTACGGCCGCTTCGTCTCGGTGCTGCTCGGCCTCATCATCGCCACGGCCGCGATCATCGTGATCTACGGCTTCGCGACCCCGCCGGCGCATTTCGTGGCGCTGGCTGCCAGCCGCGCGCGTATCGCGATCATCCCGCCGGCGCACGACCAACCCGGCAGCTTCGGGGCCTTCCTCTCGGTCTGCACGCTGTTCGTTTTCGCCTATGGCGGCATCAGCGCCGCCCCGGCGCTCGGCGGCGAGGCGCGCGACGCGGCCCGGGTGATGCCGCGCGGCGTCGTCCTCGGCTGGCTGGTGGCGCTGGTGCTCTACACGCTGGTCAGCTTCGCGCTGTTCCACGCCGCCCCTTGGTGGGCGATCACGGCGCTGATCGCAGGCAAGCACACGACGCTGGCGACGGCGCCCGGCCTGGTCGGGCTGCTGGCGCCGCACTGGCTCGGGGTTGCCCTGGAGTTCGCGGTGGCGCTGATCGTCGGCAAGACGCTCGGGCCGCAGATGATGACGACGTCGCGGCTGGTCTTCGCCTGGGGGCAGGACGGAATGCTGCCCGCGGTTTTCGGACAGACCAGCGCCCGGCACGTGCCGCTGGCCGCGTTGCTGCTGACCGCCGGCCTCGCCTCGCTGTTCCTGGTGCAGTCGGTGGCGATCGGCTGGGCGCTCGGCGTGGTGATCCGCGCATTCAGCCTGCTGCTGATCTGGCTGCTGCTGGCGGTGGGCGCGCTGCGGCTGACGGGGCAGGGGGCGCGGGCGCCGGCCTGGGCTGGCGGTCTCGGGCGCGAGCCGGCCGTGATCGCGGCGGCAGTGGTCTCGGTGCTGGTCACGCTGGTTCTGATCGCCTCGATCGCGGTCCTGCCGCACACCGCCCTGCCATTCCAGCCGCTGTTCCAGAGTGCCATCGCCGCGCTGGTCGCGATCGGGCTGCTCGTCCGCGCCCGCAGCCGCGCCGCCGCGCGCGGCGACACCCTCGCCATTATCGCCGCCCGGATTCCGGTGGAATAAAAATGCCCGGCAGTCAGGCGACCGCGCCCGACCCGCGCAACGCCGCCATCCGCATCTGGCTCAACGGCGCGCTGGTGCCGCGCGAGGCGGCGATGGTCTCGGTGTTCGACGCCGGATTCATCGCCGGCGACGGCGTCTGGGAGGGTTTCCGCCTGCACCGCGGCCGGCTGCTGTTCGCGGCCGAGCATCTCGACCGGCTCGCGCGCGGCGCCGCCGCGATCGGGCTCGACATCGGCCTCGACCGCGCCGGCCTGTTGCGGGCATTGGAAGAAACCTGCGCCGGCAATGCGATGTCCGACGGCGTGCATATCCGCCTGATGGTCACGCGCGGGCCGAAATCGACGCCGAGCCAGGACCCGGCGCAGAGCCTCGGCCACCCGACCATCGTCATCATCGCCGAGCACAAGGTGCCGAACCCTGCGCTGGCGCGGGAGGGCCTCTCGCTCGCGACCGTCTCCGTCCGCTGCACGCGGCCGGACCAGTTCGACATGCAGCTCAACTCACACAGCCGCCTGCCGCTGATCCTGGCGCTCCAGTAGGCGCGGGCGAAAGGCGCGGACGAGGCGTTGATGCTCGACGATGCGGGCTTCGTCTCGACCTGCAACGCGACCAATTTCTTCTTCGTGCGCGGCGGCCGGGTCTGCACCTCGACCGGTCTCGCCTGCTTCGCCGGCATCACCCGGTCGAAGGTGATTGCGCTGTGCGAGCGGCACGGCCTGCCGCTCATCTGTGCCGATTCCCCGCCCCAGGCGCTGGCCGAGGCGGAGGAGGCGTTCGTCACCGGCACGTTCGGCGGCATCACGCCGGTGCGCCGCATCGACGGACGGCCGCTGCCGATGCGCGGACCGCTCACCGCCCGGCTTGCATCCCTTTATGCGGCGCTGATCGACACCGCCTGATCCCGCCCGCACGCGGCCATCGCGCCCGCCGCGTTACCTGCATCACCGCCTGCGCGTCTGCGCCGGACATGCGGTGATCCGCTTCACCGAAGCCGCCGCACGAACCCGCCATCCTCCTGCCACGCCGACCAACC
>DATAYA010000207.1:0-12417 GCA_036272815.1 Acetobacteraceae bacterium
CATAGGCCCCCTGCGCCCGGTCCAGCGCCGCCTGGTCGTCGCGCGGGTCGATCGCCACCAGCAGATCGCCGGCACGGACGAATTCATTGTCGTGGACGGCGAGCTGGACCACCTGGCCAGCGATGCGCGGGGAGATCTGCACCGAACGGCCGTCAGTGTAGGCGTCGTCCGTGTCTTGCAGATTGCGCGTGCTCCACCAGTACCAGGTGCCCCCCGCCGCCGCGATCACGATGAAGATGCCGAGCGCAATCAGCGGCAGCCTGCTGTGCCGCTTTCGCCCCTGCTGCTTGCCGCCGCCCTGGTCTCCTCCGGCGTCCCTGCCGTCGCGCGGCGTTGCTCCGCGCGGCTTCTGCTCGGCCGGCGGACGTTCGCGGGTGGGTGCGTCGCCCCGATCGCGTGACGGCGCGTCGGCGCGGCTCTGGCGCTGCTCGGACGGCGCACCGGCGGCGTCCTGCCGGTCCCTGACCTCGCGGCTGTCGTCCATCGGCGCGCTCCGTGCTCGGCCCTGGAAGAAATGGCCTCGCCGCGCAGCCCGGCCAGGTCAGGGCGCGCAACGTCACGAGCCGCTCGGGGGTTCCGCACGAGTGACCGATCGGTCAGAGACCCCTAGTTACATCGCCCTGGGCAGCACGCAAGGGGCCGCCCAATCTTAGGCGAAAGCGGCCGCGGTCAGGCCGGATACCCCCGCGAACGTGATGGTGCTCTGGTCCGGCAGGGTCAGCACCGTGCTGCCGCCGCTGACCACCTGGTCGGCCAGCACGGCGGCGGGATCGGCGCCGTACAAGGCCAGCATGTCGCGCTGGCCGGGATCGAAGCCGAACACGAGGTCGGCGCGGCCGGGGGCGCCGGAGGCGAAATAGAAAGTGTCGGGGCCGGACCCGGCCAGCATCGTGTCGTCGCCGGTGCCGGCGATGAATGTGCCGGCGCCGCTGCCGCCACCCATCAGGTCGTTACCCGGACCGCCGTAGAACACGACCGCCCCGCTCGAGCCGAGGCCGGAGAGCGTCTCGTTGCCGGCGCCCGCGACCAGTTCATCGGTGCTGGCGCCGCCGGCCAGGAGCAAGTCGCCCGACGCGATGCCGAACAGCACGCTGTTGCCGGTCCCGCCGAACAGCACGTTGCCGCCGCCGCTGCCGCCGGCATAGAGACCGCCGCCGGCACCCCCGTTGATGATGTCGGGTCCGGCGCCGGCGGCGCCCACGACGGTGCCCGGCGCGTTGCCGTTGACGAAGAACAGCGGCTGCGCGTCGCCGCCGACCAAGGCCGCACCGGTCGCGAAGATGGTATCGCTGCCGGTGCCGCCCAGGATCGTGTCGGTGCCATGCGAGAGGATCAGGTCGGCGCCGGTACCCGGCAAGATCAGGTTGCGGCCGGTGCCGCTGGTGATGGTGTCATCTCCCGTGGTCCCGGCGAGCGTGTCGGTGCCGAGGCCGCCCCAGATGCGGGCGCTGATGCCGCCGTCGGAGAGCGCCATGCGGCCGGTGTCGATCTGCGCGCCGCCGTCCGGCAGCGCCAAGCCAAACAGGTCGAAGGCGATCGTCTGTGCCACGAGCGTCAGGCTGTCGATCGGCGTGCTGGTGGTGATCTCCACGACGCTGTCGGGCACGGTCTGCACGTTGTAGGCGTCGACCACCACCTGCCCGCCCGCTGCATCGGTCGTGATCTGCGACAGCGGTGTGCCGCCGAACGGATTGACCACCTGAAATGACCAGCCGGCGGTGCCGACCGTGCTGCCGCCGAGGGAAGCCGAGAGCGCGAAGGTGAACGGGCCGTTGTTGCGCTCGCTGGCCCCCGGGTCCCACAGCAGCACGGTGCTGCCGGCCGGGATCGGCTGCGCGAACTGATAGCTCAACGTGTAGGCGGCGCCCCCGTCGGTGGGGTTGGTAACCGGGTCGCCATCGACGGCGAGCCCACTCGCGGCTTGCGGGCCGCCGAGCGCCAGCAGCGAGGGGTCGGTGAAGGCGGTGCTGCCCTGGGCGATGCCGTTGCCGGCATTGGTCGATAGGATTTCGGCGGCCATCGTGTCGGCGAACGCGGTCCAGACGGCGTCGCTGGTCTGCGCAGTGCCGGTGATAGTGCCGGTCCAGCCGATCGGCGTCGGACCGCCGCCGAGCGCGCTGGCACCGCTCGCGGTAAAGCTCTGTCCGTTTGCCACCCGCGCCGTCGCCATGCCGATTGCTGCCTTCAGGCTGTGCCCGCTCTCAGACCGCGAATGCCTGCGTGCGCACCAGCCTCGCATACAAGCCGTCGCACGCCAACAACTCCGCGTGAGTTCCCCACTCGACCGCGCGGCCTTCCGCCAGCGCCACCACGAGGTCGGCGTCACGCACGGTCGAGAGCCGGTGCGCGACCACGATCGTGGTTCGGCCGGCGCGCAGCCGGGCCAGAGCCGCCTGCACCGCGGCCTCGCTCTCGGCGTCGAGCGCGCTGGTCGCTTCGTCGAGCAGCAGGATGCGCGGGTTGCGCAGCAGCGCGCGGGCCAGCGCCACGCGCTGCCGCTGGCCGCCCGACAGGCACTGGCCGCCGAGGCCGACGCGGGTCTGCATTCCCTCGGGCAGGTCGGCGATGAAGCCCCCGGCGGCGGCCGCGGCGGCGGCTTCGATCTCGGCCTCGCTCGCATCCGGCCGCCCCATGCGGATGTTGGCGGCGATGGTGTCGTCGAACAGCAGCGTGTCCTGCCCGACATAGGCGATCGCCGCGCGCAGGCTGGCGAGCGAGACGGCGCGCAGATCGGCGCCGTCGAGCAGGATGCGCCCGCCGGCGACGTCGTAGAGGCGCGGGATCAGCGACAGGGCGGTCGACTTGCCGGCGCCCGAGGGGCCGACAAGGGCCACCGTCAGGCCGGGCTCGGCCGCAAAATCGAGTCCGCGCAAGCCGTGCCTGCCGTCGGGATAGATGAAGCGCACGTCCTCGAAGCGCAGGTGCCCGCGCCCGGCGGGGAGTGCGACGGCGCCAGGCGGGTCGACGATGGCGGGCCGCTCGTCGATCACGGCAAAGACGCGGGCGAGCCCGGCCAGCCCCTCCTGCAACGCCGCATTGAGCGAGCCGAGCCCGCGCAGCGGCCGGGCCGCGAAAATGAGCGCGGAGACGAAGCCGGTGAACACGCCGACATTGCCCGCGCCCACCGCCGCCCGCCAGCCCGCGAAGCCGAGCACCGCGGCGACGGCGGCGCCGCCCAGCACCTCCATCACCGGATCGAGCCTTGCCCGGCTCCGCGCCATCCGCAGCAGCGCCCCGTAGAGGCCGCCGAAAGCGTCGGCCGCGCGGGCGCTCTCGGCCGCCTCCAGCCCGTACGTGCGGACGGTGCGGGCCTGCGCGAAGCTCTCGTTGAGCAGCGCCGCCGTCTCGCCCATGCGTTCCTGCATCCCGCCCGAGGCGCGGCGGATGCGGCGGCCGATATGCTGCACCGGCAACACCGCGAGTGGGTAGAGCGCCAGCGCGATCAGGCTGAGCAGCCAGTCGAGATAGACCATCGAGGCGACCAAGCCGATGACCTGCAGCGCATCGGCGACGCCGTTGACCGTGCGCGTCAGGGATTCGCGGATGATGGCGGCGTCGGTGGTGAAGCGCGCCGCCAGCGTCGCCGGCGCCTCGCGCTCAATGCGGGCGAGGTCGGCGCGGGCCAGATGGCCGAACATCCGGTCCTGCAACTCGCGGATCACCAGCAAAACAATCTGCTGCACGCGCACATTCTGCGCATAGAGGGCGGCGGCACGGGCGACGGTGACGGCCAGGATCAGCGCCGGTACCTGATAGAGGATGCGGCGGTCCTTGGCGGCGAACATGGCGAAGGCGCGGTCGATCACCACCGGATAGAGCGCGGTCAGCGCCGACATCACCAGCGTCAGGACGAGGATCGCCAGCAATCGCGAGCGATGGTGGCGGATGTGCTCGCGCCACAGCCGCGCGAGCAGCACGCGGCTGGTCTCGGACGGCGCTGCACGCAGGGAGGCGGGGGTGGCGGCGTCCATCAGGCGGACAGGACGCGGTCGCGCAAGGCGAGGAAGGGCCGCTCGATCAGCGCCCAGGTGCAGGCCGCAAGCGGCAGCATCGCAGCGCCGCAGAACAGGCCTCCAAGGCTGCCGCCGAAGCGCGCGACGAGGCCGGGCAGCAGGAAGGCGATCGGGAACAGGTGCGTCAAATAGAGGGAATAGGACAGCGTGCTGAGCGCCAGAGCCGGCCCGGCCAGGCCGGCGGGCAGGCGCGGGAGGCGCCGCCACAGCCCCCAGACCAGCACGGCGAAGCAGGCGTCGAGCAGCGACCATTGCAGCGGGCGATAGAGCCAGCCCCACGCGGCGAAGCCCGAGCCCGCCCGCAGCGCCGGTTCGGCGGCGACCAGGAACAGCACCGCCACGGATGCCGCGCCGAGCAGCCCGAGCGCAATTGCCCATCCGGCCGGCACGCGCGCCAGCCCGGGGCGGCGCGCGACGCAGGCCGCGAGGACACCATAGGCGGCGCAGTCGAGCCGTCCGAGCGGAGCCGTGTGGAACCACGATTCCGCCGGCACGACGGCGCCAAAGGCGGCAGCGAAGCGCCATGCCGTCGCCACCGCGATCACCGCAAGCGCCACGCTGCGCACCAGCGCCACGCCCCGCAGCCGGCCGCCGGCGAGCCACCCGCCCACGACCAGGAACGCGGGAAACAGCGCGTAGAAATACTCCTCCATCACCAGCGACCACGAGACCGGCACGACGCGCGACGCCTCGGGGTAGAAATTCTGCATGAAGAAAAGCGAAGGCCAGTCGGGCCGGGCGAACAGCCAGATCGAGAAGCCCAGCACCGCATAATAGAGCGGCAGCGTGCGCAGCCAGCGTCGGCCGAGGAAGCGGCCGATCCGGGCCGGTCGCAGGCCGCCCTCGGCGAGGTCGATCAGCAACCGCCCGATCAGGAAGCCGCTAAGGGAGAAGAAGAGTTCGACACCGGCCGCCCCGAGATAGACGGTGGCGGCGGCCGCGCGCGGCCCGAGCGGACGGACGCTGAGCAGGTGTGAGACGAGGACGGCCGCGATCGCCGCGGCGCGGGCGAGGTCGAGGCCGCCGCTCCGCCGCCGCGACGCCGCCCCGGTCGCCGCGGGCGCGGCGATGGTGACGGCAGCAAGCGGTGCGGCCCGCGCGACCGGGGGCGCAGCGTCGGACGGCATCGGCGGATAGGCTCCGGGATCAGACGCCCGGCCTATAGCACGCGAGACCGAAGCTGCCAGCTTGGGGTCGCCCGGCGCGCCTACAGCGCCGCACGGAAGTCAGCGGGGATATCCCACAGCGCGTCGCCCGCCAGCCCCAGGTCGTAGCGATAGGTCTCGGCCTCTCGCCCCGCCATGCTGGCGCGGAGCCGCCCGAGCCAGTCGGCGATTGGCGGCGTGGCGGCATCGAAGGCAATGCTGGTGTGGGGCAGTTGGGCGATGCGGCGGACCATGCCCTCCCACGCTGTGTCCGCGACCCGGTGATGCTGGTTCGCCTGCGCGCTCGCCTGCGGCATCGATCGTGTCTTCGCCAGCCGCGCAAGGCCGCGGTCGAGGTCAATGTAGCGCAGATGGAACAGATAGAGCGCGTCGAACGAAACCGACACCTCGGCCGCGCAATGAAATCCTGGTGCCCAGCCGACCGGCCGGCGCACCAGCGCGGGCTTGCACATCGAGGCGGCGAAGCGCGCCCATCGCCGCTGCGCGCCGACGGAGCGGGTGAAGTCGAACGCCGGTTCCTCGTCGGGCAGATGCTGCACGTCGAGTCCGATCGCGGTTGCGGCCTCGCCCGGCATCCACGCCGCATAGTCGGCGAGATCGCCGAACCGTGCCGGATCGGCGAGCAGCAGCTCATCGGCATCGGCGTGGATCACCGCGTCGTAGTCCCCGAGCAGCTCGGCGCAGAGATCGCCGATCAGCCGGGCGCGCCACGCCTCATCAAGCGGCGAGCGCGGCAGGCGGATCACCCGTGCGGCCCCGAGATCCGCGGTGCTGCCGTCGTCCGAGCCGTGATCGACCACGACACAGTTCGCCTCGCCCACCTGCCGCGCGTAGTGGCGCCGCCAGATCGGCAGGAAGTCCGGCTCGTTGTAGGCCATCGTGATGGCGGCGACGCGGGTCAGGCGAGGACCTCCTGCCGGCCGTCCCCGCGCCCGTGCGCCGCCTCGCGGTAGAGGCCGAGCGCCCGCAGCACGGGCAGGTCGTGAAATGAAAACAGGCAGGCATCATCACGATCGGAGGTGTTGGCGTGCTCATGCACCGCCCAAGACGGGACGACGAAGATGTCGCGTTCCGCCCAGTCGAAGCGCCGCCCGTCGATGATCGAGAAGCCGCTGCCCTTCGCCGCCTGATAGACGGTGCTGCCGGTATGGCGATGCGCGCGCGTGTGCTCGCCGGGTGCCAGGCGCTGCATCGCCGCCCCGATCGTCGGCATCACCGGGCCGCCGGTCGCGGGATTGACGTAGTCCATCAGCACGCCATCGAACGGGGATTCTTCCCGCGCCGCCGCGGCGGCAAGCAGCGCATCGTAGGTCTGGTCCCAGGGATAGCGCAGCAGCGGCGAATGCCGCCGCGTCCAGCCGCCGCGGTGCGAAGCCGGTTGCAGAAAGCCGGCGCCGTACAGCGCCCAGGAGGCATCGACCGGCTTGTCCGCCGTCTGGTGCAGGTCGGGATGCACCTCGAAGGAATTGGCATCGAGCGCATTGACCAGCGGGATGTCGAGCCCGTCCTGCCAGATGCAGACGCGGCCCTCGGGATCGACGCCGTGATCGTGCCACGTGCCGGAGGGCGTCAGCACGAAATCGCGGGGGCCAAGCGGGATGCGCTCGCCATCGACGATCGTGTAGGCGCCCTGCCCTTCCATGATGAAGCGCAGCGCCGCGGCGGCGTGGCGATGGGCGGAGGCGCACTCGCCAGGTCCCATCACCTGCACGCCGGTGTAGAGCAGGCCGACCGCGGCGCTGATCGCGCGCGCGCCGGGGTTGACCAGCATCACCACGCGCCGTCCCGCCTGCTCCGGCCGCACCAGGTCGAGCGCCCGCAGCACCGCCGGCCGCGTCTGCGACCAGGGCCAGAGCATCGGCCAAGTCGGCGGCTTCGGCTGCCAGGGCTCGATCGCGTTGGCGACGGTCCACAGCGCGCCCATGGCGCCGGCTTCAAGGTCGGCATAGTAGCGGTCGAGCGCCGGCGTGCCGGCAACGTGCGAGCGGCCGGGGACGTGTTCCGGGACGTGTTCCGGGACGTATTCCCGGACGAACTCTTTCATGGGCGCGGTCTCCGTCCCGTTGTGCGCTCCGCCCCGTTTGTGCGCTCCGCCGGGGCGGCAGCGCCATCCTGACGCCGGACGGCCGCCGTTGCCAGAGCCGCGATCGGATCGGGCCGCGTCACCTTCGCCCGCCCCCGCCCGCGTGCTAGAAGCCGCTCTTCCCGCCACCATACAGGGTCACGAGCAGCGGCGATGGCCGGCCATTCGCAATTCAAGAACATCATGCACCGCAAGGGCGCGCAGGACGCGCGCCGGGCGCGGCAGTTCGCCAAGATCATCCGCGAGATCACCGTCTCCGCCCGCCAGGGCCTGCCCGAGCCGGGCTCCAACCCGCGCCTGCGCGCCGCGGTCGCCGCCGCGCGGGAGGCGAACATGCCGAAGGACACGGTCGATCGCGCCATCAAGAAGGCCGCCGGTGCGGCCGGCGGCGAGGACTATGCGGAGGTGCGCTACGAGGGCTATGGCCCCGGCGGGGTCGCCGTCATCGTCGAGGCGCTGACCGACAACCGCAACCGCACCGCCTCCGACGTGCGCTCGACCTTCAGCAAGGCGGGCGGCGCGCTCGGCGAGACCAACTCCGTCTCCTTCCTGTTCGCCCGACTCGGGGTCGTCCGCTACCCGGAGGCGGCGGCGAGCGCGGATGCAATGCTGGAGGCTGCGATCGAGGCGGGGGCGGAGGAGGCTGTGTCGGACACGGACGGGCACGAGATCACGTGCGCGGTCGAGGACTTCTTCACCGTGCGCGACACGCTCGAAGCCCGCTTCGGCCCGCCCGAGGCAGCGCGGCTGGAATGGCGGCCGACCACCGCGGTGACGCTCGACGAGGACCGCGCGGTGGCGGTGCTGAAATTGGTCGATGCCCTCGAGGAGAGCGATGACGTGCAGAACGTCTTTGCCAATTTCGACATCCCCGAAGCCGTGCTGCAGCGGCTCTCGGCCTGATCCCCGGCGCACTGGTGACGGCGCTGCGGCTGATCGGCATCGATCCCGGCCTGCGGCACACCGGCTGGGGCGTGATCGAAATCGAGGGCAGCCGGCTGCGCCATCTCGGCGACGGCGTGGTCGGGACCGATGCCGACGATGCCGTGTCCCTCCGCCTGCGGGTGCTGCACGACGCACTGGCCGCGATCCTCGCCGAATGGCGCCCCCACGAGGCGGCGGTCGAGCAGACCTACGTGAACCGTAACGGGCAGTCGACGCTGAAGCTCGGCTATGCGCGGGGGATCGCGCTCCTCGCACCGGCGCTGGCCGGTCTGCCGGTCGCGGAATACGGCGCGATGGCGGTCAAGCAGGCGGTGGTCGGCACCGGAGGTGCGGCCAAGGACCAGGTGGCCGCGATGGTGCGGCGGCTGCTGCCCGGCGCGGTTCTCCGGCGATCGGATGCGGCGGACGCGCTGGCGGTCGCGATCTGCCACGCACACCACCGCGCGAGTCGGCTGGCCTGGGCGGCGGGGCGGTGATCGCGCTGCTGACCGGGACGGTTGCGGCGCTGGAGGACGGGCGCTGCGTGCTGGAGGTGGGCGGCGTCGGCTATCTCGTGCAGGCGTCCACCCGCACCCTCGCCGCCCTGCCCTCCCCGCCGGTCGCGGCGCGGCTGCTAGTCGAGACGATGGTGCGGGAGGACGCGATCACGCTCTACGGCTTCGCCGAGCCGGCGGAACGGGATTGGTTCAGGCTGCTGATGCAGGTGCAGGGGGTGGGTGCGAAAGTGGCGCTCGGGGTGCTGTCGGCGCTCTCGCCCGCCGATCTGGCCGGCGCGATCCTGGCCGGCGACCGGGCGGCGCTGACACGGGCGCCGGGTGTCGGGGCCAAGCTCGCGCTGCGGTTGCTGTCGGAGCTGCGCGAGCGCGCCGGGGCGATGCCGGTCGGGACGGGTGCCGTGTTTGTCCCGGCCGCGGCCACCGGCCCGACGGCGGATGCGCTCTCGGCGCTGCTCAACCTCGGCTATCGCAGACCGGAGGCGCAGGCAGCACTCGGGCGCGCCACGGCGCGGCTGGGCGATCAGGCCGCGCTCGACGCGCTGATCCGCGAAGGGCTGAAGGAGCTGGCACGGTGAGCCGCCAACTTGCCCCGGAGCGCAGCGAGGAAGACGCCGCCGAAGCCTCGCTCCGGCCGCAGACGCTCGCCGATTTCGTCGGCCAGCAGGCCAGTCGCGAGAATCTTGCGGTGTTCATCGCCGCCGCCAGCGGCCGGCGGGAGGCGATGGACCATGTCCTGCTGCACGGGCCGCCCGGGCTCGGCAAGACCACGCTCGCGCAGATCGTCGCCCGCGAACTCGGCGTCGGTTTCCGCGCCACTTCCGGGCCGGTGATCCAGCGGGCGGGCGACCTCGCCGCCATCCTGACCAATCTGCAGCCGCGCGACGTGCTGTTCATCGACGAGATCCACCGGCTGCAACCCGCAATCGAGGAAGTCCTCTACCCGGCAATGGAGGATTTCCAGCTCGACCTCATCATCGGCGAGGGGCCGGCCGCGCGCAGCGTGCGGATCGATCTCTCGCCGTTCACGCTGGTCGGCGCCACCACGCGCGCTGGCCTGCTGGCGACCCCGTTGCGCGACCGCTTCGGCATCCCGCTGCGCCTCATCTTCTACACGCCCGCGGAACTGGAGCTGATCGTCCGCCGCGGCGCGCGCCTGCTCGGCTTCGACCTCACCGCCGATGGTGCCGCCGAGATCGCGCGCCGCTCGCGCGGGACGCCGCGCGTCGCCGGCCGGCTGCTGCGCCGGGTGCGCGACTTCGCCGCCGTCGCCGGCCAGGCCCAGGTGGACCGCGCGAGCGCCGACGCGGCGCTGGCGCGGCTCGAGGTCGACGCGCTCGGGCTCGACGCGATGGACCGCCGCTATCTGCTTCGCATCGCCGAGCACCACGCCGGCGGCCCGGTCGGCGTCGAGACGCTGGCGGCGGCACTCGCCGAGGCGCGCGACACGCTGGAGGACGTGATCGAGCCCTACCTGATCCAGGAGGGGCTCGTGCTGCGCACCAGCCGCGGCCGGATGCTGGGGATGCCGGGCTGGCACCATCTCGGCATGATCCCGCCGCCGGCAATCCCCGGCCAGCCCGACCTGCTCGGCCCGGCCGACCTGCTGGGCGAGCCCGGCGCGTGATCCACACCTACCGCCTGCGGGTCTATTTCGAGGACACCGACACGGGCGGGGTCGTCTATCACGCGAACTACCTGCGATTCGCCGAGCGGGCGCGGACCGAGGCGATGCGCGCGGGCGGCGTCCCCCATGCGGCGCTGGTCGCGCAGCATGGACTGATGTTCATGGTGCGCCGCGTCAATCTGGAGTATTGGCGCCCCGCCCGTCTCGATGACGAGATCGAGGTGACGACCGAGTCGCGTGCGATCGGGGCCGCGACGATCGACGTGCGGCAGGAATTCCGGGCTCTCGCCCAGGCGCGTGGGCACGCCCTGGCGGGGCTTGACCTCGGCCTGGTTTGCGTGCGGTGGCGCGACGGGCGGCCGGCGCGTATCCCGGCGCGCTGGCGGGCGGTGCTCGCGCCATCCGCCGACGGAATGGCGGGCGGCGGCATAGAAGGAGTGGACTGAGTGGATCGGACGGTGAACGCGGTGAACCTGGCGGCGGCGAACAGCGACCTCTCGCTATGGGGCCTGTTCCTGCAGGCGGATATCGTGGTGAAGCTGGTGATCCTGGGGCTGCTCGCCGCCAGTGTCTGGGTCTGGGCAATCGTGTTCGAGAAGTATTCGGCGCTGCGCCGCGCCAACCAGTCGGCCGATGCCTTCGAGGACCGGTTCTGGTCCGGCGGCAGCCTCGATGAACTCTATGACGCGGAGGGCACCAAGCCCACGCACCCGCTCGCCGCGGTGTTCGGTGCCGCCATGGGCGAGTGGCGGCGCAGCGCCCGCGTCGCCGGCGCCGACGTCACGCGATCCAGCGTGCGCGAGCGCGTCGACCGGGCGATGGTGGTGACGATCCAGCGCGAGATGGAGCGGCAGGAGCGGTGGATGGTGTTCCTGGCATCGGTTGGCGCCACCGCGCCCTTCGTAGGCCTGTTCGGCACCGTCTGGGGCATCATGCACAGTTTCTCCGCCATCGCCGCAATGCACAACACGAACCTTTCGGTGGTCGCCCCCGGCATCGCCGAGGCGCTGTTCGCGACCGCGATCGGCCTGGTCGCCGCGATCCCGGCGGTGCTCGCCTACAACAAGATCAGCACCGACCTCTCCCGCCTCGCCGGGAGAATGGAGGCGTTCGCCGCCGAGTTCGGCGCGATCCTCTCGCGGCAGTCCGAGGAGAGGGCCTGAGCCATGGCTGCTCCGCTGCTCGGCCGTGGCAACGGAAGGAACGGCCGCTACCGGCCGCTATCGGAGATCAACGTGACACCGTTGGTCGACGTGATGCTGGTGCTGCTCATCATCTTCATGGTGACGGCGCCGCTGATGACCTCGGGGGTCAACGTCGACCTGCCCAAGACGACGGCGCAGCCGGTCAACCAGGATGCCAAGCCGATCACCGTCTCGGTCGACGCCAAGGGCACGATCTACTTGCAGGACACCGCCGTCGACCTGACCGGGCTGGTGAGCAAGTTGCAGGCGATCGCGCAGAACCAGCCGGACCGGCGCATCTTCGTGCGCGGCGACAAGGCGCTGCCTTACGGCCGGATCATGGAGGTGATGGGCACCATCACCCAGGGCGGCTTCACCAAGGTCGCGCTGCTGGCCGAGCAGCCGGTCGGCGGCCCTGCGCCGACGAGCGCGCCCGACACCTCGGCGACGTCTCCGACGAGCGGAGCCGCGGCGGCGACGCCTCCGACGAGCGGAGCCGCGGCGGCGACATCTCCGACACGCGGGACCGGTCCGGGGGCGTCGGGAACGAACGGGACCGGTCCAGGGGCGTCAGGAACGAGCGGGACCGCGCCGGCGGCCGCGCCGCACGGCTGAGGCTTGCCGGCGCGCATGATGGATACCGGTCTGCGCCGCGGCGCCGCCTTCTCGGCCGGTTTGCACCTGCTGGTGGTGCTGGCGCTGCTGGTCTCGATCCCGTTCGCCCGGCCGCCGGAGCCGCCCGACACGTCGGCGATCACGATGGAGTTCGTGGGACCGCCGAAGCCGATCCAGAAGGGCCAGGCACCGGCCGCGACGCCCGCCCCCGCGCCGGCGCCGGTCCCGACGAAGGCTCCGCCCGCCCCGACCCCGCCGACGAAAGCGCCGCCGAAGCCCTCGCCGCCGCT